>CAYFTI010000001.1:0-65654 GCA_964346065.1 uncultured Hyphomicrobiaceae bacterium
CCAGCCGTGGCGCCTGGGCTGCCAGTCGCCTGGGGCCTGCGCCCTGCCGGCTAGAAGACCCCCAGCGTCATCTGCGCTTCTTCGGACATGCGCGTCATATCCCATGGCGGGTCAAAGGTCAGTTCAACCTTCGCACCGCTCACGCCAGGCACGGCGCTGACGGCATTTTCCACCCAGATCGGCATTTCCCCGGCAACAGGACAGCCTGGTGCGGTGAGCGTCATGAGCACCTTGACCATGCGATCATCTTCGATCTCGACCCGGTAGATCAGCCCGAGCTCGTAAATGTCGACCGGTATTTCCGGGTCATAAACCGACTTCAGTGCCGCAATGATATCCGAGCTCATCCGCTCCAGCTCATTCTGCGGAATGGCCGACTGCTGCTCTTGCGCATTCTCCGAAGCCTCGGCCTCTGTCGCCTGCGACTGTTGCTCCAGAGCTTCGCCATCGTTTGGCTGCTTGGCCGGCACCTCGGCTGCTTCCGTTATCCCGTCGTTCATTTCCTTGGCTCCCTTACGCGAAAAATCTTTGTGCGCGCGTGATTGCGTCGGCCAGCGCATCCACCTCGTCCTTGGTATTGTAAACCGCGAACGAAGCCCGGCATGTCGCATTCACGCCGAAGCGCGCCATCAGCGGCTCGGCACAGTGATGCCCCGCACGCACCGCCACGCCCGAGCGATCCATGATCGTCGCCATGTCATGGGCGTGCGCGTCCTTCATCTCGAATGACAGGATCGCGCCCTTGCCCGGCGCATCCCCGATCAACCGCAGAGAATTGATTGCCTTGAGCCGTTCATGCGCATAGGCCCGCAAGCGTTCCTCGTGTGCGGCGATGCGCTCACGCCCGAGACCCATCATGTAATCCAGCGCCGCGCCGAGCCCGATAACCTGTGCGATTGGCGGCGTCCCGGCCTCGAACTTGTACGGCGGCTCACCATAGGTAATCTCGTCCGTACCGACCGACTCGATCATCTCGCCGCCACCCAGGAATGGCGGCATCGCCTCAAGGTGCTCACGCTTGGCATAAAGCACGCCGACGCCCGAGGGCCCGTAGACTTTGTGCCCGCCGAACACGTAGAAATCGCAACCTATGTCCTGCACGTCGACCGGCAGGTGAACCGCGCCCTGGCAGCCGTCGACCAGCACCGGAATGCCGCGCTCATGAGCGATGCGCGTAACTTCCTTTATCGGCACCACGGTCCCGAGCACGTTCGACATATGCGTGATCGCGACCATCTTGGTGCGCGGGCTGAGCGCCTTCTCGAAGTCTTCGAGGCTGAACGAGCCGTCGTCACCGACCGGCACCCAGACGAGCCGGGCGCCGGCCCGCTCGCGGTGATAGTGCCAGGGCACAATGTTCGAGTGGTGCTCCATGATCGTGAGCGCGATCTCGTCGCCTTCGCCGATGCGCATCCCGCCGAAGGATTGGGCGACGAGGTTGATCGCCGCTGTCGCATTGCTGGTGAAAACGATCTGGTCGCTCGACGGCGCATTCAGGAACTTCGCGGTGATCGCCCGCGCGCTCTCGTAAGCGTCGGTGGCCGCGTTACTCAGGTAATGCAAGCCGCGATGGACATTGGCATATT
The DNA here is from genome assembly GCA_964346065.1 of uncultured Hyphomicrobiaceae bacterium. GTDB lineage: Bacteria > Pseudomonadota > Alphaproteobacteria > Rhizobiales > Rhodomicrobiaceae > Dichotomicrobium. The sequence goes on from CAYFTI010000001.1 coordinate 1,587, forward strand.
CATGCTCGTAGACACCGGTGATGGCGTCGAGCACCGCTTTCGGTTTCTGCGCGGAAGCCGCGTTGTCAAGATACACCAGCGGCTTGCCGTAAACCTCGCGGGAGAGAATCGGGAAGTCGTCGCGGATCTTCACCGGATCCAGCGGGCCGGCCGTCACCGGCTTTGACTCATCTGTCGGCAGTATATTCGCCTCGTCCATCAAATCGGCTTTCCTTACCCGTTGACGTCTGCGCTGGCTTCGATCGCGTAGCGAAGCCAATCGCCCGTACGCGCCGTGAGCGCCTCGCGCAAGGTGTCATCCTCGATGCCGTCGAACACCTCGTCCACGAAAGCGGCAATCAGCAGCGCCCGTGCTTCCGGCTCCGCGATCCCGCGCGAGCGAAGATAGAACATGGCCTCTTCATCCAGCTGGCCCGATGTCGAGCCATGGCCGCAGACAACGTCGTCAGCGTAGATTTCAAGCTCCGGCTTGGAGTCGAATTCCGCCTGATCCGACAGCAGCAACGCGTTCGCCATCTGCTTGCCATCGGTCTTCTGCGCGCCGGGGTGAACATGAACCTTCGCCTGAAACACCGAACGCGACTTGTCATCCAGAACGGATTTTACCAGTTCGCGGCTCATGCAGTTCGGCACAGCGTGTTCGATCAGCATGGTCGTGTCGAAATGCTGGGTGTCACGCCCAAGACATACGCCGTTGACCTCCGCTGAAGCGCCCTCGCCAGCGTACCGCAAAAACACCTGATTGCGCGTCAGGTCTCCGCCGACATTGAGGTGCGTTGCACGGTAACTCGCCTCGGCTTCCAGCCGCAGGTTCCAGCTCGCCAGATGCGTGGCGGCCTGGTTCTCGTCTTGTATCTTGATGTGCTCGACCTGCGATCCCTCGTCGGCAAAAAGCTCGGTCATCGTGAAGGTGTGGAACGCGGCATCGCCCATACTCACGTGATGCTCGATGATCGTGGCTTGCGCGCCCTTCTCCACCCGGATGAGATTTCGCGCCGCGACACCGGCCGGCTCCTCGCTGGTATTGATATTGACCAGGTGGATCGGCTTGGGGGCTGCACCGTTGGCCGGGACCGCCACCCGGATGACCGCCCCATCCGTCATGAACGCCGTGGCCAGGTTCGCGACCGTTTCCGGGTCCTTCGGGTTCACCTGGCCAAACATCTCCTCGAACCAGGCGGGCCGGCTGTCCAGCGCCTCGGCAAGGCTCATCACCTGCACGTTCGGCGCATCGATCGCCGGAGTCGGCTGGTGGTATCCGTTGACGAACACCACGACATGCGCATCAAGTGCTGCGAAATGCCCGCGCACCTGCTCGACATCCGCCGCACTGATCCCGTCGACCCTCGGAGCAGGCGCGAATGCCTCGCGCATCCGGGCGCGCAGGTCGGTATATTTCCATTCCTCGACCCGCCGGTGCGGCAGCCCGTTGCGCGCGAAGGCGGCGATGGCGTGTTCGCGAAGCTGGCGTAGCCGCGTATCCTCCTCCGAGGCGACGCGGTGTTCAAACGTGCGCAGCAGCCCCGCCTCGGCCGGCGAGTGGTCTTCCGTGACGCGCAATGGCGTTTCGATGTTCATCGCTGGCTCCATTTACGCGGCTTGATTGTCATAGGCGGCATAACCGGACTTCTCCAGTTCTCGCGCCAAATCCTTGTCGCCCGAGCGCGCGATCCTGCCATTGATGAGCACATGGACGTGATCGGGCACGATGTAGTCGAGCAACCGCTGATAATGGGTGATCAGCAGGATTGCCCGGTTCGGGTCGCGGAGCTTGTTGACGCCATCCGACACAATGCGCACCGCGTCGATATCGAGACCGGAGTCCGTCTCGTCCAGCACGCACATGCCCGGCTCCAGAAGCGCCATTTGCAGGATTTCGAAGCGCTTTTTCTCACCGCCTGAAAAACCGGTGTTCACCGGACGCTTCAGCATGTCCATGGAGATGCCGAGATCGCCGGCCTTCTCGCGCACCAGCTTCATGAAATCCGGCGTGGTCAGTTCGCTCTCGCCCCGCCCCTTGCGATGCGCGTTCAGCGATGTCCGCAGGAACGTCATCGAGGCCACGCCGGCGATCTCCAGCGGGTACTGGAACGCCAGGAAGACGCCCGCCCGAGCGCGCTCGTCCGGCGCCATCTCGAGCAGATCCTCGCCATTCCACTTGATCGCGCCCTCGGTGACCTCGTAGTCGTCCTTGCCCGCCAGCACATAAGCCAGCGTCGACTTGCCGGAGCCGTTCGGCCCCATGATTGCGTGGACCTCTCCCTTGGGCACTTGCAGGTTGAGGCCCCGGATGATTTCCGTGTCGTCCTCCGCGATCTTCACGTGGAGGTTCTCGATCTCAAGCATGTGTCGTTTATCCTTATTGTCCGGTGTTCACTATCCCTCTGGCGCGGCGGGCGCGGCCGGCTGTTAGCCGACCGACCCCTCCAGGCTGATGCCGATCAGGCGCTGCGTCTCGGCCATGAACTCCATCGGAAGCTGCTGGATCACGTCGCGCACGAAGCCGTTGACGATGAGCGCGACCGCCTCTTCCTCCGACAGACCGCGCTGCATGGCATAGAACAGCTGCTCATCGGAAATCTTGGAGGTCGTCGCCTCGTGCTCGAACTGCGCCGTCGGGTTCTTGGACTCGATATAGGGCACCGTGTGCGCGCCGCAGGTATCGCCGATCAGCAGGCTGTCGCACTGCGTGAAATTGCGCGACTCACGGGCCTTGCGATGCGCCGAGACCAGACCGCGATAGGTGTTCTCGGACTCGCCCGCCGCGATACCCTTCGACACGATCCGGCTGGAGGTATTCTTGCCCAGATGGATCATCTTCGTGCCGCTGTCGATCTGCTGGCGGCCGTTCGAGATCGCGATCGAGTAGAACTCGCCGCGGGAGTTGTCGCCGCGCAGAATGCAGCTCGGATATTTCCACGTGATCGCCGAACCGGTTTCGACCTGCGTCCACGAAATCTTCGCGTTCTTGCCACGGCAGTCGCCGCGCTTGGTCACGAAGTTGTAGACGCCGCCCTTGCCTTCGGCATCGCCCGGATACCAGTTCTGCACCGTCGAGTACTTGATCTCCGCGTCATCCAGCGCGATCAGTTCGACCACCGCGGCATGAAGCTGGTTCTCATCGCGCGACGGGGCGGTACAGCCCTCGAGATAGCTGACATAAGAGCCCTTATCCGCGATGATCAGTGTCCGCTCGAACTGGCCAGTGTCCTTCTCGTTGATGCGGAAGTAGGTCGACAGCTCCATCGGGCAGCGCACCCCTTCCGGCACATACACGAACGAGCCGTCCGTGAACACAGCGGAGTTCAGCCCGGCGAAGTAGTTGTCCGACTTCGGCACGACGGTTCCGAGATACTTCTGCACAAGGTCCGGATAGTCGCGCATTGCCTCCGAGATCGAGCAGAAGATCACGCCCGCCTTCGCCAGTTCCTCCTTGAAGGTCGTCACGACAGACACACTGTCGAAGACCGCGTCGATGGCGACGTTGCTCGACTGATAGCCGCTGTCTTCCTCAAGCTGACTGGGCTCGTCCTGCTTGCGCACACCGGCGAGCACTTCCTGCTCCTTCAGCGGAATGCCCAGCTTCTCATAAGTGCGCAGGAGTTCGGAATCGACTTCATCCAGGCTCTGCGGACCGTCCATCGACTTGGGCGCCGAATAAAAGTAGATGTCCTGGAAGTCGATCGGCGGATATTCCACCTTCGCCCAGGTCGGCTCCTTCATGGTCAGCCAGCGCTGATACGCGTCCAGCCGCCACTCCAGCATCCATTCCGGCTCCTCCTTCTTCTGAGAGATGAACCGGATGATGTCCTCGTTCAGCCCCTTTGGTGCCTTGACGGACTCGATGTCGGTCGTGAAGCCGTACTTGTACTTGTCGACTTCGATGTCCTTAACACGTTCAATGGTATCGAGATCGGCCATGTCTCTTACTCCTGTTCGTTGCTTGTATCTGTCTGAAACCCGCGGTATCTCTTCTTGTCTTGGACGGCTCAAGCAGCCGCCGGGCGGTGTTTTCGCCGTTCATAGATCGCCTGCCAGGCGCTCAGGAAGCGATCCACCTCAGCCTCCCGAGAATTCCATCCCAAACTGATACGAATGGCACCGGCTGCGGTTTCATTATCCAGCCCCATCGCATCCAGCACATGGCTGCGTTCGACCTTGCCGGACGAACAAGCCGAACCGGCGCTCACTGCTATGCCTTCGAGATCCATGGCGATCACCAGCGTTTCGCCATGCAGACCGGGCACGGCGACGCAAGTGGTGTTCGGAAGCCGAGACGTATCCTCAGCCGCGACCCACGCGTCCGGCGCTATGCGCTTCAACTCGGTCTCCAGGCGGTCACGCAGCGGCTGCACGGCGTCGATCCCGGTCCCGGCGGCCAATTCGTGCCGAACCGCCTCCGCAGCGGCGCCAAAACCGGCGATGGCGGCTATGTTCTCCGTTCCCGCGCGCCGGCCGCGTTCTTGTCCGCCGCCATGCATTACGGGCGCCGGGTCGTGCAGTTCATCGCGCGCGACGATAAGGGCACCAGCCCCCTTCGGACCGCCGAACTTGTGGGCCGACACGCTGACCAGGTCCGCGCCAAGCCCGCGCACATCCACCGGAAGGCGGCCAAGCGATTGCACGGCATCGCAATGAAGCACGCCTCCGGCCTCGCGCACGATCTCGCCGAGTTCGGCGGTCGGCTGGATTGCGCCCGTCTCGTTATTCGCGCTCATCACCGAAACCAGAAACGGCGCGCCGTCCACGTCAGCGGCATGCTGGCGGATCAGACGGCCCGCGGCGTCCAGGTCAACCACGCCATGTTCCGTAACCGGCAGTCGCGTCATTCTCTCGGGCTTGAAACCGCCCCCCTGATAAGCCGAGGGGTGCTCGATGGCCGAGGTGAAAAGCCGCGCCTTGTCCGGGTCGTAGCCATCCAGCTTGCTCAGCCATCCCGGTGACAGCGCAGCAACGTTGGATTCGGTGCCGCCACTGGTGAAAATCACCTGCGAGATCTGCGCGCCGCACAACCGGGCAACTTGCTCGCGCGCATCCTCGATGACCGCCCGCGCCGAACGGCCCTCCGCATGCACCGATGAGGCATTCCCGATCAGATCAAACGCGTTGATCATCGCTTCACGCGCTTCCGGGCGCAGCGGCGACGACGCGTTGTGATCGAAGTAACAGCGAACGCGGATCATTCGGCGGTAGCTCCTTCGAACTTCGTGCACGCGTCGAGCGCGGGCGCAAACACGTCATCCTTGAGCACAAGATCCCCGTCGAGAACATCGCGCAGCGTCACCGTCTGCAGGAACAGCAGGATATGATCGCTCAACGCGCGCCAGAGATCATGCGTGAGGCAGCGCCCCTTGTTGCCGATACAGGCGATTTCGCTGCCCGTGATGCAGCGCGTCATCTTGATCGGCTCGTCCACCGCCGTCATGATTTCGGACACGAAAATCTTCTCCGGGTCCCGCGAGAGCCGATAACCTCCGCCCGGGCCACGCGCGGATGTCACCAGGCCGGTGCGGCGGAGCTTGGTGAACAACTGTTCCAGGTACGCCAGGGAAATCTGCTGTTTTTCGGCAATCGAGGCCAGCCTGACCGGGCTGTCTGACGAGCGCGACGCCAGATCAACCATTGCCATGACCGCGTACCGGCCTTTCGTACTCAGTTGCATGGCTCGAAACTCCCGTTCCAGTGCCGAGCTTGGCGGTATCGAGCGTGAAAACTGCCAGAGCGCTGCGACATAAATCTTCGAATTTCTCGTTTCGGCGTGTTAAACACACCAATCGCATCATCCACGATAGCCGGAAACCGGTATCTTTTGAAACATTCTAATTAGACACATAAATTATCTGAGTGCAGCAGTCAAGTATCACGGCGACGCCGATGGCTCATATACGGCGCAAGCGCGCCCGTCCCCCTTTTCCAGGGCGGCTCTTGCGCCCAAGGCCGCGCCAAACATGGTACGCCCGCCACAGAAATCATCTCGACATAACGGTCTGACATGCCTGAAGTCATCATCAACGGTCCAGCCGGCCGGCTCGAAGGCCGGTATCATCACGAAACAGCCTCAGAGTCGCCCGTCGCGCTGATCCTGCATCCGCATCCGCAGTTCGGCGGCACGATGAACAATCCCATCGTCTATCATCTGTATTATGCCTTCGCCCGGCGCGGGTTCTCAGTGCTGCGGATGAATTTCCGCGGCGTGGGCCGCAGCCAGGGCCTTTTCGACAATGGCCCGGGCGAACTCTCCGACGCGGCCACGGCGCTGGACTGGCTGCAAGTCTACAACCCGGATGCACGCTCGTGCTGGATTGCTGGGGTGTCTTTCGGGGCGTGGATTTCCATGCAGCTTCTCATGCGCCGACCGGAAATCGCGGGCTTCATCTCCGTCGCCCCGCCCGCCAACCTCTATGACTTCAGCTTCCTCGCGCCCTGCCCGTCGTCCGGGCTGATCGTCAACGGCGACGCTGACAGGGTGGCCCCCCCGGAGGCCGTGCGCAGCCTCGTCAACAAGCTGAAAAACCAGAAAGGCATCTCGATCACGCATGACGTGGTGCACGGTGCCAATCACTTCTTCGAGGGCAAGCTCGACGACCTGTTGGACGACGTCATCGGCCCCTATCTCGACGAGGCCATGGGCCCGTCGGCTGCAGTCTGAGGCCGCGGGGCAGCCATGTCCGGCGACCCAGAACCACCCCGCGCTATCCGTTTCGCCCCCAGCCCGAACGGGCGGCTGCATCTGGGCCACGCCTATGCCGCGCTTATGGCTTTCGAGACCGCGCAGGCCATGGGCGCACGGTTTCTCCTGCGCATCGATGATATTGATACGGCCCGCTGCCGGCGGGACTACGAGGAAGCGATCTATGACGATCTCGGCTGGCTCGGCCTGCGATGGGAAGAGCCGGTGCGACGGCAATCGGACCATTTTGATACTTATCGCGAGATCGCTCAGCGGCTCGCCGATCGCGCTCTGCTCTACCCCTGCTTCGCCACCCGCAAGGAGATCGGCGACGCGGTGGCCAAGGCGGGCCTGACCGCCCGTGACCCGGACGGGGCACCGCTTTACCCCGGCATATACCGCGATGCTCCTTCCGAAGCGGTCGCTGCACGGGTTGCTGAAGGCCGACCACATGCAATGCGGCTGGACATGACGCGTGCGCTTGCGGCGGTCGACGGCGAACCTCTGAATTACCGCGTTTTCGTCCCCTCCGGAGAGCAGCGCACATGCGTCGCGGAGCCGGCGCGTTGGGGAGATGCCGTCATCGTGCGCAAGGACACCCCGGCAAGCTATCACCTCGCAACGGTCGTCGACGATGCGCTGCAGGGCATAACCCATGTGGTTCGCGGCACTGACCTCGAAGCCGCAACCGATCTGCATGTGCTCTTGCAGAAGCTGCTTGGCTTGCCGACGCCGGCATATCATCATCACCGTCTGATCCTGGACGAGACGGGCCGCAAGCTCTCCAAAAGCGCGGGCGATCTGAGCCTGGCCAGCTTGCGCGCCGGGGGTGCGACACCCGCGGACATCAGGCGAATGGTGGATCTGGCTAGCGGAACGACTGCGCCTTCAGGACGCTGATCAGATTGTCGAGAGTCTCACGCGTCGATGAATCCGCCCGGCCATCAACGCGCGCCGGCCGAAAGCGCCGCTGGAACGCGGCGACTACAGCCTGCGTCGCGCTATCGTAGCGGCGCCCGCTGGTGAGGCCGTAACCGACACCCGCCAGCTTGGCCTTCAGATCGAAAACCTCGTCATCTTCAGCGCCGACCGCAATGCCAACGTCGTCGAGAACGGGAGCCGGCGGCACCCAGATACAAACACCTTGGCGCGACAGCCACTCCCAGTCGAAATGTTCGCCCGGATCGATCTTGCGCGCGGGTGACACATCGGAATGCCCGAGAACTCGCGCCGGCACAATGGACCAGCGCGCGGCGATGTCCCGGCACAGTGCGGCGAGTGCTTCCATCTGCAGGCGCGGATAAGGTGGCAGACCTTCCGGCGCCTCGTGCCCGGCGTTGTGGATCTCGATGCCGATGGAGACGCTGTTGATATCGCGCTCGCCGGCCCAGAACGAATCGCCAGCGTGCCAGGCGCGCTTGGCCTCCGGGACCATCTGGATGATCGCGCCATCCGCGTCGACAAGATAGTGCGCCGAGACGCGCGATCTTGGATTGGCCAGCCATTGAACCGCAGCCTCCGCTTCATTCATGCCGGTATAGTGTAACAGGACCATATCGGGGGACGTGCCAGTCCGCCGCGCCTCGTAGTTGGGCGACGGCGCGACCCTGTCGGCCAGCGGGGACTCCGGTCTCAGCAAAGCACTCCAGCCAATGCAACACGCGCGCCGACGTGCGGCGCCTTAAAGGCCACGCTCCTTGGCGATCTCATCATACGCCTGATTGATAGCGGCGATCTTCTTGTTCGCGATCTCGATGAACTCTTCGGGCACGCCGCGCGCCATCAGCCGATCCGGGTGATTCTCGCGCACCAGTTCACGGTACCGCTTCTTCAACTCCTCGTCGCTGATTGACGGATCGACCTCAAGCACGTCATAGGGGCTGCGTTCCTCGGCCTCGACATGGCGGGCCCGGATATACGCAAACTCCGTGTCCGAAAATCCAAAGTGGCGCGCGACCGAGGCGAGGTAGTCCTCTTCGCTGGGATGGAGCACATCATCCGCCTTCGCGATATGGAACAAGCCATCAAGCACGGCCTTCAGCGTCTCCCGGTCATCCTGGAACAACCGCGCAAGCTGTTTGGCGTAAGAGTCATATCCGGCCACATCCTTCTTCGCGAGGTTGAACAGCCGCGCGACGTTCTTCACTTCGCTGTCCGGCACCTTGAAGACGTCCTTGAAGGCCGTGACCTCATCCTTGGTCACGACACCGTCGGCCTTTGCCATCTTCGCGCCCAGCGCGATCACGCCCATCGAGAAGGCCACCTCGCGCTGCTGAAGGTCTGCGGCCTCATCGTTTTCCCGGTCGATCGCATAATGCCCGGCCAGTCCGCCGAGCAGCGCCCCGAGCGGCCCGCCGAGCGCGAGCCCCGTGGCAGCACCAGCGATTTTACCCCAGATCGACAAAGAAACGCTCCATGCGCGGCTCCGAACAGCCTCCGGAAGGCGCGATGCCGTCCTGCGCCTCCGGGTTTACGTTAACGTCAGGCATTGCTAGCTTGCAAGCAGGTGGCCTGTCTTGACATTGAATTCGACTAGACACCAAGCAGCGGCGCAACGCAACGCCGAGTCAATGGCCAGGTCCGCCAGCCATCATAAAAAGTCAGGGAGGAGACGATAATGCGCATTTTTCTCGCAGCCATGGTATTTGGCCTCGCCATGCCTGCCGGTCCGGCCTTTGCTGCAAGCGCGGCAGACGCTTTCGGGGTCTGGAAGCATCCGGAAAATGGATCACTGGTGCGCATGTACAAATGCGGCGGGGGCCTTTGCGCGAAGGTAATCAAGGTTCGCGATCCCTCGCGCAAGGATGTTCACAACCCGAATCCCGAGCTGCGCTCGCGGTCCGTGGAAGGCATCGTGATCATGGAGGGTGCGCGCAAGTCGGGGAAATACGCCTGGAAAGGCCAACTCTACAACACCCGCGACGGCGAAACCTATTCCGGCGTGATCACGGTGAAAAGCAAGCGCAAGCTCGAACTGGAAGGATGCGTGCTCGGCGGGATTTTCTGCAAGGGCGTGACCTGGACGCGCGTTCGCTAACTGGCACTGCGGAGGTGGCGCGCGCGTTGATGCGCAATGCCCGCCGGAAGGCTCCCGCTTTGGACGCATTTCCTGTGTCCCAGCCCCCGCGTCCAAGGTGGGGCCGGCGGTCGAAAGCGGGGCTCTTCGATATCCCTCCGGCACTTCATGAGAATGGGGCAGTATCCCGCTCGATCGGAGTCGATGCCGTCCCAGCGCTCTTCCGAGCCTCTAGGCCGCGTCCTCCTGCGGCGCATCACCTTCGCTGTCTGAAGGCTGCCACGACGGCGTATCCTGCAGCATTCCCAGCGCATGGAGATAGGTGGACAGAACCGCCTCTTCTTCCTGGCGCTCATGCGCTTGCTTCTTGCGCATCTGCACGATCTTGCGCAGCGCCTTGGTGTCGAAGCCATGGCCCTTCGCCTCGGCGTAGACCTCACGTAAATCGGCGGTGAGCGCGGCCTTCTCTTCTTCCAGACGTTCGATACGTTCGATGATGGCGCGCAGTTGCTGGCGGGCGCTTTCGTGAAGTTCGCTCATTCGGGCGGCCTGTGCGGTTAGGGTTGAGGGTCGTGGTCCCGGCCGTCGCGGGCCGAGGGCCCGTTCAGCCTGTGACGCTACGGGGCTGCGTCTGACGCCTCAAGCGTGCACGTCTCGTTATCCAGAACCTGGCGCAAACGTGTGGACGAGCCGGCTCAGTGGCCGTCGCCCTGGGCATCCTGAAAGCGGTCCATCTGCTCCGGCGTTGCATCTGTCTGATACTTCGCTTTCCACTCGTCATAGGGCATGCCGTAGACGAGTTCGCGCGATTCGGCCTTCGACAGGTCGAAACCGCGTTCCTCGGCGGCTTCAAGATACCAGTTCGACAGGCAGTTCCGGCAGAATCCCGCCAGGTTCATCATGTCGATGTTCTGCACGTCCGTGCGCTCGCGCAGATGGCTGACCAGCCGCCGGAATACGGCAGCCTCGATCTCGGTTGCAGTCTTGGGGTCGATCTCGCGCATCAACTCCTCCTCGCGTGGCGATCTGACATGGGGCAACAATGCCTCTTCATCCGCAAAGGAGCCATAGTAATGTATGCGATGCAATCCATGCTTGGTGCCGCGTGAACCGAGAATGCGCGCGATAATCCGCGCCAACCGCTCGGCCCAGGCCTGTTGTCCGGCATCGTCCCGGATCAGGTCCTGACGAATCTCGATCAGGGCATGCGCGAATCCGCGGTTGGTGCCGTGTTCATACATACTGTCGCCCTTGAGGCGCCCGCTGTAAGGCTCGTTTTCGCCGGCAACAATGTCCGGCTCGGCATGAAGCGCATCGACCAGCGGCTTGGCGAAGCGCGGATCCTTGTCCCACAGGACCGTGGCGTGCCAGGGGCGTGGATGGCCGCGCCAGTTATCCGTGAAGCTGTGGATCGAGAAAATCGCCGGCGGCTTTCCTGCAGCGACCGCCCCGTCGAGCACGGCATCGATCGCGGCATGATAAGGGCGGTAATATGTGTTGAGCCGGTGCGCCACCTCGCGGGCATCAATCCGCGCGTTGCCCGGCACAACCGCCCCGTCGGAGATCCGCATGATCAGCGTGGGGTCTTCCGGCGCCCGGTTCGGATCGATGAACAGGCGGGAGAACCGCGATAACACGGCGGGGGCGCCAAGGAGTTCGGCGAGGCGGCGCGTCACGCTTGCAGCCCCGATGTCATAGGCGATATGGCGTTCAAGCTGCTCCGGCGGCAGGCCGAGCGTTCCATAGCCGGGCGGAAAGGCGTTGCTCGCGTGATCGCAGGTGATCACAAGGCCCGCATCCGGTGCGCCCGCAATGAATTCAAAGGCGTTATCGCCGGACTGCGCGTCCGGTGTTTCAGTCTCCGTATTCTTGAGCATTTTGCAGACTGTGGTTATCAGATCGCGCCAGGCAAGGCGCTTTGGACTCCCTCCAGCGAGAATCTTTAACTAATGGAAGTTGTCTCGAAAGCAAAGCCTTGCTCTGCACATCTTTAGTGATATGCAGGGTTGCAATGGTCCAAAATCCACATCGCGCCGATTTGATCGCCCTGCTCGAGGCCGCCGTGGAGCGTGCCCAGCCAGCGGTCTGCTTGCCAGCGCTGTTTCCGCCGCCACCCGAGGGGCGCATCATCGTGATCGCCTGCGGGAAGGCCGCCGCCGGCATGGCTCGAGTCGCCGAGCAGCACTACGCCCCGGCAATCGCGGCGGGACGCTACGAGGCGCTGGCGGTCACGCGCCACGGCTACGGTGTTCCTCTTGAGCACACCGAAATTATCGAAGCGGGGCATCCGGTCCCCGATGCCGGCAGCGTGCGCGGGGCCGAAGCTGCCCTCCAGCGCGCAGGCGCGGCCGGGGCGGACGACCTGGTGCTCGTCCTGCTGTCCGGGGGCGCGTCGGCCATATGCGCCGCGCCGGTGCCTGGACTCACCCTCGCGGACAAGCAGGAACTCACGCAATCGCTCCTGCGGTCCGGCGCCACGATCAGCCAGATCAACTGCGTACGCAAGCACCTGTCCCGCTTCAAGGGCGGACGGCTGGCTGCCGCCGCGGCACCCGCCCGCGTCCTGACACTTGCGATTTCCGACGTGTCTGGTGACGCACCCGATGCAATCGGCTCCGGCCCCACCGCCCCGGACCCGACGACACTGACGCAGGCTGGGGCCATCCTCGCAGACGCCGGCATCACACCCGGCCCCGCCATCGACGCGGCCCTCAACGATCCAGCCAACGAAACACCGAAGCCGGGTGATTCCGCGTTCGAGCCAACGACCTACATGCTTGCCGCAACCGCTGCGCAGTCTCTCGATGCGGCCGCCCGGACGGCACGGGCACTGGGATACCAGCCCGTGGTTCTTGGCGATGCCCTGGAGGGCGAGGCCCGCGATCTGGCTGCAGCCCATGCCGCACAAGCGCGCGAGCTTCAGCGTGGCGGCGAACGCGTGGCGCTGCTATCGGGCGGCGAGGTAACGGTGACGATCCGGGGCAACGGGCGCGGCGGTCCAAACCAGGAATATGCCCTGGCGCTTGCCTTGGCGCTCGATGGGGCACCCGGCATCTGGGGGCTGGCCGCGGACACCGACGGGACCGATGGCGGATCCGGCGCGGCGGACGACCCGGCGGGCGCACTCATCTATCCTGACACGCTGACGCGCGCGGCCGCAGCAGACCTCGAAGCAGCCACATTTCTCCAGAATAACGATTCGCAAACCTTCTTCGGTATATTAGGCGATCATGTTGTCACGGGGCCGACGCAGACCAACGTGAACGATTTTCGCGCGCTCCTGATCGAACCGCTGGAGGAATGACGCTGATGCATGACGGCCGATCCTTCTGGAAACCGGCTCTCGCCATGCCGATCCTTGCCATGAGGTCTCCATGACGTACCGATCACCGGACCCCGGGGGATCGTTGAGCTGGGTCATCGTCGCCGGGATTGTTGCCTTTGCGGCGGCCTTCTCGTTTGCCGCTTTCGCGGTATGGGATTTCAACCCGCTGCGATCCACCTCGAAGCAGGAAACAACCCAAAAAGCCTCCGGCGACGGATTCTTGCGGCTGTGCAACATGACCTCCAGCCGCATCGGGGCAGCTATCGGCTACAAGGACCCTGAGGGATGGGTGAGCGAAGGCTGGTGGAATGTCGCGGCGCAGGACTGCAAAATCCTCATCAACGGGGCTCTGAGCGCACGGTTTTATTACGTCCATGCCGTCGACTATGACCGCGGCGGCGAGTGGGGCGGGGAAGCGAGCATGTGCATCAAGGAAAAGGCCTTCACGATCCGCGGTGTCAATAACTGCAGCGAGCGCGGTTATGACGAGAAGAGTTTCTTCGAGGTCGATACCGAGGAAGAAACCAACTGGACGATCCGGATGACCGACAGCGAAGACAACGTCGCCTCCGCCGAGTGAACCGTCTCTGACCTTCAGCCTCAGCGCCCCCAGGGTGGCTGCCAGAAGGCTGGCCATATCCCGGTGCACGCGTGCGACGATCCTCGATCGGCGATTATCCCGCCCCGATCACCGCGATTTCATCTTTGGCACACTTGTCCCGCGGGATACTCAGCCGTATGCATGACACGGCAAACGGGATCGTGCTCCAGCGTCGGCGGACGATCCCGTATTCAGACAACATGCCAACACGTGAAGCCATAAGCCATGTCGATTGCTGGAAACGTCTCGATCGATCGCCTGAGCGACGTCGAGCGCGACGCGGCGCTGGCCCGATGATACAGCACCGCCAGGTCAAGATCGTCGCAACGCTCGGGCCGGCCTCGTCCAGCCCGGAGATGATCGATCGCCTCATCGCCGCCGGGGCCGACACCTTCCGCATCAACATGAGCCATACATCGCACGACGGGGCGAAAGCCGCGGTTCAGGCGATCCGTGCTGCGGAAGCCCGGGGGCACAAGCCTATCGGTATCCTCGTTGATCTGCAGGGCCCCAAACTCCGGGTCGGGGAATTCGCCGGAGACGCCGTGACGCTCAAAGAGGGCGCTTCTTTCCGGTTCGATCAATCGGAAAAGCCCGGATCGTCTGAGCGCGTCCAGCTGCCGCATCCCGAAATCTTCAAGAGCGTCGCGCCCGGAGACCGGCTTTTGCTCGACGACGGCAAGCTGCGGCTGGACGTGACCGAAGCGGATGCTGAAACGATTTCCGCTCAGGTCGTGGTGGGCGGCCCTCTTTCCGGCCGCAAGGGGATCAGCTTGCCCGATACGGTGCTGCCGGTGGGCGCGCTGACGCCAAAGGACCGGGCGGATCTCGACTTTACGCTCGGGCTCGGTGTCGACTGGCTTGCCCTATCGTTCGTGCAGCGCGAGGACGATATCGCCGAAGCCGCAAAACTGGCACGCGGCCGCGCGGCGATCATGGCCAAGATCGAGAAGCCGGCGGCGGTCCAGCGGATCGAGCCGATCCTCGAGCGCGCCGATGCCCTCATGGTGGCGCGCGGCGACCTTGGTGTGGAGATGCCGCTGGAGCAGGTGCCGGGCCTGCAGAAGTCACTGACGCGCGCGGCGCGCCGCGCGGGCAAACCCATCGTCATCGCCACGCAGATGCTGGAATCGATGATCGAAGCGCCGGCTCCGACGCGCGCGGAGGTCTCCGACGTTGCGACGGCCGTGTTTGAAGGCGCCGACGCGATCATGCTCTCGGCGGAGTCCGCGATGGGCAAGTATCCGGCCGAGGCGGTGGAAACCATGGCGCGCATCGCGGCCGAGGTCGAAGACGATCCGCTCTATGACAGCATCATCCATGCCCCGGATCTCGGCCCGGTTGATACGGCCCCCGGCGCGATCAGCGCCGCAGCCTGCTCCATCGCCCGCTCGCTGAACCTGGCCTTGATCATCTCCTACACCGCGACCGGTGCAACGGCCTTGCGCGCGGTGCAGCATCGCCCCGGAACGCGTGTCCTCGCCCTGACGCCTGTACCGGAGACCGCGCGGCGGCTCGCGCTTGTCTGGGGCCTGCGCTGCGTGCTGACCGACGACCCGAGCGATCTGGATGACATGGTCGAGCGTGCCTGCGGCATCGCCCGTGAGTGGGGCTTCGCAGAACCGGGCCAGCGCGTGATCATCTCGGCGGGCGTGCCACTGGGAACACCCGGCGCGACGAACATGCTGCGCCTGGCGTTCATCGAACATCGGCCACGCGCCGCTTGATCTGTCCTATTTCACGCCAGACACGCAGCAGTCATTGGCAACCCGTCTGGGGACCGAGTCCTTCAGCCAGCACCGCGCCTTGGGCCCCTGAATGCCCGGTTTGACATACGTATAGGCCGCGCAACGGCGCTCCTGTTCGCATTGCCGCGCGCACAAACCCGGCTGATCGTTTGCGAGCGTGAAGTTGCGGTAGTCGGACCCCGGACGGTCAATGCCCGGTTCCCAGCTTACGCTGTTGTCCTGCCCGCCGCCGGTTCGGCTTCGCGTCCGCACAGTTATGCTGGTCCTTTCGGTCGCCCATTTCGGGCGGAAGACCCTGGGTATTGTGACGGTAATTTGAAGACTATAGCGCTCTCCCGGCCGCAGTTCCCCTTGAGGGATGCTGCGCACAAAGGGAAGCATGTTTGACGAGTATCCGCGACTGCTGCCGCGATCGACTTTCCGATCGTAGATAACGCGACCGGTATCGTCATGGAAGACGTGAACCTCGATCACTTTCCAGTTCGGATTGCAGTTCCGCCCGGTCGGCTCGAATTTGATGGTCGGCGTCAGAGAAATGGTCGATCCATCCGACGGGCTCACGATCTTCGGCGGACAGGTCGGCTCCGCCGCCGAGGCTGGCAGCATCGTGGCAAGCGCGACGGCCACGACGCTGATCGCTGCTAAAGTAAAATTCCTCCCTTCGCGCATGTCCTCCCGGTCCTTTCTGCATTTTTCGTTTGGTCTGGGGCATCGGCGTGGCCGCGGCCAGCGCTGATAACGAGCGAACGCGCTGCCCAAGCAGAACGCCCGGCTCATGCCTTGCCCGGCCGGCGAAAGTCAATCGAGCAGGCCCCGAATAATGGCGCTTATCAAACACAGAAATGCGTCACAACAGCAACAATACGCTTGTAGCATTGGACCGAATCTGTAACGCGCGCACGCGCGAACCAGTTACGGCTGGCCGCATAAATAGTGCGGAACTCTTGACGCGATATGCGCGAAAGCTCCTATTCGCTCCCGCCCTACCGCCCCGTAGCATTTCCAGCAATGAAACGCTTGATGTCTTGGGCCGTGCCCCCGCCAGAGGCGGACTCGGCGCGCCTGTCGTTCCGGTCCTGCGCTGAAATAATCGCGCCCGCGCCCTTGCCATCTCCGCATGTGCTTGCGACGATATGTCGTGAAGCAAGATGCCGATAAATAAACTGCGGAGGAAAAAATGGCGGCTACCGGCGCGCATGACACCCACGGCCCCCGTTGCGTGGCTCTGGTCGGTCCGTATTCCAGCGGCAAGACAACGCTGCTCGAAGCCCTGATGGCGCGCACAGGCGCGATTACCCGGCAGGGCTCCGTAGGTGACGGCAACACGCTTGGCGACCATGACTCCTCCGCGCGCAACCACCAGATGAGCGTGGAGATGAACGTCGGCCAGACGGAATTCATCGGCGAATCCTTCACCTTCCTCGACTGTCCGGGCTCGGTCGAATTCCATCATGAAAACGTGCCTGCCATCGCCGCTTGCGACGCTGCGGTGGTCGTCTGCGAGGCCGACCCGCGCAAGGTTCCTGCGCTTCAGGTCACGCTCAGGGACCTGGAGCAGCAGGGCATCCCGCATTTCCTGTTCCTCAACAAGATCGACAAGACCGACATGCGCATCCGCGACATCCTGCCGATGCTGCAGCCGGCCAGCCAGCGCCCGCTGGTGCTGCGCCATATTCCGATCTGGGAAAAGGGCATCGTCACCGGCTTCATCGACCTGGCGCTGGAGCGCGCCTTCGTCTACCGCGAACACGCCCCGAGCGAGGTTGTCGAAGTCCCTGCGGAGGCCGGCAATCGCGAGGCCGAGGCCCGCTTCTCGATGCTGGAACAGCTCGCCGATTACGACGACCAGCTCATGGAACAGCTTCTGGAGGATATCGAGCCGCCGCGTGACCGGGTCTTCGACGATCTCGCGAAGGAGTTGCGCGAAGGGGCGATCTGCCCGGTCCTGATCGGCTCGGCGGAACGCGGCAACGGCATATTCAGGCTGCTCAAGGCGCTGCGCCATGAGGCCCCGACCGCAGACCAGGCAGCCGAGCGGCTGGGTGTTGCCTCCTGGCCGAGCGCGCTCGCGATCTTCAAGACCCTTCACACGCCTCATGGCGGCAAACTTTCCCTCACTCGCGTGCTGCGCGGGGAGGTCTCTGAAGGAATGACGGTTTACGCGCCGGAAGGCGAAGACCGCTGCGCCGGGGTTTTCGCCATGAAAGGCGCCGAGACGACGAAACGCGGTCCGGCGGGACTGGGCGAAACCGCAGCGCTCGGTCGGCTGGACCACGCCGCGACCGGCGACATGGCCTCCACCGCAAAAGATGAACCGCGAAAGCACTTCATCGCGACCGGGATGGCCCCGGTCTACGGCGTCGCCATCAACGCGGCAGAACGCAAGGACGAGGTCAGGCTGACCACCGCGCTCGGCAAGATCACGGACGAAGACCCCTCGCTCGTTTTCATCAACAACCACGAGACCGGAGGGATGGAGTTGTGGGGGTTCGGGGAGATGCATCTCCGGCTCGCGCTTGAGCGCCTGCAAACCAAGTACGGAATCAAGGCGGAGACCCGGCCGCGCAAGATCCCTTACAAGGAGACGATCCGCAAAGGCACCGAAGTCCGCGGCCGACACAAGAAGCAAAGCGGCGGCCACGGCCAGTTCGGCGATGTCGTGCTGGAGATCAAGCCGCTCCCGCGCGGCAGTGGCTTCGAATTCTCCGAGACGATCACCGGCGGCGCCGTGCCGAAGCAATACATTTCCGCCGTGGAAGCCGGCGTGACAGACTATCTCGGCGAAGGTCCGCTCGGGTTTCCCGTCGTCGATGTCGCGGTCTGCCTGAAGGACGGCTCCTATCACAGCGTCGATTCATCCGAACAGGCGTTCCGCGCCGCCGGCCGGCTGGCGATGGCCGAGGGGATGCCGCAATGCGAGCCCGTTCTGCTGGAGCCGATCAGCGCGGTCGAGATCGCGACGCCGTCCGACGCGACGCCGAAGATCAATCAGATCATTTCCACGCGGCGCGGACACATTCAGGGGTTCGACGCCCGTCAGGGCTGGCCCGGTTGGGATGTCGTTTGGGGCGAAATGCCCGAAGCGGAGACGCGTGACCTGATCCTCGAACTGCGCTCGGCCACGGCCGGGGTCGGAACCTTTACCGCACGCTTCGACCATTTGCAGCCGTTGAACGGCAAGCTCGCCGAGCAGGTTATCGCCAGCGGGTCCGCAGCAGCCTGAGACAGGCGACGAATGATCGCAAAAGCGTGATTGAGTCTGTGATCCCAAGGCGGGTCTCACCATGTCGTGAACAAAGCAATACGTGGGAGACCAAGATGCGTTGCATTCGCAAGAAGGGCTGGCAGCTGCCCGAGAGCTTCGTGACGGATGAAGCGGTGTTCCTGAACCGCCGGCGGTTCATGCGGGGCGCCGCACTGGTGGCTGGCGCCGGTCTCGTCGGCGGCGGACTGAGCGGTTGCGGCTCAGAGCAAGAGGACACCGTAGAGGACACTGGCTCGGCTGCAGATCCAAGCGCAGGTCGCTATCCCGTGACGCGAAACGACACCTACGAGGTCTCGCGCGAGATCACCTCCGAGGAGACCGCTACCACGTACAACAACTTCTACGAGTTCGGATCCAGCAAACGCATATCCTCGGCGGCGCAGGCCCTGCCGATCCGACCCTGGGAAATCGCTATCGAGGGCCAGGTAGAAAAACCCTTCAAGATCGGCATCGATGATCTGCTCGGGAAGATGCCGCTGGAGGAGCGGGTGTACCGCCTGCGCTGCGTTGAAGCATGGTCAATGGTCATCCCCTGGAGCGGCTTTCCAATGAAGGCGCTGCTGAACCTGGCGAAACCGCTCGGCAAGGCCAAGTACGTCAAGATGCAGACCTTCATGAACCCGGATGTGGCGCGCGGGCAGCGTCAGGGCTGGTATCCGTGGCCTTACACCGAAGGCCTGACGATCAAGGAAGCGGCCAACGATCTCGCGTTCCTCGCCACGGGCATGTATGGAAAGCCGGTGCCGAAACAGAACGGTGCGCCGATCCGCCTCGCGGTGCCTTGGAAATACGGTTTCAAATCAGCGAAATCCCTCGTGCGGTTCACCTTTACGGACGAACGCCCCAAGACCTTCTGGGAAGAGATTGCGCCGACAGAGTACGGCTTCTGGGCGAACGTAAACCCGGAAGTATCGCACCCGCGCTGGAGCCAGGCCACCGAGGAGGTGATCGGGACCGACAAGGAAGTGCCAACCCAGCTCTATAACGGTTACGGTGCGTATGTGGCCGACCTGTACAAGGGCATGGAGGATGAGCGGCTCTTCATGTGACCCAACGATAATTCTTGATCGTGCAGCTCAGGCTCTCTTATGCTGAGAAGTCAGTGACAGTAGGCAACATCAGGAGGCAAGGTTGGGTAAGAAGGGCGACAAACTCCCCTCCCCCTGTATCGATATCTGCAAGGACAAGCGCGGTGTCTGCGTCGGATGCGGGCGCACCAAGAAGCAGAAAAAAGCGTGGAAGGATATCAACTCGGACGCTGGGCGCGAGGCGCTGATCCTTGAATGCGCCGAGGCCGCCAAGGCGCTTGGCATCTACGAGTTCTGGGCCGGCGAATATCGCCGCAAATGCCGCAAGAAGGGACGAGAGTGCCCCCTTGATCAGATCGAGATGGAGGGGGCCACGGCTGATTAGGCGCCGCTAGACGGCTTCGCGTGGCCCTTGCCCACAGCGTGACCTCGCGAGCCCCGTGCCAGCGGACGTGGCGCCCGGGTTTCCGCTTCAAACACTGGCGGACAGGACCTTGGCGCCGAGACCGTGTCAGCGCCGTTGCCACCAGCCGCGCCGGCGCGGACGCTCCTGATCGGCCTCGCCCTCGGCTGCAACAGGCTCGGCTTGCAGGTGGTCAACCCCCGCCTCAGCGGGTTCCATGCTCTGCTCCGGCTCAGCTTCGGACGCCTCCTGTTCCTGTTCGCGGGCAGCCGGCGTTGCTCGCTCGCCTTGCCCCGTCCCAGCCTGCGCGGCAGGCTCCGCAGGAGCGCCGTGGTCCGATTGAACGGCCTCGCTCGCCGCAAGCTCTGTTTCGGTGACATCATCGGGTCCGCGAACGTGATCCGCTGCATCGCCTTCGTCCGTGCCGTCGGCGCCGGCTGTCACCTCCCCACCGCTTTCGCGCCGGGCCCGCTGGCGACGGCCGCCGCGCCGCCCACGCCTGCGCGACTTGCGCGCGCGCTGCTCCTCTTCGGTTTCTGTCTGGGTCGCGGCATCAGCCTCTTCAGCGGGCGCCTCTTCGGCTTCGGCCTGCGCTTCGTCGCGTGAGGGGGCGTCCAAACCATCGCTGCGTCCGTTACGCCCGCGCCGGCGGGATTTGCGCCGCGAGCGCTTCCTCGTCTCTTCTTCGCTTTCGGCCTTGCCATTTCCCGGCGCCTCGGAACCCCAATCCATCTGGACGACGACATTGTTGTCGGTTTCGGGCGCGCCCGACTGTTGCGCCATCTTCTCCAGGGTGAAGCTGCTGCCCTGCATCCGCTCGTCGGTCACGACGCCGAGCCGCACGCCGAACCGGCGTTCGATGTCGTTCAGGTATTCCCGCTTATGATTCAGGATATATAGCGCGACGTCGCCCGACGTGACCGCCGTGAGATCCGCTACCTTGCTGGAGCGCAAGTAATCCTCGAGCGCCCGCAAAACCGACAGCGCGACGGACTCCGTCGAGCGGATGATCCCCGTGCCCTGGCAGTGCGGGCATACGGTGGTCGAGCCTTCAAGCACGCCAGTACGGATGCGCTGTCGCGACATTTCCAGCAGGCCGAAGGCGCTGATGCGCCCGATCTGGATGCGCGCGCGGTCGTGGCGCAGCGACTCCTTGAGCTTGCGCTCCACGGAGCGGTTGTTGCGCCGCTCTTCCATGTCGATGAAGTCGATGACGATCAGCCCCGCGAGATCGCGAAGGCGCAACTGGCGCGCGATCTCCTCGGCGGCCTCCATGTTCGTGCGCAGCGCGGTATCCTCGATGGAGTGCTGCTTGGTGGCCTTGCCCGAGTTGACGTCGACCGAAACCAGCGCCTCGGTCTGGTTGATGACGATATAGCCACCGGACTTCAGCGTGACATAGGGGCTGTACATCGCATCGAGCTGGCGCTCGACATTGTTCTTGATGAAGATCGGCTCTGGCTCCTTGTAGGGCTTCACGTTTTTCGCATGGCTCGGCATGATCATGCGCATGAAGTCCTTGGCCTCGCGGTAGGCCGTCTCGCCGGCGACCTGAACCTCATCGATCTCCTTGTTGTACAGGTCACGAATTGAGCGCTTGATGAGGTTGCCTTCCTCGTAAACAAGCGCGGGCGCCGTGGAGTCCAGCGTCAGGTCGCGGACGTTCTCCCACAGGCGCAGCAGGTACTCGAAGTCACGCTTGATCTCCGCTTTCGTCCGGCTTGCGCCGGCTGTGCGGATAATCAGCCCCATCCCCTCGGGCACGTCCAGTTCATCGACGATCTGGCGCAAACGCTTGCGATCGGCTGGTGAGGCGATCTTGCGCGAGATGCCGCCGCCTGACGCCGTATTGGGCATCAAGACGGTGTAACGCCCGGCAAGGGAAAGATACGTGGTCAGAGCCGCGCCCTTATTGCCCCGCTCCTCCTTGACGACCTGGACAAGGAGAATTTGCCGGCGCCGGATGACTTCCTGGATCTTGTAGTTGCGCTTGCGCCGTCTCGGACGGCGCTGAGCCACTTCCTCGAGTGCGTCGCCGGAGCCGACGGCCTCGACCCCGTCGCCATCCTTGACAGCGGGGGTGTCACCATTCGCGTCGTCTTCGGGCGCGCTCTCCGCCTCCCGCAACGATTCGGCGTCCAGCGTCTCGTCGCGGTTGTCATCCTCGTCAAGAGCGTCCTGAGTGAGCGCCTCCAGCCGTTCGGTCAGGCGCTGGCTCTTGGCTGTCTGCGCCTCCCGCGGGATTTCGTCGGCTGCGTCCTCGGCCCGGGAGACAGCGGCGGCCAGTTCCTCCGAAATCTCGGCAGGAAGCACGCTGTCAAGGGCCATGACATCCGCGTTTTCGGTTTCTCGCTCGTCGTCCGTGCCGTCGGAATCTTCGTGACCGGCGCGGTCGGCGCCTGTTTCCTCGCCAGCGTCATCGGCACCGTTGTCGGCGTTGTCGCGCGAAAGCTGCGCTTCCTCTTCCAGCAGCGCCCGCCGGTCGGCCACCGGGATCTGATAGTAATCCGGGTGAATTTCGTTAAACGCGAGGAATCCGTGGCGGTTCCCGCCATAATCAACGAACGCGGCTTGAAGCGAAGACTCGACCCGCGTTATTTTCGCCAGATAGATATTGCCGCGTAACTGTTTGCGCGCGGCTGATTCAAAGTCAAATTCCTCGACCCGTTCGCCGCGCAGCACAACGACCCGGGTCTCTTCCGGGTGCGCGGCGTCGATGAGCATCTTGTTTCCCATTGTGTTCTGTCTCCAGCGCGCGCAATGCCGGACCGCGCCGGGGCTTTTCGCAAAGAGCCGACCGGCGCTTACACTTGGCGCGCGCACGTAAACGGAGCGTCGCAGCGCCATAGGCAGCCGGAGACAGTGCATGGATATCAACAGCCGCCGCCTCCACTGCGCCGGAGCGGTAGAGGTCGGCCGTCCTATCACTGGTCTCCAGGTGACGAAGCATTGCGACGCGATTCTCGTGTTGCATAGGTAGTCTTTTTCCTCGGCTGGATGCCGTCAGACCATGTCGGGTCTGTCAGCGCAGCTCCGCTAAAGACCGTCTCTTGCGTTTCATGCGCCAAAAACTTCGGCGCGAAACAGGTCCGGGTGAACGCCGTTCAACCCGTTTTCCGCGCGCCTGCCCGAGGGCTCAGCGGCGGTATCTGTTAACCATGGCCGGAACTGCCGGCGTACCGGCGGCGCAACCATGCGAATACCTTGCGATCTCCGGGCGCGATTCCATTGGTGCCAAGCACGATCTCACGCCGTCCATCTACGCGCATCGAGCCGTGGCATTCCGACAATGCCCGAACGGGCGGCGGGCGCACGCATCACCCGCGCAATTCGCGCGGGCCGCTGGCGCCGCAATCGTCATCGCGACTCGATGCTTTGAGCCTAACACGCCGCCGAACGCACGGAAATCTTCGGACAGGGCTCTTCAGCGGCATGTTGCTGCCCTTGTGTTCATAAACGGCTATCACGCTGACAGCAAGCACTCAGTATTGCCTCGCCACAATGGCGCTGGAATAAAAAGATACCTTTAACTCTGCGCGCGGGAGCAGACCTCTTGCGCTTTGTCATCAACCATGGCCTGTTGTCACGGCGGCGTTACCAGGGTTCCGGCACACAAGAGACTGCAATGGACTCAATGCGCTTCACTCGCAACCAGATGCTCGCGCGAATGGTCACTTCAAATTTGGCGGCCCGCGTTCTCCGGCAAGCCGGCGCACTCCTGCTCGGGGTCGTCTTATTGATCGCGGCTGCTGATTCCGCACTCGCCGATCCGGTTGCCAATGATGCACGCGTTGGCGGCGACCTGAGGAAGACCCGATTCGTTGCCGACCTGTCGAAGCCGGTGGATTTCCGGGTTTTCACCCTCGGCAATCCGTACCGCGTCGTCGTCGACCTGCCGGAAGTCAACTTCCAGATGCCGCCCAGGCTGGGCACGAAGGGCCTCGGGCTGATCAGCGGCTTTCGTTATGGGCTCTTCAGCCCCGGCAAGTCCCGGATTGTCATAGACGTGGTGAAGCCGGTTCGTGTTGAGAAGGCTTTCGTCCAGGACGCGGCCAACGACCAGCCTGTCCGTCTGGTGATCGAGCTTGTTGCGATCAGCGCCAGTGAATTCGCCAAGCAGTCGGGCCAGGCCACCGTCGTCGGCAAGCCGCCCGAGCGGGGCAAGCGCCGCACACCCTCCGATGGCGCGACATCTGGCCAGCGCGATGAGCGCAAGTCCCGGCCGGTGATCGTCATCGATCCAGGGCATGGCGGCGTTGATCCCGGCGCAATCGGCAAGGACGGCACTCGGGAGAAGGATGTTGTTCTGGCCTTTTCGAAGGCGCTCAGGGACCGGCTTGATGCGCTCGGCAAGTTCAACGTCTTTCTCACGCGCGACAAGGACATCTTCCTGCCGCTCGGTCAGCGCGTCGAGATCGCCGATCAGCATGACGCCGACCTGTTCATCTCCATCCATGCCGATGCTCTGGCAGAACGTTACGCCAAGCTGGTTCGCGGCGCGACGATCTATACCCTGTCCGAGGAAGCCTCGGACGAGCAGGCACGGCTGCTGGCAGCCAAGGAGAACAGCGCGGACCTCATCGCCGGTATGGATATCGACGACACCCAGGGTGAAGTCAGCATGATCCTGCTGGATCTCATGAGGCGGGAGACCAAGAACTATTCCATCGCCTTCGGTCGCACAATGTTGACAAAATTGAAGGGCGAAATCGCATTGAATAAGAAGCCGATGCGGTCCGCGGATTTTCGGGTGCTCGGGGCCCCGGATGTTCCGTCTGTTCTTTTGGAACTGGGGTATCTGACCAACCCCAAGGACGAGACATTGCTGAAGTCGGCGAAATGGCGTGAAAACGTGGCCAAGCTCACGGCTGGAGCGGTCAAGGCGTTCTTTCACAAACGTGAGGTTCGCTTGCCGTATTAGACAGCGCGCCTCAACTGGGTATAGATCGCCGCGGTGAGTGACTGTCCCGACGCAAATCACTTAACATGAGACGCTCCAGTCACGCGATGCTTGTGTCCGGTTCGACTTGCGACCTGGCCGGGACCAGGGCAGCAGCCACAGGGGAAATCTCATAACGATGCCATTCACTCTGAAGACTGAACCGCAGCGCCGGCCGAAACGGCGGAAGAGCATCATGCTGCGGCTGTTTGGCTTTCTGTTCACAGCCGGGGTCATCGTCTTCCTGACCGGCGCGGCCATCGCGGCGTATATTCTGTGGCAGTTTTCCCAGGAACTCCCCGATTATGAAGCGCTGGCAGACTACGAACCGAAAGTCATGACCCGGCTGCACGCGAATGACGGGCGGCTGATCGCAGAGTACGCGCGCGAGGAACGGATTTACGTTCCCGTCGAAACAGTCCCCGATGTTGCGATCCACGCGTTCCTTTCGGCAGAAGACAAGAATTTCTTCGAGCACGGCGGCATCGACATCCCCGCCATCATGCGCGCGGTCGTTACCAACATCCGCAACTACATGAACGGCCAGCGTCTCGTCGGCGCCTCGACGATCACGCAGCAGGTTGCCAAGAACTTTCTGTTGAGCAACGAGCGCAGCCTTCAGCGCAAGGTCCAGGAGGCAATGCTCGCGATCCGGATGGAGCGGGCCTTCGACAAGGCGAAGATCCTGGAGCTTTACCTCAACGAAATCTATTTCGGCATGGGCTCTTACGGGATCGCGGCGGCTTCGCTGAACTATTTCGGCAAGGAGCTTCACGAGCTCGAGATCCACGAGGCGGCCTACCTCGCCGCGCTGCCAAAGGCCCCCAACAACTATCATCCGTTCCGCGACACCGAGCGCGCGATTTCCCGGCGCAACTGGGTGATCGGACAGATGCACGACAACGGCTATGTCACCGCCCAGCAGGCGCAGGCGGCGGCGGACCAAGGACTGGACGTGGATCCGAGACCGTTCCGCGGCAGCGTGTTCGCCGGTGACTACTTCGCCGAGGAGGTGCGCCGCACCCTAGTCGCGCGATACGATGAGCAGGGCTTGTATGGCGGGGGCCTTTCCGTGCGCACGACGCTCGATCCGGAACTGCAGGTGAAGGCGCGCAAGGCCCTTCGCGAGGGACTGGTTGCCTATGATCGCCGGCACGGATGGCGCGGCCCCGTGGACACGATCGACACGTCGGGGGACTGGGGCAGAAAGCTGGCCGACAAGGAGGTTTACGGTGATATAGAACCCTGGCGGCTCTCCGTGATCCTGAAGGTCAGCGAAGATAGCGCAGTTGCCGGCCTTCGTCCGCAGCGCACAAACAGCGGTGAGCTGGAAGGCACGCGCCGCGAAGTCACCATTCCGGTCGAGGAGATCGAGTGGGCGCGCAAGCAGGTGATGAAAGGCGACGTCGGCGTGCGCGGTCCGGAGGTTGATGCGGCCATCGATGTTCTCAGTGTTGGTGATGTCGTTTACATCGCACCGCCCAGCGCGGCTCCGGATCAGCAGGAGAGCGCGCAACAGGCCGCAGAAACCAAGCGGATCGCCGGCTATCACGTCCGTCCCGGCGCCGACACCGGCTGGCGGTTGATGCAGGTTCCCGAGGTCAATGGCGCGATCACGGTCATGGATCCGCACACCGGCCGCGTTCTTGCACATGCTGGCGGCTTCAGCTTCGACCGCAGCCAGTTCGACCGCGGTATCCAGGCGCTGCGCCAGCCCGGCTCAGCGTTCAAGCCGTTCGTGTATACCGCCGCGCTCGATAATGGTTACACGCCCTCGAGTATCATTCTTGACGCCCCGATTGCCGTCGAACAGCCGGGCGAGCAGGGCCTCTGGCGTCCGAAAAACTACGGGGACAAGTTCTACGGCCCCTCGACACTGCGCCTCGGCGTGGAGAAATCGCGCAATCTCATGACTGTTCGGCTTGCGCAGGACGTGGGGATGCCGATCATCCGCGAATATGCGCGCCGCTTCGGCGTCTATGATGACCTGATGCCGGTACTCTCCATGGCGCTGGGCGCTGGCGAAACGAGCCTGATGCGCATGGTCGCCGGCTACAGCATGCTGGTGAATGGCGGTAAGAAGATCACGCCCACGATGATCGACCGCATCCAGAACCGCTACGGCGAGACGGTGTGGCGGCACGATCAGCGCGAGTGCGTCGGCTGCGATGCCGAGGCCTGGCTGGGCCAGCAGGAGCCCGAGCTGATCGACAATCGCGATCGCGTGGTGGATGCGATGACCGCGTACCAGATGGTTTCCATCCTCGAAGGCGTGGTCGAGCGCGGTACCGGCCAGCGCGCTCAGAAGATCGGCAAGCCGGTCGGCGGCAAGACGGGCACAACCAACGAGGAAAAGGATGCCTGGTTCATCGGTTTCACGCCCGACCTGGCAGCCGGCGTGTTCGTTGGCTTCGATAACCCGAAACCGATGGGACGCGGTGAAACCGGCGGCGGCGTGGCCTCACCGATCTTCACCGAGTTCATGCAGATGGCGCTCGAGGACAAGCCAGCCGCTCCCTTCCGCATACCCGAAGGCATCAAGCTTATCCGGGTGAACGCCAAGACCGGCCTGCGCGCGCAAGCCGGCGATGAAAACGTTATCATGGAAGCCTTCAAGCCCGGCAACGAACCGCCGGACCCGTTTTCTTATGTCGGCTCCCCAAGCGCGTTCACCCCCGATGCGGAGGGCAGCGGGCGCCGGCCGGAAGCAGGCGGGCTCTACTGACAAGCCGTGTCGCGCGCCTTACATACTGGGAAGATGCAGGAAGGGTGGCACGTCCGCCCCGATCAATCACGGGAGTTTTTCATGCGTGCCGAAGCGCAGGCAATTGTCGACGACATTCGCGAATCGCTCGCGCTCATACGGAGGCATCTTTGACTGGGATGGCTCACAGGAACGTCTGAACGAACTGAACGCGGAAATCGAAAATCCCGACCTCTGGAACGATGCCGAGCGCGCGCAACAGATCATGCGCGAGCGCCAATCGCTTGAAACCGCCCTGAATACCTATTCCGCGTTGGAGCAGCGCCTCAAGGACAATATCGAGCTGCTCGATCTGGCGGAAGCCGAGAGCGATGACGACGTCATCTCGGACGCAGTGTCGGCGCTTCAGACCCTGCGCCAGGATGTGCAGAAGCAGGAGGTCGAGGCGCTGTTGTCAGGCGAAGCTGACGCGAATGACTGCTATCTGGAGATTCATTCCGGGGCGGGCGGCACCGAAAGCCAGGACTGGGCGCAGATGCTCATGCGGATGTATGTCCGCTGGGCCGAAGGCCGCGGGTACAAGGTCGAGGTGGTCGGCATCCAGGACGGCGACGAAGCCGGGATCAAGTCCGCCACGCTGCAGGTCCAGGGGCATAACGCCTATGGCTGGCTGAAGACGGAGTCCGGCGTTCATCGTCTGGTGCGCATATCGCCCTTCGATTCGAACGCGCGCCGCCACACGAGCTTCGCGTCGGTGTGGGTTTATCCCGTCATTGACGACAACATCGAGGTCGCTGTGAACGAGAGCGACTGCCGCATTGACACCTTCCGCGCCTCGGGCGCTGGCGGCCAGCACGTGAACACCACCGACAGCGCGGTTCGCATCACACATCAGCCCACCGGTATCGTGGTGCAATGCCAGAACGAGCGCTCCCAGCACAAGAACCGGGCAAGCGCCTGGGCCATGCTGCGCTCCCGGCTGTACGAGATGGAGTTGCAGCGGCGCGAGGAGGAGGCGTATGCGGAGTCGGCGGCCAAGACGGATATTGGCTGGGGACATCAGATCCGCTCCTATGTCCTACAGCCCTATCAGCTCGTGAAGGATCTGCGCACGGGGCTGGAAAACACCAACCCGACCGCGGTTCTCGACGGTGAGCTCACGCCATTCATCGAGGCGGCCCTCGCCGAGCGCGTGAAGGCGGGCGCGGAAGCGGCATCTGCGGATGCGCAATGAACCGGCCTAGCGCGTATAGAGCCGGCGTCGGATGTCCCCGACATAAGCGATGAGCGCGGCCGTCATGAAGACCGCCACCCACGGCCAGGCAGCCTCGGTCAGCGCAGCACGCAGCGCCAGCAACAGGCAAGCCCCCGCGCCGGCGGTCCACGCCATGTCCATGATGGGGACCAATCGCCCGGTGGCGCGCCGATAAACCCACACGCTTGCCGTCATCAAAGCCATGACCACAAGCGCAAGATCGACCACACGGCCGGAATTGAACAGCGCCTCAATGGCTTCCATTGGCTAGAACGGCCCGTTCAACTCGACAACCTGGTAATTCACCAGCCCGGCGAATGCGACCCAGAGGAGATACGGCACGATCAGCGCACCGGCCAACTTCGACATCCGCCCGAGATAGATCAGCAGCACGAGGACCGACAGCCACAACACCCCCACCTCGATGAGCGCCCAGTCCGGGCGCTGCAGACGGAAGAACAGGACCGTCCACAGCACGTTAAGGAAGCCGTTTAGCGCGAACAGGCCGATGATCCATTCCCGGCTCGGTCCGGTTGGCGCAGCGCGCCAGGCGGTGACGCCGGCGAGCGCCGCAAGCGCGAAGATGAGCGTCCAAGCGGGACCGAACGCCCAGTCCGGTGGCTGGTAGGACGGCTTGGCCAGCCCCTGATACCAGGGGCCGATGTCCGTCATGCTGCCGCCCAGCACGGCGACGACGATCGCCGCCGCCGCCGCCGTCAGAACCTGCGTCCAAAGTGGTGAAGCGCGGTAAACCTTGTCCGTCATGGGTTAACGATCCGGAGCAGGTGCGCCATGTCCTTGAAGAAGATACGGATATGCGCCATGGGATTGGCGCGGACCAACTTTTTGTTCATGTAGGCTTGCCAGGTCAAGCGCTGAACGTCCTTATCGTCGCAAATATTAACGAAGCGTTCGCGCCGCGCGTCGTTGCGGTACCAGAAGTACTGCATGATTCCCAGGATCCAGAACACGCTCCCATGTTCCTTCATGAAACGCTTGCGCGCCTGGCGTAAAGCGCGGGCATCGCCAGTGCGCACGAACTCGCCCGCGGCTTCCGCCGCGCGGCGCCCGCAGGTCATGGCGTAAAAGATGCCCTCGCCGGAGGCGGGCGCAACCACCCCCGCGGCGTCACCGACAAGCAGGACATCCTTGCCGTTGTCCCATCGCTTCAAGGGTTTGAGCGGGATCGGCGCGCCCTCGCAGCGGATGGTCTCCACGCCGTCCAGGCCGGACTTGTGCCGCAGCGCCGCCGTCGCGCCGCGCAGCGAAAAGCCCTTTTGCGCACTGCCGACACCCACGCTGGTGCATTTCCCGTGTGGGAAGATCCAGCCGTAGAAGTCCGGCGATACTTCGCCCTGATAGTAGACATCGCAGCGGCTGCCATCGAAATTCTCGCCGTTCGCGGGTGAGCGGACGACCTCGTGATAGGCGAAGACACACTTGTTGTTCTCGCCGTCCGTGATTTCCTGCTTGGCCACGGCCGATCGGGCGCCGTCGGCACCGATCACCAGTTTCCCGCGCACGCTTTCACGCGCATCATTGAGCGCGCCCTTGGGCGCGAAATGCACCGTGGTGTAGCCGTCGCCGTCTCGCGAGATCTCCTTGAAACTGCCAGTGAAGCGGGCCGCGCCGTTGCGCTGGGCGCGGTCGCGCAGCCATTCGTCGAACTCCTCGCGGTCGACCATGCCGACGAAGCCGCCGATATCCATATCCACCGCCTTCCTTGACGGCGCGACCATCCGGGCGGTTGTCGCCCGTGAGACCATGAGGTGGTCGGGAATCGCGAAATCGCGCAGCAACTTCGGCGGGATCGCACCGCCGCAGGGCTTGATGCGCCCGCCCCGGTCAATCAGCGCCACGCTCATCCCCTCAAGCGCCAGATCGTTAGCCGCCGTCGCGCCCGCCGGCCCGCCGCCTACCACAACGACATCGAAAGTCCGCGATTCAGTCATGGGGGTCACCTTCCGCTTGCGTCTGCGAGATAGCCTTCCCCCGCCGCGAAGGCTTGCAGGGGCGGGCCGGATGGTTCGCTGCCGCGGTTGCGCCGGGCAGCCCAGGCCACCCGCACGGAGAGCACCGCAGCGATCAGGAACAGAATGCCTTCAACCGTGAAGACCGTCGCGTACGCCATCACCGGCGTATCAAAGATTGCGCGGGCAAGATCGACCGCAGCCGTGCCGAGGAAACCGCCGAGCCCGAAGGCGATGGCTTGCGCAGCCCCCCACAGGCCCATGCGTACGCCCTCACGCTTCTCGCGGCCGGAACTGGCGTGGGCCATCATTGCGCTGATGGCGGCAACGGCGAATATCCCGTTTGCCAGGCCCAGCGCGAACACATTGCTCCACAGTGGCCATGACGCGCCCACCAACGCACCGGCCGCCAGCCCGATCAGCGCGGCCGCCGATGCGATGCAGCCGGCAACCGTCCACTGGCGCAGACTGGCCGCGTCGCGGTGGCCGATCACGGTTGCGCCGACGCCTATCAGCAGCATCCCGACCAGCACGCCGCCGTGCTGAACCCCGGACAGCTTGGTCGACTCGCCCGGCGTCAAGTCGAAGACCAGACCCGCGAACGGCTCCAGGATCAGGTCCTGCGCGCTGTAAGCCAGCATCGACACGAAAACGAAAACAGTGAAGCGTCTGGCCGTCGGCTCGGCCCAGACCTGCCTCAACGCCTGCATGAACGGCGGCTTCGGCTCAGCCGGCTCGGCTTTTTCCGCCACCTGGAGACCGTGTGCCGACTCAACACCCCATACCGCCACAACGGTCAGCAGGAAGGCAACCGCGCTCACGCCGCCGGCAACCGCGATCAACCGCGCGTGGGTGTAGGGGTCCAGCAAGCTGCCGGCGATCCCAGCCGTCACCACAAAACCCGCGATCATCATGATCCACACCAGTGACGCCGCCGCCGGCCGCCGGGATGGCGCGGTTTGCGTTGCCAGCAGGACCAGCAGGGACGTGCCCGAGGCGCCCACACCCACCCCGATCGCAGTGAAGGCGAGGATCGAACACAGGATGCCCGCCATGGGCGAGACCGCCATTAAAGCCGTCGCTGCGGCGGCGCCGACCCCGCCGAGCGCGAGAATCGCCATGCCGGCGATGATCCACGGTGTGCGCCGTCCCCCCGCGTCCGAGCCATAGCCCCAGCGCGGGCGCAGCACCTGAATGGCATAATGGAGCGCCACCAAGGCGCCGGGAAGCATCGCGGCGAACTGCAACTCGACCACCATGACACGGTTGAGCGTCGAGGTTGTCAGCACGACGATCGCGCCCAGGGCGGTCTGGACAAGTCCGAGTCGCACGATCCCGAACCAACTGAGTGGTGTCGCGCTCATGCTCCCTCCATGAGGACCGCGCCGACGGCGAAGGCGCTGACCAGCATCCCGAGCACGTAAAGCGTCGTGCCGGTTGCGTTATACCAAGGGGCGTTCTTGCGCGGGTCGCGCAGCAGCCGGCGCATCAGGAACAGCTGCACGATCAGCAGCGCGGTGACGCCGGCGGCGTGATACGGCGTTCCCCACGAAACCAGCAGGCCGATCACGACGACCTGCGGGAGCGCCATGACGACACAGGCCAGCTTGGCCGCACGATCCGCGCCGAGTTGAACGGGCAGCGAGCGCACGCCCATCTCCTTGTCGCCCTCGATGGCCTTGAAATCGTTGAGCGTCATGATCCCGTGCGCCCCGAAACTGTAGAGGGCGGCGAGCGCGACGATCTTCCAGTCCGGCAGCACGGCCGTCAGCACGGCGGCGCCGGTGAACCAGGCAAGCCCCTCGTAGGAGAGGGCCACGGCTGCATTGCCCCACCAGCCGTTCTGCTTCAAACGAAGCGGCGGCATGCTGTAAGCCCAGGCCAGGACCAGCCCTGCGACGGCGGCGGCGAAAACCCAGATGCCGAGTGCCGCGGACACCGCCAGTGAAACCAGGGTTCCGGTGATGGCGATGTAGAGCCCCCAGGCACCGGGAATCCTGCCCGAGGGGATCGGGCGGTTCGGCTCGTTGATGGCGTCGACATGCCGGTCGAACCAGTCATTGACAGCCTGGCTTGTGCCGCAGACCAGAGGCCCGGCAAGCACGACACCCGCAGCGATGACAGGCAGGCTGGCCCAATCGGCGGCGCCGGACGAGACAACGCCGCAAGCGAACGCCCACATCGGCGCAAACCACGTAATCGGCTTCAAGAGCTCGATAATCGCGGACGGCGCTGGATATTTGGCCGGTGGCGACACCGACTGGGATCTCGCTGAGCCTGACATAGGAGTAAAGTACACTTGACGCAAATTTGCGTCAATCAAACTTTACACACACGACCGCCTTAGTTGGAGCCGCCGTTGTCTGACACGGAGTCGCTGTCGAGCAGGCCGTAGCGATGCAGCTTCGCATACAAGCTCTGGCGGCTGAGACCCAGAAGTTCGGCCGCCGAGGCCCGATTGTCGTTGGTCAGCTCGAGCGCGGCCTCGATGCAGAGCTTCTCGATCATGTCCGTGGATTCGCGGACCAGGTCGCGCAGCGGGACCCGGCCAACGAGCTTGGTAAGCTTCTCCACCGACCGCGCCATCGGGTGTTCTTGGCTTTCCACACCAGTCTGCCGGCCACTGATATTGCGGATCACGAAGCCGAGGCAAGGGGTCTCGCCCGGGAGCACGGCCACGGCCGACACCTCTACTTCCGTACTCGACCCGTACTGCCCCCTCACGATGGTCTCGAAAAGGCGGATCGTGCCGTTCTCGATGAGGTTGTGAACCAGCGCATTGAACTCCACCCCCGGCCGTCCGAGCCAGCGATCCAGGGATTCCCCCCGGATCTGCTCCGGGACCGCAAGCTGAGCCAATTCCAGGAATGCCGTATTGGCAGTCTGAATCTTGCCGTCCGTCGTCGTGACGACGAAGCCTTCCGGCGCATTCTCGACGATACTGAGCAGGCTGGTCGCATCCTTGCCGCCAGCCATTGTTGCCGGTACGCCGTCCGCGGGGCTCAGGCGCGCCAGGAACAGCGTCGCCCTGTCCTGTCTGAAAACCGATGCGCCCAATGTGAATTCGGCCCCGCTTTCGGCGCTGTACACCTTGATACTGTCGGCATGGCCCGATGCTCTGAGCGCGGCGAACAACTGCTGGATCGATTTGCGGCTACTGCTGTCGAACAACTGCGGAAAACTCGCGCCCACGATACGGTCGATGTCGCGCTCGAGCAGCCGCGCGGAAGCCGGGTTCGCCTCTGTCACCTTCGAGTTGGCCGCATTGATGATCATGACCGGCTCGGAGCTCATCTGGAACAGAACACGGTAGCGTGTCTCGGTATGGCGCAGGCGCGCATACTCCTGTTCCATCGTCTGCTGAGCGTGAATGAGTCGCTGCTGTAGCGACGACATCATGCGCATGTCACGGCCGATAGCTATGATGTGTCCGTTCTTGCCCAGCGGAACCGCCGCGTAGCGAACCGGCACGCTATCGCCCTCGGCCATCGGATGATTGACCTGGCGCCAGCGCGGAGCGGCGTCATCGCCCGCAGCGGCGAGCATTTCACGGATCTTCGGCTTGCTCTCTATTGTAACTGTTTCCTGCCACGATTTGCCCAGCCAGTTCTCCCGCGGCCTGGCGGCAAGCTCCTCATCGCTGAGGGCAAGATCGCGCACGATGCCGTCGCCATCGATGATAAAGGCGATATCTGCGGCCGCGGCGATCACGTTCGCGGCGACACCCGCATTGAGGTCCCCAATGGTTTTCTCGGGTTCCGCGAAGCGGATCACACCATCGGGGACAGCAGTGCTTTCGCTCATAATGCCCTGCCCAGCAGCTTCAATCGTTATTCTCATCCGCCGCTCTGCTTGCGGTGGACCAAGTCACGGGCCTGCAAGACCGCATCGGGGCCGTTTACCGCCGTCGCGTCCGCGCCGACGCTTTGGATCAATTCCGGATGCTCAAGGAAGAACGGCCCGCCGACCATTACGCCGATCTTGGTATTTCGCGATGCCCGGCGAATATTGCCGATGCAATCCGACAGCCTTTGATAAAGCCCCTCATGACTGAGAGACAGCCCCACAACCGCATACCACTGATCCGCCACCATCCGGACGAGTTCTTCAGCAGATTGCGCCGGATGATGCTCGACATGCCAGCCACCGCTGCGCATGAACTCCTCGACCATGCTGATCCCGAAGGTATGCTGCTCACCGGGCGCTGGCATCACCAGCGCCTGGCGCAGAGGCGCATTACACTCGCCGTCCACGGTTGCCGCCGGGCTGTATCTGCGCAGCAACCGCTGCAATATGCTCAGCCCGAGAGCCACCTGAGTGAAATCACAGTAGTCCTTATCCCAGTAGTCCCCCAACAAACGGGCGGTGGGAGCCATCAGATCAAGGAAAATCTGCCCCAGCTCCGCTCCTTCGGCACGTCGGGCTTCAATATAAGCTGTCGCGAGCGAAACATCATTGTCCAGAAGAAGCTGAGCGAAATCCGTGACGTTGCCGGAACTCAGTTGCGCGCGGGCCTGCGACGGGGGCGGGCTCCACTCCGGCGACATGCTATGCGCAAGCATGAGGCGCGGTATCACTTCCGTTTCGATTGTCCGGCTTAGCTGTTCAGACACTACGCTATCGCTCGCTGGGCGCCACGCCATTATCGGAGTGCCGCTGTCGTTGTCGTCTCCCACGTCGAACTCGTAGTCGGCGTCTCCCCCATATTCGGTCTTTTCCGCGGCGGCGTCGGCTTGCGATGTCCGTGTAACTGGCATTGACGCATCCTCCCTTGCCGATGCTTCTGGCAGCCGGCCAGACACACCTGTGCAGTTCCTTATAACGGAACGTTACAGTGTCAAGATACATCGACACCCCTGCCCCTGGGAAGACTTGTCTCAAATTTTCGTCGTCGCTCACCTCCCGGATAGGGACGGAAGTTGCGGCTCAGACGCGGTCGGGACATCACGCCCCGCCCACGCGCGACTGCATCGGGCGATTCCGCTACGGCCACGTCCTCATTAAGGCACACCTCGACGAGAATGTAAAGCAAACTTTACGTCAAGAAAGGTTGACTCTCGAGGTGGGGCGGAATTAGACTGGCTCCAATTCTCGGGTCACGAAGGGTCAAGCGATGCGCAAGCATCCCGATCAGTCTGAGACGTGCACGATGCTTTACACGCCGGAAGAGCGTGAAAGACGCGATTCCTCCCCCTGGACGCTGGTTCAGGGCCTGCTCGCCCCCTTTCAGTTCCTCGTCTTCCTCGTGAGCCTGGCTCTTGTCATCCGCTACGTCGCGACAGGCGAAGGCTTCGCGCTGGCGACCTGGTCGATCGTGATCAAGACGCTGGTGCTTTACACGATCATGGTCACCGGCGCGATCTGGGAAAAGGAGGTCTTCGGACGTTACCTCTTCGCCCCCGCCTTCTTCTGGGAAGACGTGTTCAGCATGCTCGTGCTGGCGCTGCACACCGCCTATCTCGCTGCCGTTTTCCTCAACTGGGGCACACCGCTGGAACAGATGGTTCTCGCTCTCGCGGCCTATGCGGCCTACGTCGTCAACGCCGCGCAGTTCGTCCTGAAGCTGCGCGCGGCGCGGCGCGATGAAGAGGCCATGAAGCAGCGCCCGGCCACGCAAGCCCCCCTGAGTCCGGTCGGAGGTGCGCAATGAGCCATGCCGTCGTCGCCGATATTCCCGCGCCGAAAGAGGGATGCACCGAACGCCCCGTCATCCGCGAGCGCGGCCAGCGTGAAGTCTTCTGTGGCCTCACCGGCATCATCTGGATGCACCGCAAGATCCAGGACGCGTTCTTCCTGATCGTCGGCTCGCGCACTTGCGCTCATCTCATGCAGTCGGCCGCCGGCGTAATGATCTTCGCCGAGCCGCGCTTCGCAACCGCCATCATTGATGAGCGCGACCTGGCCGGGATGGCCGACGTGAACGAAGAACTGGATCGCAATGTCGCGCGCCTGCTGGAGCGCCGCCCCGACATCAAGACCCTGTTTCTCGTCGGCTCCTGCCCCTCGGAGGTTATCAAGCTCGACTTGTCCAAGGCTGCGGAGCGGCTGTCGAAGAACTATGCGCCGGATGTGCGCATCCTGAATTACTCCGGCAGCGGTATCGAGACGACGTTCACCCAGGGCGAGGATGGCTGTCTGGCTTCGATGGTGCCGGAAATGCCCGTCCTGCCGGCCGGTTCCGATCAGTCGCTGCTGATCGTCGGCTGTTTGGCGGACGTGGTGGAGGACCAGTTCACACGGATGTTCGAGCGCATGGGGCTGCCGACGCCGCTCTACCTGCCGATGCGCAACTCGAACCAGATGCCGCCTGTCGGCCCGGACACCCGGTATCTGCTTGCCCAGCCGTATCTGCTCGATACCGCACGCGCCCTCGAAGACCGGGGCGCGAAACGCATCCCCGCCCCCTTCCCGCTCGGCACGGAAGGCACCACCGGCTGGCTCAAGGCCGCAGCCGACCAGTGGGGGGTCGATCAGGCGACCTTCGACGAAGTCACCGTGTCGGGCCGCGCCCGCGCGGACCGCGCCCTGGAGCACTACCGGGCGCAGCTTGCCGGACGGCGCATCTTCTTCTTCCCCGATTCGCAGCTTGAGGTGCCGCTGGCCCGGTTCCTCGCGCGTGAGATGGGCATGGAGCTGATCGAGGTGGGCACCCCTTATCTGCATCAGCAGCACCTGTCTCACGAGTTGGCCATGCTGCCCGAAGGCGTCCAGCTCGCCGAGGGCCAGGACGTGGAAAAGCAGCTCGATCGCTGCTACGCGGCCAAGCCCGACATGACGGTGTGCGGCCTCGGCCTGGCGAACCCGTTGGAGGCGGAAGGGCTGACGACGAAGTGGTCCATCGAACTGCTGTTCACGCCGACCCAGGGCTATGACCAGGCCGGCGACCTCGCCGAACTGTTCGCGCGTCCGCTCGTGCGCCGCGCAAGACTGAAGGTGTAGACCGACGATGCAACTGACCGTGTGGACATATGAAGGCCCGCCGCATGTCGGGGCCATGCGCATCGCAACCGCGCTCAAGGATGTGCATTACGTCCTCCATGCGCCGCAGGGTGACACCTATGCCGACCTGCTCTTCACGATGATCGAGCGGCGCGATCACCGCCCGCCTGTCACCTACACGACGTTCCAGGCCCGCGATCTCGGCAAGGACACCGCCCAGCTTTTCCGCGACGCAATGCTGTCGTCCTATGAACGGTTCAAGCCGAACGCAATGTTCGTCGGCTCGTCCTGTACCGCAGAACTGATCCAGGACGACCCCGCCGGCCTGGCAAGCGCGTCCGGATTGCCGATCCCGATCGTCCCGCTGGAGCTGCCGTCTTACCAGAAAAAGGAAAACTGGGGCGCGTCGGAAACCTTCTACCAGCTTGTGCGCAAGCTCGTTCGCCCGGCGGAAGAAGCCGCGCCGCGCGAGGCCGGCGCGCGCCCGCGCTGCAACCTGCTCGGGGCGACGGCGCTCGGCTTCCGTCACCGCGACGACGTGCGGGAAATCACTTATCTGCTGGACAAGCTCGGCGTGGACGTCAACATCTGCGCGCCGCTGAACGCCACGGCCGACGACATCGCCCGGCTCGGCGAGGCGCACTTCAACGTTGTCATGTATCCCGAGATCGCGGACGGCGTCGCGCGCTGGCTGGAGCGCAATTTCAAGCAGCCGCGGACCAAGACCGTTCCGATCGGCGTGGGCGCCACACGCGACTTCATCCACGAGGTCGCCGAGCTTGCCGGCATCGACCCGGCTGCGGCGCTCGAAGAGCTTGAATGCCGCCTGCCGTGGTATTCGCGCTCGATCGACTCGAACTACCTCACCGGCAAGCGCGTCTTCATCTTCGCCGACGCCACCCATGCCCTCGCCGCCGCACGCGTCGCCTCGGAAGAGTTGGGCTACGAGGTCGTGGGCCTTGGCACCTACAGCCGCGAATTCGCCCGCGACCTGCGCGCGAAGGCGAAGGAGCTGGGGATCGAGGCGCTGATCACTGACGACTACCTCGAGGTCGAGGAGCAGGTGCAGGAGAAACAACCCGAACTGGTACTCGGCACGCAGATGGAGCGCCATATCGCCAAGCGCCTCGGCATTGCCTGCGCCGTGATCTCCGCGCCCGTGCATGTGCAGGACTACCCCGCGCGCACCTCGCCGCAGATGGGTTTTGAAGGCGCGAACGTGATCTTCGATGACTGGGTCCACCCTCTGATGATGGGCCTGGAAGAACACCTGCTCGGCATGTTCCGCGAGGACTTCGAGTTCAACGACGACGCCGTGCCCTCGCACCTGGCGATGCATGGCGAAACCGGCCCGCGCGTCCAGCCGCAACATGAAGAGGCCGAGACGGCCGAGCCCGACGACAACGCCCCGATAATCTGGGAGCCGGATGCGGAGAAAGAGCTTCGCAAGATTCCGTTCTTCGTCCGGGGCAAGGCCAAGCGCAACGCCGAAGCCTTCGCCGCGGAAAAAGGTCTGTCACAGATAACGGTTGAGACACTCTACGATGCAAAAGCACATTTCGGCCGCTGAAATCGCACCCGTCAATGTGGTGATCGTAACGCTGGACAAGCATCTGGCGCCCGCCACCGAGCGGGCGCGGGAGACGCTGCGGCGCGACATCCCCGGCATCAATCTGAGCCTGCACGCCGCATCCGACTGGGCGGAGAGCCCGGAAGCGCTCGAAGCCTGCCGCGCTGACATCGCCAAGGGGCACATCGTCGTCGTCACGATGATGTTCCTCGACGAGCACATCCAGGCGATTCTGCCCGACCTCGAAGCCCGGCGCGATCACTGTGACGCGATGGTCGCGTGCATGTCCGCTGGCGAGGTCATGCGGCTCACGCGCATGGGAAAGTTCACCATGGGCGGCGAGCCCTCTGGCGCGGTGAAACTGCTCAAGCGCCTGCGCGGCGGCTCAAGCGACAAGAAGAAAAGCTCGGGGGCCGGCCAGATGGCGATGCTGCGCCGCCTGCCCCGCATCCTGAAATTTATTCCAGGCACCGCGCAGGATGTGCGGGCCTACTTCCTGACAATGCAATACTGGCTGGCCTGTTCGGACGACAACCTCGCCAACATGGTCCGCCAGCTGATCGACCGCTATGCCGACGGCGCGCGGCTTGCCTTGCGCGGCACGATCGATGTTCAGGCGCCCGTTGTTTATCCGGACACCGGAGTCTATCACCCGAAGATGGTCGGCCGGGTCGCCGAGCGCGCCGAGGAACTGCCGGAGAGCACGGGTGAGCGCGGCACGGTCGGCGTGCTGTTGATGCGCTCTTACATCCTCTCGCGCGACACGGCCCATTATGACGGCGTCATCCATTCGCTGGAGGCGCGCGGCTTCTGCGTGATCCCCGCCTTCGCCAGCGGTCTGGACTCGCGTCCGGCGATCGAGCGCTTCTTTATGAAGAACGGCGAACCGATCGTGGACGCGGTGGTGTCGCTGACCGGCTTCTCGCTTGTCGGTGGTCCGGCCTACAACGACTCCAACGCCGCCCAGACCATGCTGGAGAAGCTCAACGTCCCCTACACCGCCGCGCATGCGATGGAGTTCCAGACGCTTCAGCAATGGGGCGGATCGGACCGCGGGCTGATGCCGGTCGAAACCACCATGATGGTCGCCATCCCCGAGCTGGACGGGGCGACTTCGCCGCTGGTCTATGGCGGCCGGGCGGACGCCTCGGGCGCGCCGTGCGAAGGCTGCGAGCGCCACTGCCGCTTCGAGAGCCAGGACGGCGTTGCCGCGATGCAGGTCTGCGTTGCCCGTTCGGAGCAGTTGGCTTCGCGCGTCGAACGGATGGTCCGGCTGCGCAAGACACCCCGCGAGGAGCGCAAACTGGCGATCGTGCTGTTCAACTTCCCGCCTAACGGGGGCGCGACCGGCACGGCGGCGTATCTGTCGGTGTTCGAGTCGCTGCACAACACGCTGAAGTCGCTCAAGGCGGCCGGCTATGACGTGGAAGTGCCCGAAACGGTCGATGCGCTTCGCAACGAAATCATTCACGGCAACGCCGCGGAATACGGCGCGGACGCCAACGTCCATGCGCGCATCCCTGTCGACGATCACGTTCAGCGCGAACGCTGGCTGGCTGACATCGAGGAGCAGTGGGGCCCGGCGCCCGGGCGCCAGCAGACGGATGGCCGGACGATCCACGTCCTCGGCAAGCAGTTCGGCAAGGTCTTCATCGGCGTCCAGCCCGCCTTCGGCTACGAGGGCGATCCGATGCGCCTGCTGTTCGAGAAGGGCTTCGCGCCGACGCACGCCTTCTCCGCCTTTTACCGCTACCTGCGCGAGGACTTCGACGCCAACGCGGTCCTGCATTTCGGCACCCACGGCGCGCTCGAGTTCATGCCGGGCAAGCAGTCGGGCCTGAGCGACAATTGCTGGCCGGACCGTCTGATCGGCGACCTGCCCAACATCTACCTCTATGCGGCGAACAACCCGTCCGAAGGCACGATCGCCAAGCGGCGCTCGGCGGCCACGCTGGTCAGCTATCTGACGCCGCCGGTGGCCCATGCCGGCCTCTACCGCGGGCTTTTGGACCTGAAAAGCTCCATCGAACGGTGGCGCGCCCTGCCCCCCGAAGACGAGCAGGAGCGCCAGGAGCTGACCGTTCTCATTCAGTCGCAGGCGGCCGAACTCGAACTGGCCGAGGCCGAACCGATCTGGGATGGCGACGCGCAAGAGCGGGTACGCAAGCTCGCCAAAGATGTCGCCGAGCTGGAACAGACTCTTATTCCGAACGGCCTGCATGTCGTGGGCGAAGCCATGAGCGCGGATGACCGCAGCGACCTGCTCCGCTCCATCGCCGACGCCTCGCATGGCGTGAGCCTGAGCGATGAGGCGGCCCATGCGATCGCCGATGGCGACACGCCCGAACACGCCGTCTCGGCCGCGGGGCTCGAAGCCAGCGAGGCCAATTTGGCCATGGCGCGCCAGCTCGCCGGCACGAACAATCTGCTGATGCAGGACACTGAAATCCCGGCGCTCATTCACGCGCTCGACGGCGGCTTCGTTCCCCCCGTCGCTGGCGGCGACCTGCTGCGCTCGCCGGACATCCTGCCGACGGGGCGCAACGTTCACGGCTTCGATCCGTTCCGCCTGCCGAGCGCCTTCGCGGTGCAGGACGGCGCGGCGCAGGCGCAGCGGCTGCTCGACCGCTATATGCAGGACGGCCACGCGCTGCCGCAGAGCATCGCGATGGTTCTGTGGGGCACGGACAACCTGAAATCCGAAGGCAGCCAGATCTCGCAGGCGCTCGCCCTGATCGGCGCGCGGCCCCGCTTCGACAGCTACGGCCGGCTCGCCGGCGCGGAACTGATCCCGCTGGAGCAGTTGGGCCGCCCGCGCATAGACGTGATCGTGACGCTGTCCGGCATCTTCCGCGACCTGCTGCCGCTGCAAACGCGCCTGCTGGCCGAAGCCGCGCTCATGGCCGCCGAGGCCGACGAGCCAGCCGATCAGAACTTCATCCGCAAGCATGCCCTCACCTATGCAGAGGAAAACGGCTGCGACCTGGAAACCGCCGCGCTGCGGGTGTTCTCGAACGCCGATGGCGCCTATGGATCCAACGTCAACCAGCTCCTCGATAGCGGCGCATGGGAGGAGGAATCGGAACTGGCGGACACATACCAGAGCCGCAAGTGCTACGCCTATGGCTGCTCCGGCAAGCCGGTGCGCCAGAAGGAGTTGCTGCAAAGCGTTCTCTCGAACGTCGAACTCGCCTACCAGAACCTCGAATCGGTCGAGCTGGGCGTCACCACGATCGACCACTACTTCGACACGCTCGGCGGCATCGGCAAGGCCGTCCAGGGCGCGCGGGGCGAAGCGGCCCAGGTCTATATCGGCGATCAGACGCGCGGTGAAGGCACAGTGCGGACCCTCAACGAGCAGGTCTCGCTGGAAACCCGCACGCGCGCGCTCAACCCGAAATGGTACGAGGGCATGCTGCGCCACGGCTACGAAGGCGTGCGCCAGATCGAGGCGCACATCACCAACACCATGGGCTGGTCGGCCACCACCGGGCAGGTCCCGGAGTGGGTCTATCAGCAGCTCACCGAGACCTACGTGCTCGACGAAAACATGCGCCGGCGGCTTGCGGAACTGAACCCGAAAGCGTCCGCGAAAATGGCGGGCCGGCTGATCGAAGCGCATGAGCGCCAATACTGGTCACCCGACGAGGCGACGCTGGAAGCCCTGACCCGCGCAAGCGAAGAAATCGAGGATCAGGTCGAAGGCGTGGCCGACCACGTTGCCGCATAAAAGCCCAAGGAGACCGGCATGACAGTACTTCTCGACAGACAGCGCCCAGGCGCCCGCGGTAAGGATGGTGACGGCAGCGTCCAGGTGCAACTGGACCCGTCCGTTCAGATCGACACCGCCAAGGTGTTCTCCGTCTACGGCAAGGGCGGGATCGGCAAGAGCACGACCTCGTCGAACCTGTCCGCGGCATTCGCCGCGCATGGCAAGCGCGTCCTGCAGATCGGCTGCGATCCGAAGCA
Organism: uncultured Hyphomicrobiaceae bacterium; assembly: GCA_964346065.1. Lineage (GTDB taxonomy): Bacteria > Pseudomonadota > Alphaproteobacteria > Rhizobiales > Rhodomicrobiaceae > Dichotomicrobium. Next base: position 44,989 of record CAYFTI010000001.1, read on the forward strand.
CGATTCCACCTTCACGCTGACCAAGAGCCTCGTGCCGACTGTGATCGATACCCTCGAATCGGTCGATTTCCACTCGGAAGAGCTGCGCCCTGAAGACTTCGTTTATGAGGGCTACAATGGTGTGATGTGCGTGGAAGCGGGCGGCCCGCCGGCGGGCACGGGCTGCGGCGGCTACGTGGTCGGCCAGACTGTGAAGCTGCTCAAAGAGCACCACTTGCTCGAAGACACGGACGTGGTGATCTTCGACGTGCTCGGCGACGTGGTTTGCGGCGGGTTTGCGTCCCCGCTTCAACATGCGGACCGCGCGCTGATCGTTTCGGCGAATGACTTCGACTCGATCTTTGCCATGAACCGCATCGTGGCGGCGATCGGCGCAAAATCGAAAAACTACAACGTCCGCGTCGCCGGCGTGGTCGCGAACCGTAGCAAGGACACCGATGAGATCGACCGGTTCAACGATGCCACCGGCCTGCGCCGCCTCGCCCACTTCCCCGACCTCGACGACATCCGCAAGAGCCGGCTGAAGAAATCGGTCCTGTTCGAGATGGACTCCACGCCGGAGCTGGAGGCGGTGAAGCAGGAATACATGCGTCTCGCCGCGAGCCTTTGGAACGGCGTGGAACCGTGCGACGCCAAGCCCATGAAAGACCGTGCCATCTTCGACTTCCTCGGGTTCGAATAATGCCGACTCCGACCTACATCGCGCGGCGCGGCCGCCTCGGTGAATACTTCGACAAGACGGCTGTCGAGGCGTGGGCGCGGCTCACCACCGATGCGCCGGTCAGCCGGATCCGCGCCACTGTGCGCGCGGGCCGCGACCGCATGCGTCAGACCCTGCTGGATTGGCTGCCGGCCGATTTGAGCGGGATGCGTCTGCTGGATGCGGGCTGCGGCACCGGCGCGTTGTCGGTCGTGGCGGCTGAACGCGGTGCGGAGGTGGTGGCGGTCGATCTGTCGCCGTCTCTCATCGAGCTTGCCCGGGAGCGTTCACCGCAAGGCTTTCCAGGTGGCGGCCGGATCGAGTTCCGGGTCGGGGACTTCATCGACCAGGAGTTGGGCGCGTTCGATTACGCGGTCGCGATGGACTCGCTCATCCACTACCACGGCAAGGACATCGCCCGCGCCGTGGCGCAACTGGCTGAACGCACGGACACCGCGATCCTCATGACCTTTGCCCCGCGCACCGCCGCGCTCACGGCGATGCACACGCTCGGCAAGGTATTCCCGCGCTCGGACCGCGCCCCCGCGATCGAACCGATCAGCCACGGAAAGCTGAGCCGGCTCCTCGCCAGCGAACCCGACCTCGCGGCCTGGAAGCCAGCGCGTACGCAGCGGATCGCGAGCGGTTTCTACACATCTCAAGCTCTGGAGCTGGTGCGCGCATGAAACGGCTGAACCAGACATTTGTTCAGCAATGGATGGCGCTCGGGCCGCAGTTCCTGCCGTTCGCGGATGCGGCCAGCCCGGATCTGCCGCTTGGCCGGCTGCTGCGGCTGTCTCTGTTCCAGGTCTCGGTGGGCATGGCGATCGTGCTGCTGACCGGTACGCTCAACCGGGTGATGATCGTCGAGCTGGGCGTCCCGGCATGGCTGGTCGCGCTGATGGTGGCGATCCCGCTGGTTTTCGCGCCGCTGCGCGCATTCATCGGCTACAAGTCGGACACGCACCGGTCATTTCTCGGCTGGCGCCGGGTCCCCTATATCTGGTTCGGCAGCCTGATGCAGTTCGGTGGGCTCGCGATCATGCCGTTCTCACTGCTAATCCTGTCGGGCGACACGACCGGCCCGCTGTGGATCGGGCTTGCTGCAGCCGCGCTTGCCTTCCTGCTTGTTGGTGCGGGCCTGCACACCACGCAGACCGCCGGCCTGGCGCTCGCGACGGACCTCGCGACGGAAGAGACGCGTCCGCGGGTGGTCGCGCTGCTTTACGTGATGCTGCTGGTCGGGATGTTCGCCAGCGCGCTGGTCTTCGGCGCCCTGCTGTCCGACTTCACCCAGCTCAAGCTGATCCAGGCCGTCCAGGGTGCTGCCGTCGTCACGATGGTGCTCAACCTGACCGCCCTGTGGAAACAGGAAAGCCGGGATCCGGCAAAAACGGCGCATGATCGGCCGCAACCGAGCTTTGGGGAGTTGTGGCGGAGCTTCACCGAGGGCGGGCGCTCCGGACGTGTTTTTCTTGGCCTCGGCCTGGGAACCGCGGCCTTTGCCATGCAGGACGTCCTGCTGGAGCCGTATGGTGGTGAAGTGCTGGGCCTGTCCGTGGCGGCGACGACTGCGCTGACGGCGATCCTGGCAGGCGGAATGCTGGCCGGGCTGGCTTTAGCGGCGCGCTCGCTCGGGCGCGGGGCGGATCCTTTCCGGCTTGCCGCTTATGGCGCCCTTGTTGGCATCATCGCCTTCTCGTGCGTGATATTCGCCGGCCCGCTGAGTTCCGCGATCCTGTTCCAGTTCGGCACGGCTTTGATCGGTGTCGGCGGGGGCCTGTTCGCGGTTAGCACGCTGATCGCTGTCATGGACATGGCCGACAGCCACCACGGCGGGCTGGCTCTGGGCATCTGGGGCGCGGTTCAGGCCACGGCGGCCGGCAGCGCCATCGCGCTTGGCGGCTTGACACGGGACATTGTCTCCGCCGCCGCCGCGAGCCAGGCGCTGGGCCCGGGCCTGGTCGACAGCTACATCGGCTACAGCTTCGTCTACCACGTCGAAATACTTTTTCTTTTCGCCACGCTGGCCGTCATCGGGCCGCTTGTCCGCCGGGCCAGATCCAAAACGCCGCGGCAAAAATCTCAATTCGGTCTCGCTGAATTTCCCGGATAGCGAGCTTACTACGGAGGCAGTGTCATGGACGTTATCGGAGACATTACAAGCCACATAGACGTGGCCCAGGTTGTGCTCTACGCATTCTGGATATTCTTCGCAGGCCTGATTTTTTATCTGCGCCGCGAAGACCGGCGCGAAGGGTATCCGCTGGAATCCGAGGTGACCGGCAAGTCAGATACGCGAATCGGCGGACTCTGGGTACCGGAGCCGAAAGTCTACCTGCTGGCCAATGGCGAAACCACCATGCTGCCGAGCGAGCGCCGCGACCCCGCGCCGAAGAACCTGGAGCCGGTCGAAGCGTGGTCGGGCGCACCGTTCGAGCCCACCGGCAACCCGATGCTGGATGGAGTCGGGCCGGCATCATACGTGCATCGCGCCGACGTGCCCGATATGATGGAAGATGGGTCCGCAACGATCGTGCCGATGCGGGTGGCCACGGACTTTTCCATTGCCCGGGGCGACGCCGATCCACGCGGGATGGAGGTTGTCGGCGCTGACCGGGAAGTCGCCGGTACAGTGAAGGATGTCTGGGTGGACCGCGCCGAACAGATCATCCGCTACCTCGAAATCGAGGTCCCCGCGGGCTCACAGCCCGCCACTCAGCCCCAGGAGGAGGAAGGCGAACAGCCAGGCGGCCCCGCGTCGGTTACGGTCCTGGCTCCCATGACAATGTGCGAGATCAAGGGCGGTGGCATGAAGCCGCGCTTCGTAAAGATCAACGCCCTGCTCGCCCACCACTTCGCGGATGTGCCGAAGACGCAGCACCCCGACCAGGTAACGCTGCTCGAGGAAGACAAGATTGTTGGATATTACGGCGGTGGCACACTGTATGCCAAGCCGTCGCGTTTGGAGCCGATGCTATGAGCAAGTATCAGAACAACCATGTTCGTGGGTTGCCCGGAGAATTGCCGAAGGACGAGCGCGTCCTCTGGCAAGGGTCGCCGGATTGGCGAGAGTTCGCGGTACGGGTGTTTCACACGCGCTTCGTCGCAGCCTACTTCGGTATCCTGATCGCGTGGAGCGTATTCTCTGCGCTCTGGGAAGGCGGCACGCTTGTCGCGATGGTGACGTCGGCGGCATGGCTGAGCCTGGGAGGAGGGCTGGCGCTCGGCGTCCTCGGCGGGCTGGCGTGGCTGTTCGCGCGCACAACCGTCTATACGCTGACCAACAAGCGCATCGCCATGCGCTACGGCGTTGCCCTGCCGATGACGATCAACATTCCGCTGCGCTGTGTGGACTCGGCGGGCTTGCGCGTCTATCCGAAGGGGACCGGTGACATCCCGTTCCAGCTCATGGGGCCGGACAGGTTCGCCTATCTGCATCTCTGGCCGAACGCGCGCCCGTGGCGGTACTCCAGGGCCGAACCGATGATCCGCGCCATTCCGGAGGTTGAATATGCTGCCTCGGTGATCGCACGGGCATTGGCTTCGGCCCACGAAGCCGAGGAGATCGCGGCATCAGCGCCGGCGGTCAAACAGGTGCGCAGCGGTGCGAAAGCCAAGAAGAGCGCGAAGGCGGCGGATACCGCGGACCGCCCGCTCGCTGCCGCCGAGTAAAGGAAAATCCCAACGATGTCCGTTAGTCCGATGAGCGATAAACCGAACCCCACAGGCGTCCCCCGGGCCGCGTTGCTCGGTCTTCTGGCGCTGATCGGCTTTGCCGTGGTCGCCGTCATGACAGGCCGGTTCGGAGATGTGGGCCGGGTCAGCATGGCGCCGAGCACCGAAGTCGACCGCGTGAGCCTGCGCTTTGCGGACCGGCAAGACGGTGCTGTCGAGGTCTTTCACGGGCAAACCGGCGAGCTTGTCGCGACGGTCGAGCCGGGAAAGGGCGGTTTCATCCGCGGCGTCCTTCGCGGGCTGACCCGCGAGCGCAAGCTCAGCGGCGATACGTCGCGCGCACCGTTTCTCCTGCGGCGCTGGGCCGATGGACGTCTGACACTGGAGGATCCGAAGACCGGAAGGGTTATTGATCTCGGGGCATTTGGCGTGACAAACGCCGGGGCGTTTGCAAAATTGATGGCGTCTTCACAGACCACACAGTGATGGATGTCAAGATGACGACACACATGCACCAAACCCCGCTGCCTCAGACAGGCTGGCTCACGCGCAAGAGTTTCGAGTTGCCCTGCACGGTTCGGGTGGACCACAAGTTCGAGAGCCTTCACGCGGAGGTGGATTTCGGCCAGGTCGTCGATATTCACCCCGGCGACGAGGTGATCGTTCATGGCAAGCCGATCTTCGTGCCCTACGGTCAGACGCACGAAGAGGAACGCCAGGCCACTGTGGTCCGGGCCACTTGGCCGGAACGGCTCTGGACCCGCTTGACGGGCGACTTCGAATTCATGGAACTGTGCGAGTTCAGCTTCTCGGAAGAGAGGAGACTTTAGAAGATGTCTGTTGCCGAGGAAACGCCCTACGTCCCCAACGAGACGACGCAGACAGCGCACCAGAGCACGGTGCTCAGCCCGCGCTTTTACACCACGGACTTCGACAAGCTCGACGCGACCGACGTCAGCAATGTCCGAGGCGAATGGGACGAACTGATCGCGGAGATGCGCTCCGACCCGAACAAGAACCACTTCGTGCGCGGCGAGGAGTGGGATCAGATCGACCTGAATACCCTGCCAGAGGACCTGCGCAAGGAATTCACCGACTTCCTCGTCAGTTCGCTGACGGCCGAGTTCTCCGGCTGCGTGCTCTATGCCGAGATGAAAAAGCGCGGCACCAACAAGGATGTCTGCGAGCTGTTCAAGTACATGAGCCGCGACGAAGCCCGCCATGCCGGCTTCATCAATGACGCGCTGAAGGACTTCGACATCGGCGTCGATCTCGGCTTCCTGACGAAGTCGAAGAAGTACACCTTCTTCCAGCCGAAATTCATCTTCTACGCCACGTATCTGTCCGAGAAGATCGGCTATGCGCGTTACATCACCATCTATCGCCACCTCGAGCGCAATCCGGACAAGCGGTTTCACCCGATCTTCAAATGGTTCGAGAAATGGTGCAACGACGAGTTCCGCCACGGCGAGGCGTTTGCATTGATGATGCGCGCGAACCCGCACGTGCTCACCGGCTTGAACAAGTACTGGGTGAAGTTCTTCATACTCGCGGTCTACGCGACGATGTATGTCCGCGACCATGCCCGGCCGGCGTTCCACCGCGCGCTCGACGTGGACCCGACCGAATATGACTATCAGGTCTTCAACATTACCTCGGAAATCTCGAAACAGGTGTTCCCGCTCACCGTGGACAGTGACCACCCGGCGTTCCGGGCATCGCTGGAGCGGTTGCGCAAAATCTCCGACGGCATGTCAGCGGCAAAAGAACGCGGCGGCATCATCGGCCGGATCAAGTGGCTTACATATAGCGCGGGCGCGGCCTTGTCGTTCGCGCGGCTTTACCTGATCCCGGCAAAGGGCAACGAATTGCCGGCGCAAAGCCGCCTGGTGCCGACCTGGTAGGACGAAACCGCGATGTACGAGCACGGTCTGGCGATCCTTTATGCTCTGTTTATCTGGTGGTTCAGCACCGGCCTCATCCTGTATCTGGATGGGCTGCCGCGGCGGACCTTCAGCTGGAGCATGATCGTCATGACCGTGATCGCGGCAGGCGCGCTGTATGGCCTGGCGGCGGTGAGCAATGAGGCGTCGCTTGCTGGCGCCTACCTGTCCTTCACCTTCGGATTGCTTGTCTGGGCCTGGCACGAGCTGAGCTTCCTCACCGGCCATCTCACCGGCCCGCGCCGGACCCCGTGCCCGGAAGCACCGACCTTCTGGACCCGCTTTCGCTACGCCAGCGAGACGGTCATCCATCATGAACTCGCGATCGCGGCCACGGCGGGCCTGATGGCCGCGCTGACCTGGGGCGGCAGCAACCAGATCGGGCTGTGGACTTTTGTCATCTTGTGGCTGATGCGGCTCAGCGCGAAACTCAATATATTTCTTGGGGTTGCGAACCTGGCAGAGGAATTCTTGCCGCCGCATCTGCGTTATCTGGAGAGCTATTTCCGCCGCCGGCCGCTCAACCTGCTTTTCCCGGTTTCGGTGACGGTCGCAACGGTCGTGACCGTGCTCATCCTGGAGCGCGGGCTTTCTGAGGGCGTGCCGGCTGGCGAGGCGGCGGGCGCGGTTTTCCTTGGAACGCTGTTGGCCCTTGCGGTGTTGGAGCACTGGTTCCTGGTTCTGCCGATCCCGGCAACCGCGCTATGGCAATGGGCGCTGAACGCGCGGCGCGCGCGCACGCGCGCGACCAGCTTCGGCGGACAGGAGCGGCGCGATCTCTTTCAGGTCTCACCGGTTTCTACCGGTTCGTCGAATCCGGTCAGCAACGACAATGACGCGGCCGGTATTTCGTGGGGCAAGCACAGGCCCATGCGTCGAGCACAGCTACGGGATGTGCCCAGTAACAAACCACAAACCTTTCCTGGGCGCGGGTCTGCCCCGGGGTCGCTGGACTGAAGTGGAGCAGAGCGATGGATTATAACGGGTTTTTCCGCGACCGGCTGCAGGATCTCCGTGACGAGGGGAATTACCGGATCTTTGCCGAACTGGAACGACGCGCCGGAGAGTTTCCGCGCGCCAAGCAGCATCGCGAGGACGGTCAGGCCGATGTGACCGTCTGGTGCTCGAACGACTATCTCGGCATGGGCCAGAATCCGGTGGTGCTCGAAGCCATGCACGAGGCGCTGGACAAGTGTGGCGCGGGTGCCGGCGGCACACGCAACATTTCCGGCACGAACCATTATCATGTGCTGCTCGAGCGTGAATTGGCCGACCTCCACGCCAAGGAAGCCGCGCTCCTGTTCACCTCCGGTTATGTTTCGAACTGGGCCGCGCTTAGCACCCTCGCATCGCGCATACCGGGCTGCGTCGTGTTCTCCGATGAAGGCAATCATGCCTCGATGATCGAGGGCATTCGCCACTCGCGCGCCGAAAAGCGCATCTGGAAGCACAACGACCCGTCCGACCTGGAACGCCAACTCAGCGAGTACCCGAAGGAGACGCCGAAGCTGGTTGCCTTCGAGTCCGTGTATTCGATGGACGGCGACATTGCCCCGATCGCGGAAATCTGCGATGTCGCCGAGCGGCACGGCGCCATGACGTATCTCGACGAGGTGCATGCGGTCGGTCTGTATGGCCCGCGCGGCGGCGGCATTGCCGAACGCGAGGGATTGATGGACCGGCTCACGGTTATCGAGGGTACGCTGGGCAAGGCCTTCGGCGTGGTCGGCGGCTACATCACCGGAACCAAGGAACTCTGCGACTTCGTGCGCAGCTTTGCCTCGGGCTTCATTTTCACGACCGCCCTGCCCCCGGCCGTTGCCGCCGGCGCGATCGCCAGTATCCGCCATCTGAAGCAGAGCCAGATGGAGCGCGAGCGGCATCAGCGTGTTGTCGCCTCGGTCCGCCGCAGGCTTGAGGCGATCGGTATCCCTTATCTGCCAAACCCCAGTCATATCGTTCCCGTCATGGTGAAGGATCCGGTCAAGTGCCGGTGGATCAGCGACTGGCTGATGGACTATCGCGGGATCTATGTGCAGCCGATCAACTATCCGACGGTGCCCAAGGGCACGGAACGCTTGCGCATCACCCCCTCGCCGATCCATACGGAAGCGGATATCGACAAGCTGGTGGGCGCGCTCAACGAGTTGTGGTCCGAGTGCGCTCTGGCACGCCAGGTGGCCTAGACCGGTCTGACGCTCGGTCGGCGCGCCGCCTTTATACCGGCGCGCCCGCCCGGATCCGCATTTTTGAGGAGAGACGCTGCTTGATGGCTGCGCCCTACCCGTTCTCAGCGATCGTCGGCCAAGACGAGATGAAGCTGGCCATATTGATCGCCGCGATCGATCCGTCCGTGGGCGGCGTGCTGGCCTTCGGCGAGCGCGGCACCGGCAAGTCCACCGCCGTGCGCGCGCTGGCTGCTCTGCTGCCCGATATCGAGGCGGTCGAGGGCTGCCCCTATCACTGTGATCCGACCAGCCCATGTGGCCTGAGCGACGCTTGTGCCGAGGCGGCAAGTTCCGGAACGCCTCCGTCCTGCCGCACGATCCCGGTGCCCGTGGTCGATCTACCGCTGGGCGCAACCGAGGACCGCATCGTCGGCGCGCTTGATCTGGAACGCGCCCTCACCCGGGGCGAGAAGGCTTTCGAACCCGGTTTGCTCGCCCAGGCGAACCGGGGCTTCCTCTACATCGACGAGGCAAACCTGCTGGAAGATCACCTTGTCGACCTGCTGCTCGACGTGGCCGCCACGGGCCAGAACATCGTCGAGCGCGAGGGCTTGAGCATACGCCACCCCGCCAGGTTCGTTCTTGTCGGCAGCGGCAACCCGGAGGAAGGGGAACTGCGCCCTCAGCTTCTGGATCGCTTCGGCTTGTTCGTGGAAGTCTCCGCGCCGCGCGATCTCGACGAACGTGTTCAGGTTATCCGCCGCCGCGACGAATTTGAACGCGACCCCGCGGCTTTCATCGCGGCGTGGCAACCGGAAGAGGACAGCCTTCGCACCTCGATCATCACGGCCAAGCAGAACCTCCATGACGTCGATGTGCCCGACGAGGTGGTGGCGCGCGCGGCCGAACTTTGCGTGAGCCTTGGCACGGACGGTTTGCGCGGCGAACTCACGCTCATCCGCTCGGCGCGCGCACTCGCGGCGCTGGAAAGCGAGCCCGCCGCCACTCAGGATCATCTGCGCCGGGTCGCCCCGGCCGCGCTGCGTCATCGCCTGCGCCGAGATCCGCTGGATGAAGCAGGCTCCGGCGTGCGGGTGGACCGCGCGATCAGCGAAATCTTCGGCGAGGAAACGGGCCGGGACGCGGTCCGAACAGCGGCACAGTGAGCGGGCTGGACGGACCCGGGCTGGAACACGGTGCGCACTGGCGCGGCGACATGCTCGTGCCCGAACCCGACACGGCGCAAGCCGCGCCGCCGGCTGCAAACGCCGGCCTTTCCCCTTGGCAGGCTGCACTGTTGTCGGCCGCTCTGTTCACGGTGGACCCCGTCGCGCTCGGCGGCCTCACCGTTCGTGCTCATGCCGGACCGGTGCGCGATGCATGGCAGGCGTATCTCGAGGCACTCTGGCCGGAGACCGCACCGCGCCGCCGGGCGCCCGCGAACATCGCCGATGACCGGCTCATCGGTGGTCTTGACATAGCCGCCACCCTGCACGCCGGCCGGCCCGTCGCGGACAAGGGGCTTCTCGCCGAAGCCGATGGCGGCTTCATCCTTCTGGCGATGGCCGAGCGCGTTCCCCTTTCCACGGCGGCGCGCATCACGGCGGCGATGGACCGCGGCGCCGCGGTCCTACAACGCGATGGCCTCTCGATCACCATGCCGACCCGCTTCGGGGTCATCGCGTTTGATGAAAGCATCGGGGACGATGAAGCGCCGCCGGGCGGGCTGACCGACCGCATGGCCTTCGCACTCGACTTGAGCGCCGTTTCCTGGAGCCAGGCCTCGCAGCAGGTCGGGGCGCCGAGCGCGGAGAAGGTCGCCGCGGCCCGCGCGTTGCTGCCGGGCGTATTCACCAGCAACGAAATCGTCAGGCGGCTTTGCACGGTATCGAGCGATCTGGGCATTGCCACTGCCCGCGCGCCGTTCTTCGCGGTCAGGGCCGCGCGCGCCGCCGCTGCTCTCGAGGGGCGCGATGAAGTCAAGGAGGCTGACGCGATCGTTGCGGCCCGGCTCGTGCTTGCCCACCGGGCGCATCAGCTTCCGGCGCCGCCGCCGACCGAAGAAGAAAGCCAGGACCCACCACCCGACCCCCCCGAGCCGTCCGACTCGCAGGAGGATACCGATCAGACCGACGCCGAAGCGCCCCTGCCGGAAGATATCCTGCTGGCTGCTGCGAAGTCGGCGATCCCCGAAGGATTGCTGGATCGGTTGCGCGCGCCCAACATTCGCGGAAACACGGGTGCGGCAGGCCATTCCGGGGCTCTAGCCAACGCGAAGCAGCGCGGGCGACCGATCGGTGTGCGCGCGCAGGCGCCGCGTTCCGGCGCGCGGCTCAATGTTGTCGAGACCTTGCGCGCCGCCGCCCCCTGGCAGCGCCTTCGCCAGTCCACCACCACGGTCGCGGACCGCCGCGTCATCATCCGCCCGGAAGACTTTCGCACAACGCGCTTCAAGCAGCGCAGCGAGACCATGACGGTTTTCATCGTCGATGCCTCGGGCTCGACCGCCCTGACCCGGCTGGCTGAGGCGAAGGGCGCAGTCGAACTCCTGCTGGCCGACTGCTATGTGCGCCGCGACCAGGTCGCGTTGATCGGCTTTCGCGGTCGGGCCGCGGAACTGCTCCTGCCGCCCACCCGCTCGCTGACCCGCGCAAAGCGCAGCCTTGCCGGATTACCCGGCGGAGGCGGCACGCCGCTTGCATCCGGACTGAACGAAGGGCTAAAACTGGCGCATAGCGCAAAGCGCAAGGGACAGACGCCGATCCTCGTGGTGCTCACAGACGGGCGCGCGAACGTCGGGCTCGATGGCAGCGGCGGCCGTGATCGCGCCAGGGAAGACGCGCTCTCTGTCGCACGGATGATCCAGAGCGAGGCGTTGATGAGTATCGTAATTGATACTTCGCCGCGCGCCCAGAAACCGGCGCAGCGCCTGGCCGACGCCCTGAAGGCGCAATATGTGCCGCTGCCGTTTGCGAATGCGGCGTCACTCTCGCAGGCTGTGCGCGCTGTCTCCGCCTGAAGGCCGCGCGGCAAACCAGAATTGGGGCGCGTGTGTCTTACGTCACCTTCATCACATTCTGCCTGATCGTTATGGTCGCAGCCTCCCCGGGCGCGTTGTTCAAGCCGGGTGAATGGTATCGCAACCTGCGCAAGCCGCCCTGGACGCCGCCGGACTGGGCGTTTCCCGTGGTTTGGTCCGCGCTTTATTTCATGATGGCAGTTGCGGGCTACCTGGTCTGGATGGCCGACCCGATGTCGCCAGCAATGGGCTTCTGGGCGTTGCAGATCATCCTGAACGGCGCATGGTCGTGGCTGTTTTTTGGCCGGCGCGACATGGTCACCGCCCTCGCCGATATCGGGGGAATGTGGCTTGGCATCGTCGGGTTCATCATCTTGGCATGGCCGCTGTCCCCGCTGGCGTCGCTGCTGTTCGTGCCCTACCTGCTGTGGGTCAGCCTTGCGAGCGCGCTGAACTTCCGGGTCTGGCAGCTTAATGCGAATGCGTGAGCGCCAAGCCCATGCCCCGAAGCCGGCCCATGAGTGAAGGTCTGGATTGGGCACGCGACGGCGCGGACTGGCCCAACCGCGATTGTAGCGGCTTCGTCGAGGCAGGCAACATCACGTGGCATGTCCAGCAAATGGGCAGCGGACCGGTCGCCCTGCTGATCCACGGAACGGGTGCCTCGACCCATTCCTGGCGCGACCTCGCGCCGCGACTGGCCGAGCATTTCACCGTCATTGCGCCCGATCTTCCCGGCCACGCATTTACCGAACGCCCGAAAGCAAGCAAGCTTTCGCTGACCAACATGTCGCGGCTGGTCTGTGAACTCGTGCGGGCGCTCGATGTGCAGCCCGCAATCGTGGTGGGACATTCCGCCGGAGCCGCCGTCGCCCTGCGCTTGGCGCTGGACAAATGCATCGCACCGGCCGCCATTGTCAGCCTGAACGGTGCGCTGTTCCCGTTCTCCGGGGTGGCGCGGCACGTATTCCCGCCTGTGGCCCGGCTGATGCTGCTTAACCCGTTCACCCCGCGGATCTTTACGGCACAGGCCGAAAGCCCGCAGCGCGTCGAACGGCTGATCGAGAACACCGGCTCGCGGATCGACGCGACGGGTCTTGCGCTCTATAAACGTTTATTCCGCCAGCCGGGACACGTGCTGGGAGCCCTCGGCATGATGGCCAACTGGGACCTGAAGCCGCTACAGGAGGCGATGAACCAGATCGAGACACCCGTCGTTCTTATTGCAGCAGACGAGGACAGCGCGATCCCGCCCTCGAACTCCATGCGCGCGCGGGACCGGCTGCCCAATGCAAGAGTAGTCTATTTGCGCGGGCTGGGGCACCTCGCCCACGAGGAAGCCCCTGATCAGACTGCCGAGATCATCGAACAGACCGCTCGTGAAAACGGGGTGTTTTAGCCAGACAAGCCGTCGCGACCGGCCTCGACGTTCCCGATTTTTGCCGCCCCCGACATGAATGATCTGGCAGGGCGCAGCCGTTTATTCTAGAACCGGCACAAAACAGGCACTGGAATATCATGCACGGCAGACAGTTTCCGCCCGATCATCCGCATCGGCAAGCCCTCAACAATGAAGTGCACGCGCGTCCGCCGGAAGAGCTCGTCGCGCCGACACGGCTTTCCTTTCTCGCGCTAACCGTCGATGGCGAGCAACGCCAGCGCAATTTCGACCTCATGTGCGAACTGGCACAATCCTTTGGCGTCCCGGCGCCTGAAGTCGGCAGCGATCATTACAGCCGCGACATGGGCCGCTTCCGCCTGAAATGGGAGCAGCACACCGAGTTCATGCGCTTCAAGTTCATCGTGCCGGGCGAGGAGAGCGCACCCTTTGCCGAGCCTGCGATCCGGGAGGTCCCGCCTGACTGGCTCGCGCGGCTGGAGGGCGGCGTCTTGATCACTACCCATGTGGTGTTCCTGCCGGGCAGCGAGACGCCCATGAGCCATGATCGTATTTCCGCGGAGATGTTCGGCGGCAATCCTCTGGTCGGGTCGACGATTGGCAGTGGCGTCGGACGGGCTTTCACCGATTTCCGCCTGCAGCCCGATGGGTTCAACCGGCTGTACGTCGAGGATCACGGCTTCACCAAGCGCCAGGCTGGCCGGACCGTGCAACGGCTTCTGGAAATCGACACCTATCGGATGCTGGCCCTGCTGACCTTCCCGCTGGCCAAGGAGCTGGCGCCGGAACTGAGCGCCGGCGAGCAACGCCTGGTGGAGATCACGACCGCCCTGATCTCGGCAACTAGGACCGATGAACCGGAACTGCTCGACCGGCTGACCAAGTTGCAGGCCGAAATCACCAGCCGGCGCGCCGACAACGACTACCGCTTCACTGCGGCGCAAGCCTATTACACCCTCGTGCAGAGCCGCATCCGCGAACTGCGTGAACAGCGCATCCCCGGCCTCCAGACCTTCGAGGAGTTCGTCGGCCGCCGGCTCTCGCCCGCAATCAACACCTGTCAGACCGTAGCCGAGCGCCAGGCCTCGCTGTCGGACAAGGTGGCGCAGGCGACCCAGCTGCTGTCGACGCGCGTCGATATCGACCGCCAGACGCAGAACCAGTCACTGCTGGAGTCGATGGACCGGCGGGCCAAAATGCAGCTCATGCTCCAGCAGACAGTCGAAGGGCTGTCAGTGGCGGCAATCAGCTACTACCTCGTCAGCCTGATCGGTTACGCTGCCGAAGGCATCTTTGACGGGGTCGGGATAACCGCCAGTCCCGAGATCGTCATGGCTGTGAGCATTCCCATTGTCGTGATCGCTGTCTGGTCAGTGGCGCGGCGGGCGCGAAAAGCGATCGGAAAGTCGCAGCGCATTGAACATCTGTAGGCCGCGCGGGAGGCGGGCATGGGAGAGTTAATTCTGAAATACGAATGGGCGATCGTCTTTCTCGGCGTGATCGCCTATGGGCTGTGGGAACTGTACGCGCTTCGCAGGGACAAGCGCCGCTCTGCAAAGCGGAACAGGGCGGACGGCAGCGAGTGAAATCACCAGATCTGGCGCGGCATACGGTAAGGCAGCATCAGCCGCACGATCGGCGAGCTGAAGCGGTCGAGATGCAGCGACTCGTGCATCGCTGTGACGGGCTGGCCCAACAGCCTCGAGGCCACCAGCGACCGCGCATAGAATGGCGAATCCTCCAGCGTCTTGATGACCCGCGCCGCGCCGTCCTCCGACTGGGTGCTCCGCGGCATGGTCCAGCCGGTGCGTGGCAGGCGGACTGAAGGCGGCACCGCGATCTCCTGTACCTCGCCGTGCGGATCGAACACCAGAGCCAGCGAGCGCCGACCGCCATCGCGCATGGTCACGTCGTACAGCACGGCTGTGTCGGCGCCGACGCCCGCGCGCGACCAGTCCCAATAGCGGAACCCGGCTTCCAGTGACTCGGTTCCGACGTTCATGTCGAGATACGCGGCCCCCGACCACTGAAGGCTCGGCTTGTCGAGGGCAACCTCGATACGCGAAACCGGCGAGAGCGGCGACCAGGCATGGCGCCGATTCTCATCAAGGAGGAACGTCTTGCCGGTCAGCGTGCTGGGATAAAGCGTGACAGTGCCACGGATTCGGCCGGGGGTTGGCACGGTCGGCTCGTCGATGCGAACGCGCAGACGCGTGCCGTTCCAATCCAGCGTGCTGCGCCGCAGGACGAATTCGTTCTCGCTGCGGCTTATGTGATCCCTGCGCCGCTCGGTCATGGCCCAACGGTGCCCGCTCTTGCCGTACAGCGCGACGTTCAGGGCGCAGTGATTGAGCGGGTCGCGCCGCCCGGCCCAGGCATAATAAGGTGAGAACACACTTCCGATGAAAGCGATGATCGTGATGCCGTGCTGGCCGTCATCGCTCAACGCGTCGAGATACCACCAGGCGTAACCGCCGGGCGTGACCGGCCGGTCGAATCGGAGTCCACCAGGATGCAATTCGCTGCCATCCGGCCCGACATTGCGACCATCGGCACCCCGGGCCCAGGATGCACGCTGCCCCCCGCCAGATAGAGGCCGGGTATCCTCGTCCGGCAACCGGGCCGATTGAAGGACGCCCGCCAGCCGTGCGAGACGGCGCCATAGATCGCCCCGCCCGTGCCCGGAAACCGGTTCTCGAAATCCGCCGGGGTCGATACGGCGATCGCCTCGGGTTCGCTGCGAACGCTCAGCCCGCAGCGGCCCAGCAGGGAAAAGGTCCGCTCCTTGCACTGGTCTATTTCCTCTTTGCTCATTGTATGTCGGTCGCCGATGGGCGGCCCGTTGATGATGCAGAAGAGACGTTCGCCACCGTGTCCATTCATGCATGCGTTGTCGTCGCGATCCTGCGCGCAGACATAGGCGGTTGGCTCGGCAGGCGGGCGGGCGCGCCCGAAGATGTCCTCGAACTCGGCCTTGTAGTTTCGCGAAAAGAATACGTTGTGGCGCACGAGCGGAAAGCCGTCGGTTTGGGCCAGCATCGACCATGTGATGGCCGAAAGGGACCGCCGCGTCACCGGCACCCGCGGCGCGGCGGATGATACGTCGCGCCCGAAGGCACCGCGCGCCAAAGCGCCGCTGTCCGCATTGGCCACCACCCGCCCGGCTTGCAGCCGTTCGCCGGAGGCCAGCGCCACACCGGCCGCGCGGCCGCGCGCGACGATGATTTCCTCGACCTCCTCGCTGAAACGGAATTCCGCGCCATGCCGCTCCGCCGCTGTTTTCAGCGCCTCGGCCAGTCGCGCCATGCCGCCCTCGATCATCCACACGCCATCCAATTCGACATGCGCGATGAGCATGAGCGTTGCCGGCGCACGAAACGGCGAGGACCCGCAATAGGTGGCGTAACGCCCGAACAACTGACGCAGACGCTCGTCGTGAAAATATTTGCCGAGTGCTTTCCACAGCGAGACATACGGGTTCAGCCGTAGAAGGTCGTTCGCCTTGCCCCACCCGATCCGCTTGATCATGCCCGGAAAGCTGGGCTCCGGCTGTTGGATGAACGGTTTATCAAGCGTGCGGTAGATCCGGGTCGCCTCGGCACAGAACGCCTGATAGCGGCGCGCCTCGGCCGCACCGGCGAACTCTCCGATGGCTTCGACCGAACGCGCGTGATCGGCGAACAGATCCAGGCGTTCCCGCTCACTCCACGCGTGACGCGCGAGAATGCCCGCTGGTCTCATCGTGACGTACGCACTCAGGTCTTCGCCGGCATCCGCGAAAACGTCCTCGAAGACGCGACGCATCGTGAACACGGTCGGTCCGCAATCGATCCTGGCATTGCCCACAGCGACCTCCGCGAGCTTGCCGCCAGCCCGCTCTGACCGCTCCACCACCGTGACCGGCCGTCCACGCGAAGCCAGCGTCAGCGCCGCGACGAGCCCACCGACCCCGGCTCCGATGATGACAACGTGATCCGCGCTCACGGCAACATCCCTCCAACTGTCTGCTGTCAATCTAACATGACAGAAAAAAGTGACAATCTGAAATGACACTCATATGCTCAGCGTGATGACCGCCGCTTCGAAACGGGACAGACCGTGCAGGCCCACGGCAACACCAACGACAGCCTAACAAACGGCACCGACCGGAACGAGCAGCGACCGCGCTCTTGGCGGCGACGTATCGTCCGCTGGCGCAACCGTCTGGTTGCCAGCCGGCGCTTTCAGCGCTGGGCCGCGTCCTTCCCCCTCACACGGCCGGTGGCACGTCAGCGCGCGTCCCGCCTCTTCGATCTTTGCGCTGGCTTCGCCTATTCGCAGATCCTCTATGCCTGCGTGCGGCTCAAGCTGCTGGAACTGGTGCGGGATGAGCCATGCTCTGTCGCCCAGGCCGCGCAGGCGTTGTCGCTGCCGGTCGACGGTGCACGGCGCTTGCTGGCCGGCGCTGCAGCCCTTGGCCTGGTGGAGCCGGAAAACGACGGCCGCTACGGCCTGGCAATGGACGGCGCCGCACTTCTCGGCAACCCCGGCGCGGTCGCCATGATCGCGCATCACCCGCACTTCTACGACGACATGCGCGATCCTGTGGCCCTCCTTCGCGGCGAAGTGACGGACACGGCCCTATCGCGCTTCTGGGGGTATGCAGGCGATGATGACCCCTCGGCGCTTCGCCCCGATGACACGAGCGAGTACACGGCGTTGATGGCCGCCTCGCAGTCCCTGATCGCCGAAGATATTCTCGACGGGGCCAACCTGTCACATCACCGCTGCCTGATGGATGTGGGCGGCGGGGATGGCACTTTCGTCGAGGCGGTCGCGGCCCGTGAACCAAACCTCCGACTGATGCTGTTCGACCTTCCAGCCGTGGCCGAACAGGCGGCGCGGCGCATACAGAACGCCGAACTGAGCAAGCGAGTCGAAATCCACGGCGGAGACTTCTTTACCGCGCCCCTGCCCACAGGCGCGGACGCGATCTCGCTCGTGCGGGTGTTGCTCGATCACGACGATGCGCGGGCCCTGACCATTCTTTGCCAGACCCGCGAAGCGCTACCGCCCGGCGGGACCCTGCTCGTCGCCGAAACCCTGTCCGGCGTTCGCGGCGCGGAAACGGTCAGTGACGCCTATTTCGGCTTTTACCTTCTTGCCATGGGCAAAGGCCGCCCGCGCAGTGTCGCCGAGATGCGGACGCTACTGCGTAAGGCCGGCTTCCGGGAGATTCGCCTGAAGCGCACGCGCCGCCCGCTCCTGACCCAGCTTGTTACAGCACGTCGATGAAAAAATGGGCAGCGTCGCCGAAACGACCTGTAAAACAAACTTGACATTCCAACCAGTAAATTTAGACTGACACTAACGCAAGCGTGGACAGGGAGCCCGAGGGCACCGGCATGACGTCCCAACTCAATACCACTGCTGTCGTTCTGGAGCGGCCGGAGAAAATAAAGCTCGATGAGCTGGCGTTGCCGCCGGTGGGCGAAGACGAGATCGTCGTCGATATTGCCTGGAGCGGCATCAGCACCGGAACGGAAAAGCTGCTCTGGAGCGGTCGCATGCCGCACTTCCCCGGCATGGGGTATCCGCTTGTTCCAGGCTACGAATCCGTTGGCCGCGTCCGCGAAGCGGGCCTCCATTCGGGCCGCACACGGGGCGAAATGGTCTTTGTCCCCGGTGCGCGCTGCTTCGGAGAGGTCCGTGGGCTGTTTGGCGGCGCCGCCTCACGTGTCGTGGTGCAGGGCAGCCGAGTCGCCCCGATTCCCGAGACGATGGGCGAGCAGGGTATCCTTCTGGCGCTGGCCGCCACCGCCTACCACGCGCTGGTCATGCGAGCCGGCCAAGGCAGCACGCTCATCATCGGTCACGGTGTCCTCGGGCGGCTTCTTGCCCGGATGTCATGCGCGCTTGACACGGAGCCGCCAACCGTCTGGGAAACAAATCCGGACCGGGCCGATGGCGCTGTCGGCTATCAGGTTATCGATCCCGCAAGCGACGAACGGCGCGACTACGCGACGATCTTCGATGTCAGCGGCGACCCGGAAATTCTGGACAGCCTTATCGCAAGGCTGTCTCCGCGTGGCGAAGTCATCCTTGCCGGCTTTTACAGCGAGCGGCTGTCCTTCGCCTTCCCCCCGGCGTTCATGCGTGAAGCCGTGATCAAGATCGCGGCGGAATGGAAGCCGGACGACCTCACGGCGGTTTGCAATCTCATCCAAGCCGGACGCCTGGGACTCGATGGCCTCATCTCGCACCGCGAACGTGCGGCGCGGGCCACCGAGGCCTACCAGACCGCCTTCAATGATCCCGCCTGTCTGAAAATGATCCTCGACTGGAGAGCGTGATAATGAGTGTAGCCAACGGCTCGAACCAATCTTCAACCGTGATTGACAACATCCGCGACCAGCTTCGCGACGAAGCCGCAGTGGAGCCCGACCCCGTGCCCGCGGGCGAACCCACGAAAGAAACACAGATCATCGCGATCTACGGCAAGGGCGGCATCGGCAAGAGCTTCACGCTGTCCAACCTGTCCTACATGATGGCGCAGCAAGGCAAGCGGGTCCTCTTGATCGGCTGCGACCCGAAGTCGGACACGACATCGCTTCTGTTCGGCGGGCGCAGTTGTCCGACCATCATCGAGACCTCCACCAAAAAGAAGGCCTCCGGCGAGGACGTCACGGTCAGCGATGTCTGCTTCAAGCGCGACGGCGTTTTCGCGATGGAACTTGGCGGCCCCGAAGTCGGGCGCGGCTGCGGCGGACGCGGCATCATCCACGGCTTCGAGACACTGGAGAAGCTGGGCTTCCACGACTGGGACTTCGACTACGTTCTGCTCGACTTCCTGGGCGACGTGGTCTGCGGCGGCTTCGGCCTGCCGATCGCCCGCGACATGTGCCAGAAGGTGATCGTCGTCGGCGCGAACGACCTGCAGTCGCTCTATGTCGCCAACAACGTCTGCTCGGCGGTGGAATACTTCCGCAAGTTGGGCGGCAATGTCGGCGTCGCCGGCATGGTGATCAACAAGGACGATGGGACCGGCGAAGCCCAGGCGTTCTCGGAATCCGTCGGCATCCCGCTGCTCTCCGCGATCCCCGCCCATGACGAGATCCGCCGCAAGAGCGCGAATTACGAGATCATCGGTACGCCGGAAAGCCAGTGGGCGCCGATGTTCGAAACCCTCGCGACGAACGTGGCGGACGCGCCGCCTGTGCATCCGGTTCCGCTGACGCACGACCAGCTCCTCGGCCTGTTCAAGAGCGAGGATGTCGGCGGCGACTTCCAGCTGCAGCCGGCCACCTTCGAGGAGATGTGCGGCAAGAACTACGTCGAAAAGCCCTCGCTCGAAGTGGTCTACGACACGGTTTAAGGGGCGCAGCGATGACCGACAAATCGGCATATGACGAAAACACCCGCCACGGCGAAGTTGTCTACGACTCGACGGGCGATGTGCAGGTCGACACCGGATCCGCGGTTCAGGGCGGTGCGACCCCAGAGGCCGGCGAGCTGAAAGACTCCGGCGACGGGATCGGCTGCCACGCCGGTGCTGATGAGATGCGCGAGGCCGCAGAGGCCGCGGGCAAGACCGAAATCTTGGAGCAATACGCCGCGGACTATCCGACGGGGCCGCACGACAAGCCCCAGAGCATGTGCCCGGCCTTCGGCTCGCTACGCGTCGGCCTGCGGATGCGGCGCACCGCGACCGTGCTCAGCGGCTCGGCCTGCTGCGTCTACGGCCTGACCTTCACCTCGCACTTCTACGGCGCCCGGCGCA
>CAYFTI010000002.1:0-47282 GCA_964346065.1 uncultured Hyphomicrobiaceae bacterium
TGGCTCGACGGCGTCCTCTATACCCACGATCACGCCGACCACACCCACGGCATCGACGATCTCCGCGCGATCGTGTTCCGCCGGCGCGAGCAGCTTGATGTGTTTTTCGACGAACCCACGCGGGCCGCGCTCGAACACCGGTTCCACTACTGTTTCGAGACGCCGGAAGGCAGCCAGTATCCGCCGATCCTGCGCCCGCACACCATTCGCTCGGGCAAGGCGGTGGAAATCGACGGTGCCGGCGGCGTGATCGAGGCCATGCCGTTTGCCCAGCTTCATGGCAATATCGTCTCGCTGGGCTTTCGCGTCGGCGGGCTGGCCTATTCGAGCGATATCAGCGGTCTTCCCGATCGCTCGCTGCCGCTTCTCGACAATCTCGATGTCTGGGTGGTCGATGCGCTTCGCCACAATCCGCATCCCGGGCACTTCACTGTCGAACAGGCGGTGGACTGGATCCGGCGGCTGGAGGTGGGACACGGCATCCTCACCCACATGCACGGCGACCTCGATTATCGCGCGCTCAGCCGCGAACTGCCGCGTGGCATCGAGCCGGCCTATGACGGCATGGTGATCGAAAATGCTGAGGACAGCGCCTAGCCCGTCCGTGCGGCGTAATCCTCGAAATCGAAGCACCTGCCCGTGACATCGCAATCCGGGCTCGCCAGGTCGACGAAAAGCGGGACAACCGCATCCGGTGTTTTCAACGTGTTGGGATCTTCGCCGGGATAGGCTGCCGCGCGCATACCAGTACGGGTGCGCCCGGGATTGACGATGTTCACGCACATTGCCGATTGTGCGGTCTCGTCAGCATAGGTGAGCGCAAGCGTTTCGAGCGCAGCCTTCGATGCCGCGTATTCTCCCCAGTAGGCGCGGGGCGCGCGGGCCACGCCTGAGGATACGAAAATCGCCCGCCCGGCATCGGACCGGCGCAGGAGCGGATCGAGCGTGCGGACAAGCCGGATGTTGGCGGTTACGTTGACGGCCATGACCTCCTCCCAATCACGGTCCTGAATATGGGGGACGGGGGTCAGGGTGCCCAGGACACCGGCATTCGCCACGAAGATATCGATATGCGGCCAGCGCTGGTAAAGCGTCGGCCCGAGCGCGTCGACCTTGTCGCTATGCTTGAGGTTCAGCGTGATGAGCGAACAGGCCCCGCCTCCTGCCTTGATGTCGTCGTCCAGTTCCTCCAGCGCGCCTTTTGTGCGTGCCACCGCGATGACATGCGCGCCCTCGCGCGCGAACCCAAGCGCCACCGCCCGGCCGATGCCGCGCGAGGCTCCGGTGACGACCGCGGTACGGCCGGCGAGCCGCTTTCCCGTTTGCGCTTGCGGCTGTCCTGTCTCGGACATGGAGAGGCGGCTCAGCTTGCTTCGGCCAGCAGCGAAAGCTGGCGATGGGGCTGGTTATCGTCCTGATCGACGAGCTGGGTCGGATAATCGCCGGTGAAGTAATGATCGGCGAACTGCGGGTTGGCGGCGTCGCGGCCCTCATAGCCCAGCGCCCGATAGATGCCGTCCACGGACAGGAAGGCAAGGCTTTTCACGCCAATGAACTGCCGCATTTCTTCGAGGTTGTGGTGAGATGCGAGCAGCTTCGTCTTTTCGGGCGTGTCGATGCCATAGAAGTCGGGGAAGGTGATCGGTGGGCATGCAACGCGCAGATGCACCTCGCGCGCGCCCTTTTCATACATCATCTGGACGATCTTGATGGAGGTGGTGCCGCGCACGATGCTGTCGTCGATGAGAACGATGCGCTTGCCGCGGATCGCCGCGCTGTTCGCGCTGTGCTTGAGCTTCACGCCCAGCTTGCGGATGCGCTGTTCCGGCTCGATGAAGGTGCGCCCGACATACTGGTTGCGGATGATGCCAAGCTCGAAGGGCAGGCCGGACTGCTGCGCATAACCGATCGCCGAAGGAACGCCGGAATCGGGAACCGGCACGACGACATCGGCATCGGCCTGAGCCTCGATCGCCAGCTGCTCGCCAAACTTCTTGCGGATCTCATAAACGCTGCGCCCGCCTACGATCGAATCGGGGCGGGCGAAGTAGATGTATTCGAAGAGGCAGGGGCGTGGCGCTCTGGGCGGGAAGGGCCGGTGGCTTTCAATGCCATCCTGGGTGATGACCACCACCTCGCCGTTATCCACCTCGCGCACGAACTCCGCACCGATAATGTCCAGCGCGCAGGTCTCTGACGCGAACACGTAAGCGCCGTCGAGCTTGCCGAGCACTAGCGGGCGCAGGCCGAGCGGATCGCGTGCGCCGATCAGCTTCTTGTTGGTCACCGCGACCAGGGCATAACCGCCTTCGATCTGCAAAAGCGTGTCTATAAGGCGCTCGACCAGCCGTTTCTTTCGGCTGCGCGCCACCAGATGCATGATGACTTCTGTGTCCGAGGTCGATTGGCAGATCGCACCCGAGGCGATCAGCTCTTCGCGCAGTTTGAGCGCATTCGTCAGGTTGCCGTTGTGCGCCAGCGCGAAACCGCCCCCTGACAGGTCGGCGAACAATGGCTGGACATTGCGAATCGCCGTCTCGCCTGTGGTGGAATAGCGCACGTGCCCGACGGCAGCGTGCCCCTTCAGTCGGTCCACGACCGATTTTTTGGTGAACTGATCGCCGACAAGGCCAAGCCGGCGTTCGGAGTGGAAATGCTCGCCGTCATAGCTGACGATCCCGGCGGCTTCCTGCCCGCGATGCTGGAGCGCGTGCAGACCAAGCACCGTGAGCGGCGCGGCGTCCTCATGATTGAAGACACCGAACACGCCGCACTCCTCGCGCAGTTTGTCGACCTCAAGGCAATTTTCAGCGGCCATCAGCTAAGCTCCATCGCCCATTGGAGCTGCGGGTCACGCACGACCCGGATTGCATACACCGCCAATATGCGCATTGTTGCGCTGCACGCAATCTCAAAATGTCAGTTTTGTGACGCTTCAACAGGTAAAGCCCCAATGTTCGGCGCCTGCGCAACGCGAGCCGGCTTCAGCCTGGCTCGCCTTCGTCCCGGAAAACAGAGGCCGGATTGTCCGGTAACAACGAGATGATCGCCGAGCCGGTGCTTTCAATGACGGGCAGCGAACGCGCCTCCACGACCCATCGCGGATGCGTTTCCTTCGGCACCAGCATACTGAGCAGTTCGTAGGCGATCACAACGAGAATGAGGCCGCGCGCGAGCCCGAAAACGAAGCCGAGGGTGCGGTCCAGCGCGCCCACGCGGCTATCGAGGATGTAATCGGACATTCGCACCGTGATCAGACTCACGATGATCAGCGTGATCAGGAACACCGTCCCGATCAGCACACCATCGGCAAGCATGGGCGGCTCGACATACTGGCGGGCAGTTTCGCGGTAAGCCGGGTAGGCGAACAGCGCCGCCACAGCCGCCAGCGCCCATGAGACGATGGACAGCATCTCGCGGGTCAGGCCGCGCAGCATGGCCAGAAACGCCGAGATGAACATGATCAGAATGAGGATGACGTCGAGCCATTGAATTGGCATTGCCCGGGAACTCCCTCTCCATTCAGGACGGCACGGCCAATCCGTTGTCGTAATCTTAAACGGCCGTGGAACGTGCAGACGGTGCCGCGCGCTGAATTTGCGCGGCCAACCCCTTGAGATGTCCCACGCGCTCCAGGGTCAGAGCGCACTGGGTCTCGTCGATGTCTCCGGACGCTGGTACCACCGCAGCGCCGAACCCCAGTTTGGCTGCTTCACGCAGTCTTGTATCGGATTGGCGTGCCGAGCGGATCGCGCCGGACAGACTGACTTCACCGAAATAAACGCAATCCTGACGAAGTGCAACGCCTGAAAGTGCCGAGACAAGGGCGGCTGCCACGGCGAGATCGGCCGCCGGTTCTGCGACGCGAAGCCCTCCGGCGATATTCAGATAGACATCGTGGCCGCTGAGCTTGATCCCGCACCGCGCCTCCAGCACGGCGAGCAGCATCGCGAGACGATTGGCGTCCCAGCCAACCACGGCGCGGCGCGGCGACGGGAAGGCCGTCGGCGCGACCAGCGCCTGGATCTCCACCAGCAGCGGGCGCGTACCTTCCACGCCGGCGAAAACGGCGGCGCCGGGTGCCGCCTCGTCGCGCTCACCAAGGAAAAGCTGAGACGGGTTGGCGACCGGATCGAGACCGTTGCCGCGCATCTCGAAGGCACCGATTTCTCCGGCGGGGCCGAAGCGGTTCTTGACCGAGCGCAGCAGGCGGTAATGCTGGGCGCTGTCGCCCTCGAAGTACAGGACGGTGTCGACCATGTGCTCGACCACTTTCGGGCCGGCAATCTGACCGTCTTTCGTGACGTGGCCAACGAGGAACACCGCGCAGCCGGTTCGCTTCGCGTGCACGATCAGCGCCTGCGCCGAGGCGCGAACCTGGCTGACGGTGCCCGGCGCGGAATCGAGCGTGTCGGACCACAGCGTCTGGATCGAGTCGATGACGATGAGATCGGCCGGGCTTTCGGCGTCGATCGTGGCAAGGATGCGCTCGACATTCGTTTCAGCGGCCACGCGCAACGGGGCGGAGGCAACCCCGAGACGGTCGGCGTGCAAGCTTATCTGCTCCGCGGCTTCTTCGCCGGAGAAGTAAAGCGCGGCTTGGCCGCTGTCCGCGAAGGCTGCCGCGGTCTGGAGCAGGAGCGTCGACTTTCCGATACCCGGATCGCCGCCCAACAGCACCGCCGAGCCCGGGACGAGTCCACCACCGAGCACCCGGTCGAACTCGTCTGTCCCGGTCGGCGCGCGGGCGATGCGGCTGCCGCTTTCGTCGAGGCGCAGCAGGCGCACACCATCCGATTTCCGGCCCCGCGCACGCTTGCCGCCGGAGGGCGCATCGGCGGGCTCCTCGCTCAGAGTGTTCCACGCATCGCAGGCGGGACATTTGCCGGCCCACCGTGGCGTTGTCCCGCCGCAGCTCTGACAGACATAAACGCTTGTTGCGCGGGCCATTCGGTCGCCTCTACCCGCCGACGTAGTGGCGTGTGTACCGGTGCCCGAGGCTTGTCAGCACCTCGTAGCCGATCGTCTGGGAACGCGCTGCGAGGTCATCGACCGTGACGTGTGCGCCGAGGAGCTCTATCCACCCGCCACGCCGGGCAAGCGTTTCCGGCACATCGGTGACGTCAAAGGCGGTAAGATCCATCGATACACGTCCGACAGCCGGCACTTCGTACCCGCCGATGATCCCAGAAGCGCCGGCACAGGCGTCGCTGCCGCCCAGCAGGCGAATGTAACCATCGGCATAGCCGGCCGTGACGATGGCGAGCCGCGACGCCCGCTTCAACGTCTGTGTCGCGCCGTAACCGACCGTCTCGCCGGCCTGGGCGTGGCGCACGCTGGCGATGCGCGCGAGCAGGGTGACCACAGGCTGCATCGGTGCCGCGCCATCCAGTGAATTTCCCCCGTATAGCGCGACTCCCGGCCGCGTCATGTCGTAATGATAGCGTGGCCCGAGCTGAATGCCGCCGGACGCTGCCAGGCTGGCCGGCGCTCGTGGCAGCAGCGCGCGCATCTCGTCGAATAGCTCCGTCTGCGCCTGTGTCTTCGGGTGGTCCGGCGTGTCGGCGCAGGCGAGGTGGCTCATCACCAGCGAGAGATCAAAGGCTTCAAGCCATTCCCGCCGATTGGCCAGCGCTTGCACCCCGGCCATATCGAGGCCGAGACGGTTGAAGCCGGTATCCAGATGAATCGCTGCGTTGCCCGTATAGCCGGTCGCACGGCAATAGCTTGCCCATTCCTCGATTTCCTCGGGGTCGCCCAGCACCGGACGCAGCTGCGCCGCGGCGTAATACGCGGCGGCGCCTGGCGCCAAACCATCGAGGACATAGATCGTCACATCCGGCATGGCTGCGCGAAGCGCCCCGGCCTCGCCTGGGGTGGCCACAAAGAAAGTGCGGGCGCCGTCCCTGGCGAGCGCCTGTGCGCACCGCGCGGCACCAAGCCCGTAGCCGTCAGCTTTCACGACCGCCGCGGTTTCGGCGCGCGTGGAGAGATCGCGAAGCCGCCGGTAATTCGCGCGCAGCGCATCCAGATGGACAAGCAAGAGCCCCGTGTCTTCTGGCCGTGGCACCACGCCGTGGGGCGCTGGCGAGACGTGGCGGGTATCGTCAAGTGTGTCCTCAGCCCCATGCATCGGCTGTCTGCCCACTGCGCGCCAGGTCCGAGAAGCGGGTGACATCAGCGCTGAACTGCATTCGCACGGTGCCGGTCGGGCCGTGG
Source organism: uncultured Hyphomicrobiaceae bacterium (assembly GCA_964346065.1). Classification (GTDB taxonomy): domain Bacteria; phylum Pseudomonadota; class Alphaproteobacteria; order Rhizobiales; family Rhodomicrobiaceae; genus Dichotomicrobium. The sequence continues at coordinate 6,220 of CAYFTI010000002.1, forward strand.
CGCTGCTTGCCGATGATGACTTCCGCGATGCCTTGTACCTGGTCCATCTCGTCCTGCCACTTCTGGTGCTCCTCGACCTTGGTGGTCGATGGCTCCTGCCGCTGCACGTAATACTCCTCGCGGAACACGAACATCACGACGTCGGCATCCTGCTCGATCGAGCCGGATTCGCGCAAGTCCGAGAGCTGGGGACGCTTGTCCTCGCGCTGTTCGACCTGTCGCGACAGCTGCGAGAGCGCGAGGATCGGGACGTCCAGTTCTTTTGCGAGGGCCTTCAGGCCGGTGGTGATCTCCGTGATTTCCTGGACGCGGTTGTCGGAAGCGCGCTTTGAAGATCCGGCGATCAGCTGGACATAGTCCACGACGATCATGTCCAGCCCATGCTGGCGCTTGAGTTTCCGTGCCCGGGCTGCCAGTTGTGCAACGGTTATGCCGCCCGTGTGGTCGATGTACAGCGGAATGCTCTGCATCTCCTGCGTGACCTCGACGAGACGGCGGAACTCCGCCTCCTCGATCATCCCTCGGCGGATGCGCTCGGACGGGATCTCGGTTTGTTCGGCAATGATACGCGTCGCGAGCTGTTCAGCCGACATCTCCAGCGAAAAGAAACCGACGACACCGCCGTCGACTGTTTTCTGCACGCCTTGCGCATCGGCTTCGGTCCGATGCGCGCGGGCGACATTGAAGGCCATGTTGGTCGCCAGCGCGGTCTTGCCCATCGAAGGGCGGCCGGCGAGGATGACGAGGTCGGACTTCTGCAGGCCGCCAAGGGTGCGGTCCAGATCGTGCAGCCCTGTCGAAAGGCCGGACAAATGTCCGTCGCGCTCGTAGGCGCTTGACGCCATCTCGATGGCATCTGTGAGCGCGTTCGAGAAGCTCATGAAGCCCGAGCCGTACTTACCTTTCTCGGCAAGCTCGAACAGGCGCTGCTCCGCATCCTCGATCTGACTTTGCGGGGGCATGTCCACCGGCGAGTCGTAGGCGGTGTTGACCATGTCCTCGCCCACGATGATCAGATTCCGGCGCACCGACAGGTCATAGATCGCGCGGCCATAATCATGCGCGTTCATCACACTGACCGCGTTCGCCGCCAGCCGCCCGAGATATTGCGGGACGCTCAGCCTCCCGACCGGCTCCTCGGCCTCGAAAAACGTCTTCAGCGTGATCGGCGAGGCCTGCTTGCCGGCCTGGATCAGCTTCGACGCCGTCTCATAGATGCGCGCGTGGAGCGGATCGAAGAAATGCTCCGGCTCAAGGAAGCTGGAAACCCGGTCATGCGCGCTGTTGTTGATCAGGAGCGCGCCCAACAACGCCTGTTCCGCCTCGATATTGTGAGGCGCCTGGCGGAAAGACAGGGCATCTTGATGCTGCGCAAGGGCAGTGCTGTTCGCCTGGTTTGTGCTCATGGCCCGAGGCATATCGCGATTCCGGCGGCTGGTCGGCAGTATCGTTTGAGGGTATCCACGCTATACGCGATATGCACAGCGCAGACCCGATTCGTGCGGCAGGAAATTGACCGTGGCGAATCGCTATGGCGCGATCCGAGAAGTGGAAATCGCTCTTCGGGTCAATCGCGTGTCATCGACAGGCTCAGGTGCCGGCCAGACGCGGACGCGGTCCTTCTCCCGCTTTCTCCAGGGCCTGAAGGCGGCGCTCGTCTTCCAGCATGTAATCGCGCGTGAGGGGCAGGGCGTCGACCTGTTTGATGAGCTGGATCTGGAAGACCATCAAGTCTTGATACCGGAACGCCAATTCGGATCCGGCCAGATAGAACTCCCACATCCGGCAGAACCGCTCGCCCATCAGCCGCTTCGCCTCATCGCGACGCGCCATGAACGCCTCGCGCCAGGCGCGCAGGGTCTTGGCGTAATGCAGCCGCAGGATCTCGACATCCGCCACGATCAGACCCGCACGCTCGATGGCTGGCAGCACTTCGCTTAGCGCGGGGATGTAGCCGCCGGGAAAGATATATTTCTCGATGAAGGGGTTGGTGATGCCCGGCATGTCCGAGCGGCCGATCGAATGGAGCAACGCCACGCCATCGTCCTTGAGCAGCTTGTAAAGCTGGTCGAAGAATTCCTGGTAGTGGTTCACGCCGACATGCTCGAACATGCCAACCGAGACGATGCGGTCGAACCGCTCCTCAATCTTGCGATAGTCGCGCAACTCGAATCGAACCTGACTGTCCAGGCCCGTCTTCGCGGCGCGCTCCCGAGCGTGTTTGAGTTGTTCCGAACTCAGGGTAATGCCTGTAACCCGCGCATCGGCCAGCTTGGCCAAAGTCAAGCCCAGACCGCCCCAGCCGCAGCCGATGTCGAGGACGTCCTGGCCGGGGGCCATTCGCAGTTTCGCTGCGATATGGCGTTTCTTGGCGCGCTGCGCCTCCGCGAGGTCGAGATCCTCATGTGCGAAATAGGCGCAGGAATACTGCCAGTCCGGGTCAAGGAAGAGCTCATAAATCTCGCGCGGTATGTCATAGTGGTGGGAGGCGTTGCGCGCGGCACGGCTGGCGGGGTTGTACTGGCGGAACCAGCGCGTGGCATATCTAATGCTGTCGAGTACGCGCGAACTGCCCGACAGGTCCTCGCGCGCGGTGTTCTTGATGAGCAGCTCTAGGAAGTCGTACAGCCCGCCCTGTTCAAGCGTCAGGCGGCTATCCATGAAGGCCTCGGCGATGGCAAGCGCCGGATCGATCGCGATCCGCCATTCAACCGGCTTGTCATGGAGCCGCACGACAACCTCACGACCCGTGTTGTCGCCGTAGCTTCGACGACGGCCGCCGGCGTCGATGAAGCTCAGGTTTCCCGAGGTTACGACCCGGTCCAGAAGTAACCAGAACGGTGACATTTTCGGTCCGCGGTGTTGCCCGTCGTCTTCATTCTCCCAAGGCCAGCGCCGAGCGCTGCATATACCTTAACAACGTTAGCAAACTTTTGGTTCCACTGCCACCAACCCGGAATCCGCCGCACGACCGGCTCCGGGCCATGCCGTGCCGGTGCGCTCGCCTAGGTCTTCGCGGGCTCCTCGTCCCCGGCGCCCCCGGTCTCGGTCTCTGGTTCGGGTTCCGCGCCCGGCTCGAACAACTCCTCTTCCAGCTCCTCGCGCGAGACGTGCTCGTATTCCGTTTCTTCCCGTACGGCCGTCACGTCCTGTCCCTGCGCCTGCAAATCGGCCTCGTCCTGGGAACGGGCGACATTCAGCATGATCGTTACATCCACCTCCGCGTGAAGCTGAATACGAACCTGATGCAGGCCAAGCGTCTTGATCGGGCGATCGAGCAGCACCTGGCTACGTGCGACGGACGTGCCGCTTTCCGAGATGAGGTTGGCGATATCGCGCGTGCTGACAGAGCCGTAAAGCTGCCCGGTGTCGCTGGACTGACGGATGACGACGAAGGTTTGGCCGTCCAGCTTTTCGGCCACCGCTTCGGCCTCTTTGCGAAGTTCCAGGTTGCGTGCCTCGATCTGCGCCCGCTCGCGCTCGAACCGCGCAATGTTCTCCTCGGTCGCCCGTAGCGCCTTGCCTTGCGGCAACAGGTAATTGCGCGCATGGCCATCACGGACCGTCACCACGTCGCCCATTTGCCCGAGCTTTCCGACCCTTTCCAATAGAATGATCTGCATCTTTATCTCTCCGTTCGATCTGTTCGAAAAATCGCAATCGCCCCTGCTGCGGGCGCAGGCGGCGCTAGTCCTGCGCCGGCTGATCCGGCGGACCCGAGCCGCCCTGGTCCTGCTGCATCCGGCGGCGCAGCTTCAACAGCGGTTCGGCAACGCCGATCAGCGCGACGATCAGCGCCAGCCAACCGACGAGCACAATGCCCACGTAAAGCAGCACGAGGATCAGCGGCGCGAAGCGGCTGCCCCGCACGATGACGTGAACCACAACCAGCCCCATGATCAGGTACGCCAGCAGGAACGCGCCAACAAAGGCCGAGCCGATCGCCGACGTGAGCCCCGCAAACAAGCTGACGAGCAACGCCACCAGAAAGCCGAGCGGCACAAACCGCGGATACTCAATATCCGACAGGCTCGGCCAGGGCCGGATCAGCCGACCGGAGACCGAAGCGATCTTGCCACCCAGCCAGGTGTTGATGAGCATGATGAGCAGCCAGACCGCGGACACCGCGCCCGGCAGGATGCCCGCCATGAACTGAACGGTCTGATTGATCTGCTCCTCGCTCAGTTCCTGCTCGCCTTGCTGAAGCGCCGGCAGAAGCGTTTCATTGAAGAACTGGCGCACGCTCGCATCGTAATCGCCCGTCCCCGACGCCAACACGACGGCGGAGCCGGCACCAACGGCACCGGCCATCACCGCCGCCCACGCGATCAGCCGGCCCGGCGGGTACCAGACGAGGCCGTTCTGGCCTGCCGGAGCTTGCGGATCGGGGCGGCTGAGCAAGGCGAGATAGACGAGGAGAGCGGCTGGTCCGCCCAGCATCAGCGCGTAGGTGATCGCGACGTTGATGCTGAACGAGGCCGCAGCGACCAGCATGCCGACCCCAAGGCCGATGAGGCTTGCACGGATGCCCCAGCCCAGCCCCGCGATCAGCAGCGGCAGCGGTGTTATGTAGACAAGAAAGACTGCCGCCACGGCGCTGGCCGCAGAGGAGACGAATAGCAGGGCGGACACGAAACCGGCGAGCGCGCCGACGACGGCAGGGTTGTTCATCACAAGCTGTCCCGCTGTTGTAGGAGCGGTTAGAGACGGGCGTACAGCCCTGTCCCAACCCCCGCCGCGTTCCGGCGGATCATTTCACCACATAAGGGAGAAGACCCAGAAACCGCGCGCGCTTGATAGCGCGGGACAACTCCCGCTGCTTCTTGGCAGATACGGCAGTGATCCGGCTCGGTACGATCTTGCCGCGCTCGGAGACGAACCGCTGCATGAGCTTGACGTCCTTGTAGTCGATCTTCGGAGCGTTTTCGCCCGAGAACGGGCAGGTCTTGCGCCGCCGATGAAAGGGGCGGCGGACCGGGAGCTGGGAAATATCCGTCATTCCTGACCTCCACCACGTGAGCCGCGCCGCGCGGAGCGCCGTTCATCGGAGCGTTTCATCATCGGCGATGGCTTCTCGTCCAGTTCGTCCACCCGCAGCGTCAGGAAGCGGATGACATCCCCGGACAGCCGCATCTGCCGCTCCATTTCGGCGACCGCCTCGTGAGGCGCGTCGATGTTCATCAGATGATAATGCGCCTTGCGGTTTTTCTTGATCTTGTAAGCCAGCGGCTTCAGGCCCCAGTACTCGGTTTTGCCGACCTCGCCGCCTTGATCGCTGATCACCTTGGAAAAATCTTCCAGCAGGCTCTGGACCTGCTGCGCGGACACTTCCTGCCGCGCGAGAAACACATGCTCATACTTTGGCATGATCTGTCGCCTTTCCAATTTACTTTGCGTTTCGGCGCCAAGCCTCTTTTGAGCCTGCTGCGAAGGTGCGGAAAGGCTCAAAGGAAGACAGTCAAAAGAGCGAAGACACCGGCGCGCCCGTCGGCGACCGTTCAGCCTTCAGCCGAAACCTGCTGGTATGTAGTGTGAGGGGCCGCGATGATGCAATAAAAATCTGCCACGAAGGGCGCCCAGATCGTCGTATGGCAGGAGGGAACGTGGCGCGCCAGGCCGCTGGTCTTGACAAGCTGTCTGCAAACAGTGTCTTTGAGCGGTCATCGATAGGGTTACCGTGCGGTTGGGGGAAGGAGTCTGCACCTTTCGGGAAGGGCGTCCATGGCGACGCGAACAACGACCTTGACCGGGAGCGACCCGATGACCCGATCCAGCATGAACCGGAACGCATGACGCACGCCGCTTTTACATTTCCCGGCCAGGGCAGCCAGCATATCGGCATGGGCGTTGACCTTTATCGCAATTTTGCCGCCGCACGCGCGGTATTCGACGAGGTCGACGAGGTGCTCGGCCAGCCGCTGTTACGGCTGATGAGCGAAGGGCCGGAAGACGAACTGACGCTCACGGAAAACGCCCAGCCCGCGCTCATGGCCGTGTCTATGGCGGTGATGCGCGTACTCAGCGAGGAGCATGGACTGGCACTGGCGGCGCAGGCGCGTTATGTGGCCGGCCATTCCCTCGGAGAATATTCCGCCCTTGCAGCGGCCGGATCGCTCAGCATTGGCGACGCGGCGCGGCTCCTTCGCACGCGCGGACAGGCCATGCAGCAGGCCGTGCCCGTGGGCGAAGGCGCGATGGCCGCGCTCATGGGGCTGGAGCTCGAAACCGTGCATGACCTGGCGCGAGAGGCGGCCGGCAACGACGTATGCCAGGTCGCCAATGACAACGCGCCCGGGCAGGTGGTGATAAGCGGCTCGAAAACGGCGGTTGATCGCGCCGTGGAAATGGCACGCGCGCGCGGCGCGCGCCGCAGCATCATGTTGCCGGTCAGCGCCCCGTTCCACTGCCAATTGATGCAGCCCGCGGCCGACCGCATGGCCGAGGCACTGGGCGAGGTGACCTTCACGAGACCCGATGTGCCCGTCGTCGTCAACATACTCGCGCGGCCGGTGGACGATCCGGACGAACTCCGCCAGCGTCTGGTCGAGCAGGTCACCGGCACCGTCCGGTGGCGAGAGACGGTGGAGTTCATGGCCGGCAACGGCATCAGCCGGATGTATGAAATCGGTGCGGGAAAGGTGCTCAGCGGTCTTGCGCGGCGGATTTCGCGCGAACTTGACACGAAGTCCGTCGGCACCGCCGAGGATATCGCCGCACTCGGCGAGGTGATGGCAGCGAACGCTTGAGAACGGGCCGGCAGATGGCGAGCATGGGCCACGCGTCAGGCCAAGGGTGAGGCTTTCGATGTTCGACTTGACGGGACGGTGCGCGTTGGTGACCGGTGCCACGGGCGGGATCGGTCAGGAACTGGCGACAGCGCTCCATCGGCAGGGCGCTCATGTGGCCTTGTCGGGGACGCGCAAGGAAAAGCTGGATGAGATTGGCGCGCAGCTCGGCGAGCGCGTCACGATCCTGCCGTGTGACCTGTCCGATCGGGATGCTGTCAGTTCGCTGCCGGGCCAGGCCGAAGACGCACTCGGCAGTCTCGACATTGTCGTGAATAACGCCGGCATCACGCGGGACAACCTCTTCATGCGCATGAAAGACGAAGAATGGGATCAGGTGATCGCGGTGAACTTGACCGCCGCCTTCCTTATCTGCCGAGGTGCGCTGCGGGGCATGATGAAACGCCGGTTCGGGCGGATCATCAATATCGCGTCGATTTCGGGCGTGCTGGGCAACCCCGGGCAGGGCAACTACGCCGCGTCGAAAGCCGGACTGGTCGGCATGACGAAGTCGCTCGCCCGCGAAGTTGCCGCGCGCGGCGTGACCGCCAACTGCATCGCGCCCGGTTTCATCGAGACCGCCATGACGGGTGAACTGAACGAAAAGCAGGTCGAATCGATCGCCGCGGCTATTCCGTCCGGAACCTTCGGCAAGCCCGGAGACATCGCCGCGGCGGCTGTCTATCTGGCCAGTAACGAGGCCGGCTATGTCACGGGCGAGACGCTTCATGTCAACGGCGGAATGGCGATGGTCTAAGACAATGAGGCCGGTTCCCGACATCGCGAAAGGCTGTCTGTCTGCCCGGACTTGCGGCGCTGCCGAGCGTACTGGTCAGGGCGTCACGAACGTGATAACAAGCGTGGCTTTCGCGCAGGCGTTGCATTCCCGAAGTCGTGCTGTCAGCGGGTGTGAGCAGCCCGTTGGCGGCGCTGTGCATTACAAAGGGTTGCGCGCCAGCCCAGCCCAAGTCTAAATCCCCGAGACGGCTTTTGGTCGAGACCTTCTCATCACAGCGAGGCAGAAATGAGCGATATCTCCGAACGCGTAACAAAGATCGTGGTTGAGCACCTTGGCGTGGAAGCCGAAAAGGTCCAGCCCAACGCGAGCTTTATCGACGACCTGGGCGCGGACAGCCTTGACACCGTCGAACTGGTGATGGCGTTCGAAGAGGAATTCAACTGCGAAATTCCCGACGATGCCGCGGAGACCATCCAGACGGTCGGGGACGCGGTCAAGTTCCTCGAGGAAAACTCAGGGTCCTGACAGCAGGTTCCGCAACTGGTCTTCCATGAGCGCATGACAGGTCTTCAGACGGAGCTTGAAGGGCACGTGTGGAGGGGCAGGAAGGAATTGCCGAGATCGGTTGGTCGCCAGCCGATGGCATCCGGCACTTCATGCGCCGCACTCTCCTTGTCAGGTAGACGAGCACTGCGTGCCCTCTAACAGCAGACAGTGAAATGGCCCTTACATCTTCTAGCGTTCCCTTTCGCCGTGTCGTCATCACGGGCATGGGGCTCGTCTCGCCGCTTGGCTGTGGCGTGGATGCCTCCTGGCAACGGATCGTGGGGGGCGACAGCGGTGCCCGGCGGATCGACGAGTTTCCGACCGACGACCTGGCGTGCAAAGTCGCCTGCTTCATTCCCAAGGGCAGCGGGGAAGGGGAGTACAACCCCGATGACTGGATGGAGCCGAAGGAGCAGCGCAAGGTCGATGACTTCATCGTCTTCGCGATGGCGGCCACGGAACAGGCGCTTGCCGATGCCGGCTGGAAACCGGAACGCTACGAGGATCAGGTACGCACCGGCGTGCTGATCGGCTCGGGCATCGGCGGCCTTCAGGGCATCGAGCACACCTCGCTGCTGATGGCGGAAAAGGGGCCGCGCCGGATCAGTCCGTTCTTCATCCCCGGCCGGCTGATCAATCTCGCGGGCGGCTACGTCTCGATCAAGTACGGGCTGAGGGGGCCAAACAACGCGGTCGTGACGGCCTGCTCCACCGGCACCCACGCGATCGGCGATGCTTATCGTCTCGTCGCGCTAGGCGATGCCGATGTCATGGTGGCGGGCGGGACCGAATCGCCGCTGTGCCGCTTGTCGGTTGCCGGATTCTCGGCCGCGCGCGCCCTGTCGACCAATTTCAACGACGAGCCGCAACGCGCGTCGCGCCCGTTTGACCGGGACCGCGACGGATTCGTCATGGGCGAGGGCGCGGGTATCGTCGTGCTGGAATCCTACGAACACGCCAAGGCCCGCGGCGCGCCGATATACGGCGAGGTTGTCGGTTACGGCCTCTCGGGGGACGCCTATCACATCACCGCACCGGCCGAGAATGGCGACGGCGCCTATCGCTGCATGGAGGCCGCACTGCGCAATGCCGGGATGCCGCCGGGCGAAATCGGCTACGTGAACGCGCACGGCACGTCCACCCCCATGGGCGACGAGATCGAGGTTCGCGCCGTCGAGCGTTTGTTCGGTGAAGCTGTTGAAGGGCTCATCATGTCCTCGACCAAGTCGGCGGTTGGTCATCTGCTGGGCGCGGCCGGGGCGGCCGAGGCGATCTTCGCGACGTTGGTGCTTCGCGACGACATTATCCCGCCGACGCTCAACCTGGATAATCCCTCGATTGAAACGCCTATCGACATGGTACCGCACGAGGCGAAAAAGGCACGTGTCGATGCCGTGTTGAGCAACTCCTTCGGCTTCGGCGGCACGAACGCCTCGCTCATCATCCGCCGCGCCGATTGAGCACGCCGCGACGCACCGCGGGAGCCGGGCGACCGCCCTCTTGCCATATTTGAAAGCAAGTTTGTCGCCCTGTGACCGCTGCATTGCGAGGGTTCGGCCTGATGCCATCTGGATCCAACGACTGGGACAGTGACGAGCGCTTCGCCTCGGACAGCTATGTCGGCGCGCGCAATGATTTCAGCGTCCTGCCACGTAGCCCGTCCGAAGCGCTGGAGCCGGATCAACCTCCGGAGGCGCCGCGCGGACGCAACCCGCAACGCCAGCGCCAACGCCCGGTTTTCGCGCTCATGAACGCCTTGTTCACTGCGCTGTTCATCGGTCTTGTCGGCCTGATCGGGGCTTTTTACTACGCCAAGATGCAGTTCGACAGCGCCGGCCCGCTCAAACATAACACCGTCGTCACGATCCCGCGGGGGGAGGGCGTCAACGCCATTGCCAGCCGGCTCGAACGCGAGGGCATCATCCAGGACCGGCGCATCTTCATGGCCGCTGTTCTATATTTTGGCGCGCAGGCAAAGCTGAAGGCCGGTGATTATGCGATCGACCGCGGCGCCACCATGCGCTCGGTGCTGGATACGCTGATAGAAGGCGACGCCATTCTCTACAACGTGACCATCCCGGAGGGCTGGACCAGCCTTCAGGTTGTCGAGCGGTTGCGCGCCACAGACGAACTCAAAGGCGAAATCGAAGAGGTGCCGCCGGAGGGCTCGTTGCTTCCCGACACCTACCGTTTCGCGCGCAATACGCCGCGCAGCGATATCATCGGGCGGATGCAGGAGGCCCAGGACGAATTCATGAACAAGGTGTGGCCGTCGCGCGATGCGGGCTTGCCCCTGAACAGCAGGGAAGAAGCCCTTATCCTTGCCTCGATCGTGGAAAAAGAAACCGGCCTTGCCGACGAGCGGTCGAAGGTCGCGGGGGTGTTCATCAACCGCCTGCGCAAGGGAATGCGGCTCGGCTCGGACCCGACGATCATCTATGGGCTGGTCGGCGGGCGCGGCTCGCTTGGCCGCCCGATTTATCGCAGCGAAATCACCAAGAAGACGCCGTACAACACCTACGTCATCAAGGGCCTTCCGCCGACGCCGATCGCCAATCCTGGACGCGCGGCCATCGAAGCCGTGCTGAGGCCGGCCGAGACGGATGCGCTTTATTTCGTTGCCGATGGCACGGGCGGCCACGCCTTCGCCGAGACACTCGCCGAGCATAACCGCAACGTGGCGGAATGGCGCAAGACCGAAAAGCGCATGCGGGCTGAACAGGCGGCGGCTGAGAAAGAGCAGCAGCAACAACAGCAAACCCGAACCGCGGAAGCGTCTCGTCCGGCGCCGGAAACCGCCGCAATGGCGGCAATGGCGGATGAAGCCGAGCCGGGCGCAGCGGGGGAATTGCCGGTTCCGCTGCCTGCTCGCGCTCCGCGATAGCACGGGACTTGTCGTCAAGGCGCCGTTCACGCTATTCATGCGTCTCCAAGCTCTTCGATGCGTGACGGCCAGCACCGATGCAACAGCACGACAAGCATGAGACCCGCGACGCTCAGCAGGCGCGAAGCCATCGCAAGGGATTCATGCTCGTGCTCTCATCACCTTCGGGGGCCGGAAAGACCTCCCTCGCCCGCGCGCTCGTGGAAAGGGAGACCGGGATCGCGCCATCGATTTCGGTGACAACGCGGCCTCGGCGCGCCAACGAGACCGACGGCGTCGATTATTGGTTCGTCCCCACGGAAGAATTCACCGCGATGCGTGAGCGCGGGGATCTGCTGGAGTGGGCCAATGTGTTCGGCAATCTCTACGGCACTCCCCGGGCGCCCGTTGAGCGCAGCCTCCAGGCGGGCCGTGACGTCTTGTTCGACATCGACTGGCAAGGCGGTGCGCAGCTTCGCCAGGCCGCGCCGGACGATGTCGTTTGCGTGTTCATACTTCCGCCATCGGCCGATGTGCTGCGGGAGCGCCTGAAAAGCCGGGCCCTCGACAGTCCCGAGGTTATCCAGAAGCGCCTGGCCGAAGCGCCGCGCGAGATCGAAGCCTGGCGCGATTACCGCTACGTCATTGTCAACGACGACTTCCAGTCAAGCCTTGATGATCTGAGCGCGATCGTTCACGCCGAACGCCTCAGGCGGACCCGCCAGACATGCCTAGCCGGCCTTGTCAAAAGCCTCCAGACAGACCTCTGATGGCTGTTGCTGCGCTAGTCCCGCTTGCATTGAGCTTCATAGGCGCGGGCAAGCCGGGCGAAGTCATTGATGCTGAGCTGCTCGGCTCGCGCGGTGGGCGCGATGTCGACCTTCGTCAAAAGCGCCTCGCTGTCGGGCGTCAGGCGGGCGAGGCTTGCCCGCAGCATCTTGCGACGCTGGCCGAAAGCCGCTGCGGTGACCGCCTCAAGGCTATCAAGACGGCAGGCCGGTTCCGGCCCCGGCCGGGGCACGAGGGTCACGACCGCCGAAGACACCTGCGGCTGCGGCGTGAAAACAGCGGGCGGGAGTGTGAATACGCGTCTCACCTCACAGCGCCATTGGGCGAGCACGGAAAGCCGGCCATAAGTCTTGTTGCCCGGCTCGGCCGTTAGCCGATCGGCAACCTCACGCTGAAACATCAGGCAGAGCCGTTCGTACCAGGGCGGCCAGGGCTCAACTGAGAGCCAACCCACCAGAAGGGGGGTTGAGACGGCGTAGGGCAGGTTGGCAACCACCTTTACCGGGCCGGATGCGTTTTCGACGAGACTGGCCTGATCGAGGCTCAGCGCGTCACCTTCGACAATCTCGAGCCGTCCAGGATAATGCTCGGCGATTTCGTGCAGAGCGGGAAGACACCGCGGATCACGCTCGATCGCCACGACTTTCGCTGCGCCCTCCAGAAACAGGGCGCGCGTGAGCCCGCCGGGCCCCGGCCCGATTTCGAGCACCGTCGCCCCCGTCAGATCGCCAGCCGTGCGGGCTATGCGACGGGTGAGATTCAAATCCAGTATGAAATTCTGCCCGAGCCCCTTTCGAGCGGACAGTCCGAGCGCGGCAATAACCTCGCGCAGCGGCGGAAGCCCATCGGGCGTGCTCACGTAAGCGCCTCGCCCCGTGCCGCACGGGTCTGCGCCATTTCCGATGCCAGCTTCAGGGCGGAGATCAGACTGTCCGGGCGTGCCTTGCCTGTGCCGGCGATATCGAACGCGGTTCCGTGGTCCGGCGATGTCCGCACAAAGGGCAGGCCAAGAGTGACGTTGACGCCCTCGTCAAAGGCCAGCGTTTTGACCGGGATAAGCGCCTGGTCGTGATACATGGCCAGGCAGGCATCATAACCGGCGCGAGCCGCCGCATGGAACGCCGTGTCAGCCGACAGCGGGCCGATCACGTTAACGCCTTGCGCGGTAAGCACGGCGGTGGCGGGGTCGATAACGTCGCGCTCCTCAGTGCCCATTGCGCCGTCCTCCCCGGCATGGGGATTCAAACCCGTCACGGCCAGGCGCGGTTCGGCAATGCCGAACTCTTCTATAAGCGCGCGATGGGTAATAAGGCCTGCCTCGATAATCCGTTCCGCCGTCAAAGCCTCCGGGACCTCGCGAAGCGGAATGTGAACGGTAACGGAGACCGTGCGCAGCCCGCCGCCGACCAGCATCATGATGGGCGTCGCATTGGCGCCGCGTCGCTTGGTGAGAACCCCGAGATACTCGGTATGGCCGCGAAAACCGAAGCCTGCACCTGCCAGAATGGCTTTGGCAATGGGATTCGTCACGACCGCGGAAACCTGGCCCGACAGGGCAAAATCGACGGCCATGTCGATGCCCGCTATGACGCTGGCGGTATTCTCCGGCGTTGGCTGGCCGGGATCGCAGGTCTGAACGGAGATATCCGGCGGGAGAATCGGGAGCGCCCGGGCAAACACGCTGGAGGCCTCAGCGGGGGCCTCGATCTGCTCGAACGGAATATCGTAGTTGAGTTCGCTTGCGCGCCGCGCCATCACCACCGGATCGGCCAACAACACGAAGGGCTCGACGCCATGGGACTGGCGCTGTGACCAAGCCTTCAGCGTGATTTCAGGGCCGATTCCGCACGGATCGCCCATTGTCAGGGCGAGCGGCGCGCGCTGCTTTGCGCTCATCGCCTCAGCCATTGCTATGAACCACTCTCGGCCATCCGGCACATGGTACGGACTGCGCGCCCGGCGTCATCCGTCACCGGCGGTCGATCGTCGCGCGTTGCCGCAGGTCATTCAAGTGCCGACGGGCATAAATCTGGAACTCCTGCTGCCGACGGTCCGACGGCGATGTCTGCGACCCATCGGCCACCTCTTTCTTCTTCGGCGCCCTCTTACCGCAAACTGCGTACAAGTCAACGCCTTCTGATGAGAGGACTGGCGGCAGCATTTGCCCTTGGCTTGCCTGGATCAGGAGGGGGCGGGCATCGCGCGGGAAGAACGCCGCCTTTTTCCCGTTATGCGACGTGACCTCGACATCGCCCGCCCGCTTGGCGAGACTCGCGAGCTTGCCGCAGGAGGAAAACCGCTTTCGGATCGTCTGGCCACGGACATAAGCGCGCGCCAGCGCGGCCTGGCCGCTCCCGGTAGCAATACGCAACTTGCGGACATTGAAAACGCTTTCAGCTGCGCTGGAGTCACTTTTCTTGGTCTCGTCTGCGCCCGCGCCGACCAGTGACGAGATCCGGAAACCGTAAATCTTGCGAATGACGTCCCGCCACGCAATCTGGGCGCGCATACGTTGGCGGATGGTTTCTTCACCGACACCCTGTTTCCGGAAAGCGGCAAGGAACTCATCGACTGTCTGGCCTTCCGTCACCGAACTCGCCATCCGTTTGAGGAGTTGGTCGACATCGGCTTCGTTAACGCTGACTTTCCGATCCTTCGCTTCCTGGAGCTTCAGCCGCTCGTTGATGAGCTGCTCAAGCGCTTGATCGCGCGTTTCACTCTGGATATTGCTCATGACCTGGTTCTGGATGCGAGAGACGAACTTCTGCTGTAGCGCCTCTGCCTCCGATCGGGAGCTCGGCTGCTGCTGTTGCATGAACTTCTGGAATTTTCGCTTCGTGCTTTCCGATTGGAGCGTCGCGCGCATCCGTTTGCCCAGTTGCCCGCTCGTCAAGGCGATGTATTTCTGACGCTGGGCAAGATCATAAGAGGTGATTGGCTGATCGTTGACCTTGACTACGTAGCTCAAGTTGCTCGCGTTGGATGAGGGAGCGGAATAAAGGCCGGCGGCCAACCCCGCCACTGCAATCAACAAAACAAGCTTTCGCATTGGCATCGAGCCTCCCGGTGGTTCAGCCATTTCGTCAGTCGGACACTTTGCGCCGGAAGTCCTCGGTCCGGCCGAGCGCAGGGCGATCAATCCCTGCAACGCATGCCATGACACCGCCCGCCGGCAACCAGCATGCCCGAACGCACGACTGTCACGACCGAGTGTGGCCACAAATTGCAGATTGCATACGCTTTGAGCGTGTATCGAACAGCCACAGCTCAACACTGGCGATTAGCTGCCGCCGTCTGTAGCTGCGAAGCCGTCAATCATGTCGGTCTTGACGTCCGCGCCGCCGAGATTCTGGAATTCGAAGCCGACAAGAATGGTCTCTTCGGGCTCGACATCGCGATCGCGAATCTCGGACTTCGTATATTTCACAGACATCATGAAGCATTCGCAGTCGTATTTCACGCCGACGCTATGCTCGATTGCCTTCTCCAGTTCGAAGTTATAGCGGATGTCCCCATAAACTGACCAGAGATCAGTGACCTGAAGCGCGCCCGAAGCCGAAAGTTCCTCGCGATCATCGAGCACGCCGAGCCCGGGTTGCGTATCGGCCTTGACGTAATTCACCGCGCCCCTGAGCGGACCATACTGGCCGGATCCGGTCACATCCAGGCGGCGAACATCGAGATCATCCTCGTCGAACCGGGCCTGAGCGACCAGGCGGAAGACGCTCGGGATGTCAAAATACATTCCCGCAACGTAATCGGATTTGTCGTCGTCAAGCCCGCTTCCCTTATCGTACGGATTGTCTCCTGCGATGTGATAGCTTTGCCCGGCGACCGCGCGCAGGCTGAAACCAGCGTCTGACTGCAGGGTATACTGAAGCCCGTAATTCGCGCGCGTGCCGGTTTCCAACCGATCGTAACCGGAAAACTTGTCGATGTCGAAGAGCAGCGTATCGTCGAATACAAGGCTTTGCGCATCTTCATTGGCTGGATCCTTGCCGTCCTCGTTGGCGGCGCGAAAGATCACCTGGGCGACAGGCTCGATCACCTGAGATCCCCATGAGGCGTGATTGATAAACGGGAATCGATAATCCGCGCCGCCGGTCAGACGCTGGCGCGAGAAAGTATCCCCCGGCCTGTCCACGGTATTGCCATCGTCGTTGAAATCCGTGAACGACGAGAAATTATAGACATCGGCCCGCCCTTTCGCGAAGGGGGTCAATCGCTGTCCGATGGGATCTGTCAGTGTTCGCCGCCAACTGACCTCGGTCGACAGCCGGTTCGTTTCGGGCCCGTCATCGCGGGAGAGTGAAACAACGTTGGTGTCCCATGCCATTTCGCCGCCGAGCACCGGATCGCTGGCGATATAGTTGTAATCGATGACCGGGTGGACGACCGTGTCGCGGTCGTTGATGTCCTCGAGTTCGCCGTTTTCCGTCAGGTTCGTGAAGCTGTACGCGCGCGCACTGAAATAGTTTCGCTCGCTCTGGCCTACGAGATATAGCTGCGAGACACGCTCCGTTTGGGTGACGTCGTCAATCTTGTAGAAGCGGCGGAACGTGTCGTCAGTTTCCGCGGTGATATCCCAGCCCCAGTTCCAGAAGCTGCCCAGGCTGAATTGCCCCTGTGTTTCAATCGTCCCGCGGAACGAACTGTCGGTCGGCGCCTCATTCGACGGATCATCGTTGTATGCCCCCGCCATCAACACACGGTACTGACCGTTCTCGACGCGATGACGCCACTCTGCCGACACGAGAGCACCGGCATCCGTGGTAAGCATGGGGGTGACGGTCAGGTCCTTATTCGGCGCAATGACGTAATGATAGGGCTGGGCGAACGCGAAGCCGAGCTCGTCCGACTGCCGGAACTTGGGCGCCAGAAAACCGGAGCGGCGCGCAACGGTCGGATCGGGATGGTAGAAATAGGGTACGTAAGCGATCGGGAGCCCGAGGAATTCGAGCGTCGCATCCTCGTAGTAGATATTGCCCTCGGACTTGTCGTGAATGATCTTGCGCGCCTTGATCTGCCACAGCGGCCCATCGCCCTCCTTATCCTTGCACACCCTGCACGGTGTGTAGGCCCCTTGCTCAAAGACCGTGGTCTCACCGCCCTTGCGGTAGGCGCGGCGCGCTGCGATCCGTTCCTCTTGCGAGGTGACGATGCGCAGTGACCTGACGAACCCGTCCTTGAAGTCGTCGGTGAGATCAATGCGATCCGCCTTGACGACCGCGCCGTCGGGTTCCTTGATCTTCACGTCGCCCACCGCCTCAAGTGTGCCAGCCGTCTGATCATAGATCAGTTCGTCGGCCACGAGGCTGTAATTGTTGTAATAGACCTCGACATTGCCGCGCGCGACGACTCGATCATTCTTGCGATCGTAAATCAGGTTGTCAGCCTGCAGCAGCAGCGGCTCCTTCGTGTCCAGGTCGCCGAAGGACTGCTCGATAAGGTTTTGCTGAGCGCCGGCCGCACCCGTCAAGCACAGCAGCGCGATTGCCGCCACAGCAATCGCCCGAAGCGCGCCTGCCGCTTGGGACATCCCTTCAGCCAAGCCTCGACGCATCTGTCAGCCGTCCTCCTGATGAAGCAACACGGTCGCAGCGAGAAAGCACGCAACGAGGACTGGCGCCCATGCAGCCACGCTCGGCGACACCAGCCCAGAGATCCCCAATTTGCGCGAGAGTTCCGAGAAGACGAAGAAGGCGAACCCCGCGCTCAAACCGGCGATGACCATAGTCTGAATACCGCCAAAACGGAAGGCTCGCAGGGAGCACGTCGCTGCGATCAGCGCCATCGTGGCCAGAAGAATTGGCCGCGACAATAGCTGCTGATATTCAAGCTCATAACGCTCAGCTTCCAGCCCCGCCTTTTCTGCGAACTCGATAAATTCAGGAAGTTCCCAGAAAGAAACGCCTTTCGCGGACGTTATGCTGTTGATAACGTGGCGACGCTCCAGATAGGTGCTTACGAAATACTCTTGGTAGTCCTGTGTACCGCGATTTTCACTTGTTACACGGGCATTTTCGAGCTCCCAATACCCGGCCTTCAAGCGCGCCTTATCCGCCTCGATCCGCTCAAGAAATTTGCGGTTGCGGTCAAACTGCAACACCGTAATCGCGCTGAGAGTCAATCCGTTATCGGCGACATTGCCGGCGTAGATGATCGAAGGCCCGTCAGCCCCGTTCTGGCGCAGCCAGGCCGGCTTGTTCGAGCGCAGAATCGACTTCTTCTCTTCACCCAGAACATCGCCGATCAGCCGATCTGCAGACGCTTTCGCCCAGGCCGCAAGCGGATTGTACACCGCCGTCGAGAGAATACCGAGGGCCAGCGCGACAAGCAGGGCAGGGCGCAGGAATTGCCAGGCCGAAATGCCCGCCGCGCGCACCACCGTCAGCTCCGAGGTTCGGCTCAGGGCCATGAAGGCGGCGATGGAGCCGATCAGAACAGCGAACGGCAACGTCAGCTCAGCGAACTTGGGAAGGCGCAGGAGGGCGATCAGCACGAGCGAGCCCATCGAGACGCCTTCACGCTTGCTGGCCTCGCGCAGGAGTTCGAGGAAGTCGATGAAAAAGATAAGCGCAAGACAAACGGCGAAGACGCCAAGTATCGATATCGCGAAGCGCTTGGCCATGTAGCGTCCCAGCGTGCCCATACGCGAATCTCTCCTTATTGCGCCGCGCGGGCCGACGAGCCCGTCCGGCGCCGCCATGGCGGGGTGTGCATCCACCGCGGCAGTTTCAGATCGAGCGTGCGCACATTGTGCGGGCGCATGTTCCGCTGCGCCATGATGAGCGCGCCGATGATCGCCGCCACGGGCAACGCGTAGATAAGGCCGATGGCCCATGGCTGCTTGACCGCCAGATTGGTCGCCGCCAGCCCGCCGCCGCGAACGAGCACGCAGGCGATGAACGCCACCGCCATGCCCTGACCCCCGCTTTGGCGGGTTGTGCGCGCATAGCCGAGCGTCGCCACCGCGATCAGCACAAACGCGATCGGATAGAGCGGATTCGCCAACCTGTCATGAAGCTCTGCCCGGAACTTGCCTGGTCGGCGCTTGTAACGCGGATCTTCCGGATCCGGGTTCATCAACTCGCCCAGGAAGCGTTCCTTGGGCTCGTAACTCGGCTGGCGGCTTTCCGGCCCGAGTTCGGAAATGTCGAAAATGTAGCTGTCGAAGGCGATGATCTGCGCGTCGTCCCGTCCGGCATCGACACGCTGGATGTGGCCGCCACGCATGACGAGGAAGGAGCGCCCGTCGCGTTTAACGATCTGGCCCCGGTCAGCGAGATAGGTGATGGTCTGTTCCTTGTCGCGCCCATCGTTGACCATCAGCCCGCGCAGCGTGCCATCAGCTTCACGATCGCGGATGTGAAAAGTCAGCCCGTTTTCGGGCGAAATGAAATTGCCCGGCTGGATCACCTGCGAAATGAGATCTGTGCGCACTTCGACGATGTAATCACGCAGGGTGCGCAGGCTTTGCGGACTGAGATACGCGTTGGAGATGAACACGAACACCGTGACCAGCACCCCCAACACCAGGAATGGCCGCATGACCCACCAGATGGTGGCGCCGGCCGCGTTCAGAATGATGATGCCGCTATCGTTGTTGAGGCGGTTGAGCATGTGAATGGTCGAGATCAGCAGCGCGACCGGCGCGACGATGGTGATAAGGTTCGGCAACGCCAGTCCGGTGATCTGCAGGAAGATGAGAAATCCCTGCCCCTGGTCGGTCATGATGTCGATTCGCCGCAGGGCCGTCGTCATCCAGACGATCAACGTCAGCGTCAGCATGATCATGAGCATCGCCGTGACGGTCTGTTTGAAGATGTAACGACTGATGGTGTCCATGACGCGCTGACGTGTAAGTCGAACGGACAGAAATCGACGGTGAATCAACCGCCTTGCGAAACGACGAACCAACACGTCATAATGGCGGTTTTTCGGCGGGCAGCATGGCCATGCCGCGCTGTCCGGCGGTTGCGTAGCCTGCCAAATCAAGGTTTACTTGCCGCAAGGCGCGGCGGTCGGCCTAAGCCTGATCTTCCGAGCAATTGGGGAGTTACTATTGTCGAATCCTGAAATCGCGTTCGCTTCGAAAGACCAAGAGCCGAGCGGCACCGTGATCGTCATGGCCGGTGAGAATGCCCGGCTCGCGCCCACGGCGGAGAAATTGGACACCGGCTCGGCCGGGACGCTGACACGCGCCTGCCGCATCGCGGACTTCAAGGGGCGAAACAGGACAGCGGTGAACCTACTTGCTCCGGCCGGACTCGAGTCGGTTGAGCGGCTGCTCATCGTAGGTTTGAACGGTATCGACGAAGCCCCGTCCCAGGGCTGGATCGATCTCGGCGGCTTCATTCGCGGCAAGATCGACGCAACCGTGACCGAGGCCCATGTTTGGCTTGAAGCAACCGGCGGCGGTGCTCTGGATGCAAAACACGCAGCGCATGTGGCGCTGGGGACGTTGCTGCGCAGCTATGAATTCAACAAGTATAAGACGAAGAAAAAGGCACAGGATGATAGTAATGGCGAAGGAAGCGATCCTGATCCGTCATTACAGCGGCTGGTGATTCATTGCGACGCGCCCGAAGCCGCCGAGGCGGCCTTCGCGCCCATGCGTCCCATCGCCGAAGGTGTCTATCTCGCGCGCGATCTTGTGAATGAACCCCCCAACGCTCTGGGCCCCGAAGAGTTCGCCGAGCGGCTCAGCGCGTTTGCCGAATATGGCGTGGAGGTCGACATTCTCGACGAGGACCGGATGCGCGAACTCGGCATGGGCGCGTTGCTTTCGGTGGGGCAGGGGAGCGCGCGGCCCAGCCGGCTGGTGTGCCTGCACTGGCGCGGGGAAGGCGCTCCCGACGGATCGCCCTCGGTCTTCGTCGGGAAAGGTGTGTGCTTCGACACCGGCGGGGTGTCGATCAAGCCCGCGCAGGGAATGGAAGATATGAAAGGCGACATGGGCGGGGCAGCCTGCGTGGCCGGCCTGATACTCGCTCTCGCCAAGGAAAAGGCGCCCGTGGACGTGGTCGGCGTCTTGGGATTGACCGAGAACATGATCAGCGGCTCCGCCTCACGGCCAAGCGACATCGTCAAGTCCATGTCCGGTCAGACCATCGAGGTGCTGAATACCGACGCCGAAGGCCGCTTGGTGCTGGCCGATGCCATGTGGTACGCGCAGGAGACATGGCGGCCGAAACGGATGGTCACGCTGGCGACGCTGACTGGGGCCATCATCGTTGCGCTTGGCCACGAATATGCCGGGCTTTATGCCAATGACGACGCGCTCGCGCATGGGCTCACTCAGGCCGGCACGCAGACCGACGAAAAGGTCTGGCGGATGCCGTTATCCAAGAAGTACGACAAGCTGATCGATTCGAAGGTCGCCGACATGAAGAACATCGGCGGGCGCTGGGCCGGCTCGATTACTGCCGCTCAATTCCTTCAGCGATTCGTTCAGGATGATGTGTCCTGGGCCCATATCGACATCGCCGGCACCGCGTTTTCCTCGCCGTCGAACGACATCAACCGGAGTTGGGGCGCGGGCTTCGGCGTGCGTCTGCTTGAGCGGATGTTGATGAACGACCGCGATGACCGCGAAACGGACACCTGACGGCGGCTTGGTGAAATTTTCCATAATGTGTCTTATGCGAATCCTGGAACAGCCGGTAACCGAGCGTTAACCGGACCCTTCCGCCGCGGTCGAGGTGCGAGCATGGCGCGCGACGAAACTGATACCGACAAATCCGCCGCCCCGAGCGAACGGCTCGCGGACGCACAAACGCCGATCGAACGGCTCCGCGTCGTGATGGCCGCCCTGCGAGATCCACAGACCGGCTGCCCCTGGGATCGCGAGCAGACCTTCGAGAGCATCGCGCCCTACACGATCGAGGAAGCCTACGAGGTGGCCGAAGCCATCGCTCAGGAGGATATGTCGGAACTGCGCGAGGAGTTGGGCGACCTGCTCTTTCAAGTTGTCTACCATGCCCGGATGGCCGAGGAGCGCGGCACCTTCGATTTCGACGACGTTGCCAACACGATCGCTGACAAGATGATCCGCAGGCACCCGCATGTCTTCGCCGCACAAAACGCCAGAGACACGGTGGAAGTCGCAAGTATCTGGGAAGAGATCAAGAATCAGGAGCGGGCCGAAAAGACAGCGGAAGAAGGCGCCCGCAGCGCGCTGGACGACGTGCCCCTCGCCCTGCCCGGCTTGACACGCACCTGGAAATTGCACCGCAGATCTTCGCGCGCGGGGTTCGATTGGGCAACGCCGCAGGACGTTTTCGCGAAGATCCGCGAGGAGCTTGACGAGCTGGAAGCCGAGATCGTCGCCGGCGAACCCGCCGAGCGCATTGCCGATGAACTCGGCGATGTTTTCTTTACGATGGTTCGGCTCGCCGGCTTCGTGGATCGGGATCCCGAGGCGGTCATGCGTGCTTCCCAGCGAAAATTCACGCGTCGGTTCAAATACATGGAAGCGCAGCTTCACGCAGATGGACTGCGCATGACGGATGCATCGATGGACGAGCTTGAGGCTCTCTGGCGCGCGGCCAAGGCGCAAGAGCAGCGGGGCGATTAAGCCACGGCGGTTTATCCATCCGCTGCGACCTCGTCCTCGCTTGTTGTTGGGGCCGGGGCGAAGTGCGCCGCCAGCCGCTCTCGAAGGGCCACCATGCCGTCCCCGGTGGCCGCCGAGGTGAGAACCGGCTGCGGCTCCCGCCGCTCGGCCTGATTGGCAAGGGCGGCGCGCTCTTCGCGCGATAGCAGATCCGCCTTGTTCCAGACCTCGAGCACCCGGCCGGCTTCCGGCGCGGGATCAACGCCAAGTTCCTCGAGGACCGCTTCCACATCCTGTTTCTGCGTCTCGGTCTGCTCGGCGGTAATGTCACGCACATGCAGGATGAGATCGGCCTCGACGACTTCTTCCAGCGTGGCGCGGAAGGCTGCGACCAGCGTCGTCGGCAGATCGGCGATGAAGCCGACAGTATCCGAGAGGATGGCTGTCTGACCGTCAGGCAGGCGGACCGCACGCATCGTCGGGTCCAGCGTCGCGAAGAGCTGATCCTTGGCGGCGACCTCGGCGCCCGTCAGACGGTTGAAAAGCGTTGACTTGCCCGCGTTCGTGTACCCGACCAGCGCGACGACCGGATTATCACTGCGCCGGCGCCCCTCACGGTGCAATTCGCGCGTCCGGTGCACGTCGGCGAGCTTGCGGCGGATTACGTCGATCCGGCCTTGAATCAGGCGCCGGTCGGCCTCGATCTGGCGCTCCCCGGGACCGCCCATGAAGCCGCGCCCGCCGCGCTGACGCTCAAGGTGGGTCCAGGACCGGACCAGACGGCTTTTCTGATAAATCAGATGGGCAAGTTCGACCTGTAATCGGCCTTCGTTGGTTTGTGCCCGCTTGCCGAAGATTTCCAGAATAAGGCCGGTGCGATCGAGAACCTTGGCGCCCCATGTGCGCTCGAGGTTACGCTGCTGGACCGGCGTGAGCGGATGGTCGACGATAACGACCTGGGCGCGGGTGCTTTCGACCAGAGCCCTGACTTCATCCAGCTTCCCGCCGCTCAACAGCGTGTCCGGCCTCGGCCGCGAAACCGGTACGATCATGGATTGCGCGACCTTCAGCCCGATCGCCCCCGCGAGGCCGGCGGCCTCTTCAAGCCGTGCGTCCGGCGTCCCCGGCCCGTTCCGGCGCGGCCCCTTCAACGCGGGCACCAGTACAAGCGCACTCGTTCGGGCCTTTGCCGTTGAGACGGTCTTTGGCCGTTGCCGACCGCTCGTCGTATTGCTCGGCTTCGTCTTTGTGTTCGCGCGTGCCGTGTCTGTCACTCTTTCTCTTCTGTGTCTGTTAGCTGTATGGGCTGCGACGGCATGATGGTCGATATCGCGTGTTTGTAAACCAGTTGAGAATGCCCGTCACGCCGAAGCAACACGCAAAAATTGTCAAACCATGTAACGATCCCCTGCAGCTTGACCCCGTTTATGAGGAATACTGTCAAAGGAACTTTGTTTTTTCTGACATGATTGAGAAATGTATCCTGCAGGGTTTGACCGCGATCTGAAGGCATAACGTGTTTTTCCGCTTTTTATGTTGGAGCGGCCCTGGGACCGCTGGATCAATGTATCCGAGCCAGAGGGCGGAATTCGGGTTGCCGTCTCGTAAGGGTGTATTTTTTCCTTTCCTGGCTGCAAAATCCGCGCCGCTCCGTCTTTCGCACCTCTCGTTAAGTTGGGGAGTGCATGGCCCCTAGCCAATGATTACGCCCGAATATTGGTTTTAGTGCAGCCCCAGATCCCGATTGAAGGCCTTTTCGCCAACGTTATTCCCGTTGTATCAGCAGGCGCGCCAGCGACAGAATCGCCAGGAGTTCCATTCGCCCCGCGATCATGGCCGCGCTCAGAAGCAAGTGCGCGAGGGGGCTCATCTCCCAGATCCCAGGCGCATCGGCTGACAGGTGCGCCGTGCGGGCGATTTCGTAGAGCGGTCCTGCGTTGCTCAGCGCAGTCACGGCGGCCAGCAGCGCCGCCTTGAAGCCAATCCCCGTCGCGGACAGCATCACGATCAACAGCGCCAACACCAGCATGGTGAGAAAGAAAAGCGCCCAGATCGTGCCGATCGTAACTTGTCGCAATGCCCCGCGGGAGCGCACGCCAGAGTGAATGCGGTGCGGAAACAACAGCAAATTCAACTCGTTGAAGGACTGTGACAGCATCATTACCAAACGGGAAACCTTTATCCCACCGGCTGTGGAAAGCCTGCCGGCACCGATTGCCGTCACCACGACCACCAGCATGAACGGTATGATCGTGAACGCTTCCTCGCTGATCGGAAAGCCTGTCGTCGTGACCAGCGAGGCTGCGGTGGCCACACCCGTGGAGAAATACTGAAACCAGACCGCGTCGATTGTCGGGAATTGCAGCCAGAGCGCCGTCGTGAGCGCGACACCGCCCAACGCAATGGCGAGGGCGACGTAAACCGGCTCCCGGCTGGCGCCGGCCGAAGCGAAACGCCCGCCCAACAGCGTGTGCGTCCAGAAGATGCTCACCGCGCCGAAGAGCATGAAAACCGTGAGGACCAGTTCCGCCGAGACCGAACCGTAAAGCGCGATCGAACCGTCGCGCGGCATGAAGCCGCCAGTCGAAACGGTCGAGAGGGCAAGGCACAGGGCATCGAAAGCGGGTATGTTGCTGAACATGAGCAGTACAAGACATCCCGCCGTCAGCCCCGCATAAAGGGGTAATATCGTGCGCAGCGCATAATTCGTCCGCCGCCGCGTGCCTGTCGTGTCATCGCTCGCATCGCCTCTGCCCGAGTCGACGCCCTCAGAACCGTAAAGGGGGAGCAGGATCGCGATTGCGCTCACGAGCGTCAGCAGTCCCCCGGCCCATTGCAGGATCGCGCGCCAGAGGATCAGGCTTTGATCAACCCCGACCAGCCGCGAAAAGGCCGTGGCGCCCGTGGTCGTGAACGCAGAAACCGATTCCAGGATCGCGGCGCTCGTGCTCAGCGGTGATGCCAGCAGGAACGGCAGCATCGCGAAAAGCGGGATAAAGATCCAGGTGCCAAGGAGAAACAGAAGCGCGTGCTGGCGATCTGCGACGATGCCCTGCCCGCCGAATGCCGTGACCAGTGCGCCGCCTGCGAAGCCTGTCAGACCGCCCGCGAAAAGGAGCCCTTCCAGGGCGGTCGTTTCGCCGAGCGCGGCCGCGAGCGCGATGGGCGCCAGCATCAGGACCAGCAAGGCGAGCAGCAGCCAGCCCAGGACATAGACGACAAGCGCCAGGTTCATGCCGGGCCTACCGGATTTCCCAGCGCCGGCCGGCGGTCCGGACGGGGCCTAGAAATAGTCGAGGCTGACACGGAAAAGCTGCTCGACTTCGCGGACCTTGTCCTTGGTTGCGAAAATGACGATGCGGTCATTGGCTTCGACGGTGGTGTCCCCGCGCGGGATGATGAGCTTGCTGCCACGCCGGATGCCCCCGATGCGCATACCATCCGGCAGGTCGAGTTCGTTAAGCGCGCGTCCGACCAGCGGCGATGTCGGCAGGGCTTCGGCGTCGATCACCTCCCCTGCCCCGTTGAGCACGGTCTGTACCGCGCGAATGCGGCCGCGCCGGACATGCTGGAGGATACGCGAGACTGTGACACCGCGCGGGTTGATGTACGCGTCGATCCCCAGTGATCGCACGATCGTCATGTAGCCGGTGTTATTGATCAGGCACATATTGCGCGCGCCACCGAGGCGCCCCGCGAGCACGCTGGCGAGAATATTGACCTGGTCATCGTTGGTCAGCGCCACGAGCATATCAGCGTTGTGTACGCCGGCTTCTCGCAGCAATTCTTCATCCAGCGCGCTGCCGTGAAGCACGATGGCCCTATCAAGCTGTTCGGCGATCGTCACGGCACGCTCGCGGTTCTGCTCGAGCAGCTTCAGGCGGATATCGCGCTGAGTCTCTTCCAGCCGGCGGGCCACGAAAAGGCCGATGTTGCCACCTCCGGCAATGATGACGCGCTGTGCGCGGCGCTCTTCATGGCCGAAGATCTTCATCACCCGCTCGGTCTGGGGCGCGAGCGTGGCGACGTAGACCTCATCGCCTGCCAGCAGTTGATCGTCGCTGCGCGGAACAAACAGCTTACCGTCACGATAGACGCCCACCACGACAGCCGGCAGGTCCGGAAACAACTCCCCCAGATGCTTCAGCGGGGTGTCGATGACGGGGCAATCGGCATTACAGCTTATGCCGAGAACCAGGATCTCGTTGTCACAGAAGCCGAGAACCTCGAAAGCGCCCGGCATGCGCAGGCGGCGCAGGATCATTTCCCCGACCTCGATTTCGGGGGAAATCACCACGTCGATGGGCATGTTGTCTCGCTGGAACAGGTCGCTCCAATGCGGCGCCAGATAGCTCTGCGCGCGAATCCGGGCCACCTTGATCGGGACGTCGAACAGGGAGTGGGCGACCTGGCAGGCGACCATGTTCACTTCATCGGAGTGCGTAACCGCGATCAGCATGTCGGCGTCGCGGGCCCCGGCCTGGTCGAGAACGTCGGGATGCGAGCCCCATCCCACGAAGCCGCGCACATCCAGCAGGTCGCCCATGCGGCGCACCAGTGTCGGGTCCTGATCCACAATGGAGATGTCGTTGCCTTCACCGGACAAGCGCTCGGCGATCCCGAAGCCGACCTGTCCCGCGCCGCAGATGAGAATGCGCATGATATGTTCCCGGCCAGCCCGCCAGGCCGCGACCACGCGCGTGACCGGACAGGCAAAGATGCGTCCGTTTACCGGAAACGTAGGCTCTTGTCAGCCCTCTGTAAGACCCTGTACGCAGTGGGGAAGCGCGGATTCGGACGCGGCGCGCGCCCGTCAGGGCCGTGCTGTCGCAGTGCGTTCGGTCGCCGACACGCCCAGCGCGCGCAGCTTGCGATGAAGGGCGGAACGCTCCATGCCGACAAACTCCGCCGTGCGGGAAATGTTGCCGCCGAAGCGATTGATCTGGGCCATCAGGTATTCCCGCTCGAAGATTTCGCGCGCGTCACGCAAGGGGAGAGACATGAGGTGCTCACCCCCTGACCCATTCGGCGACAATGGCGCGCCAGACACCACGTCTTCTGGCAACATCTCGGCGGTGATGGCGCGGTCCGGGTCGCCGCCCGTCATGATCATGAGCCGCTCCACCACATTACGAAGCTGGCGGACATTGCCCGGCCACTCCTGCGACTGGAGAACGGCCATGGCATCATCACCGACCTTGCGCGGCGGCAGCCCGGTAGCATTGCTGACCTGCTCGACAAAGTGATTGACGAGCAGAGGAATGTCGTCACGTCGCTCAACGAGGCCCGGCACCGACAGCGGCACGACGTTCAGCCGGTGATAAAGGTCCTCGCGGAAGCGCCCGGCTGTCATTTCCTGGTGGAGTTCACGGCAGGTGGAGGAGACGATGCGCACATCAACATGCACCTTCGGGCCGCCGCCGACGCGCTGGAACTTCTGCTCCACCAACACACGCAGCAGCTTGCCCTGCGTTTCGACCGGCATGTCAGCGACTTCGTCGATATACAGCGTCCCGCCATGTGCTTCTTCGAGCGCTCCCACCTTGCGGGGGGTGGCGCCGTTGGCTTCGGTGCCGAAAAACTCCATCTCGACGCGGTCCGGCGCCATCGCCGCGGCGTTGATGGCGACAAACGGCGCGTTCGCCCGATGCGAACTGGAATGCAAAACGCGCGCGGCCAGCTCCTTCCCGCAGCCGGACGGGCCCGTGATCATGATGCGGCTGTTGGTGGCCGCGACCCGCTCGACCGCCTGGCGGAGCTGATTGATGACGGTGGATCTGCCCACCAGCTCAAAGCTGACCACGGCCTTTTCCTTGAGCTCGCGGTTCTCGCGCTTCAGCTTCGAGTTTTCCAGCGCCCGTGCCGTCACCAGAACGAGCCTGTCGGCCTTGAACGGTTTTTCGATGTAATCGTAAGCGCCGCGCTTGATCGCGGTGACCGCGGTTTCGATGTTGCCATGGCCAGAGATGATAACCACCGGCAGGTCGGGATGCTGGGCCTTCACGCGGGAGAGAATTTCCAGACCGTCGAGCTGGCTCCCCTGAAGCCAGATATCCAGGATCAGCAGGGCCGGTTTGCGCTCCTCGATTGCACCGAGCGCCTCCTGACTGTTGGCCGCAAGCCGCGTGGTGTGTCCCTCGTCCTCCAGGATGCCGGAAACCAGTTCCCGGATGTCGGCCTCGTCATCAACAATCAGAATATCAGATCCCATGGGTCACTCCCTGCTTCTCGCGCGCTGTGATGCGCGTTCCGCGTTTGTGTGATGCAGACTCCGAACGCGATTCATTCGCAGTATCGCCCCCCTCGCCGGCTGACTCGCGCAGCGGCAGGGTAATGCTCACCCGCGCGCCAGGGGGTTCGCCGGCCTCGGATTCCGCGGAAGGTCGGGCATCGCTGAGTTCCAGCGTGCCCTCGTGCTGTTCGATGATCTTCTGCACGATAGCCAGGCCCAGACCGGTGCCCTTCTGCCGGGTGGTGACATAAGGTTCGATGAGCCTATGACGGTCTTCCTTCGGCAGCCCGCACCCGTTGTCGATCACTTCGATGAGCACGGACTGTTCTTGTGCGGTCACCCGCGCGCTCACCCGTCCGGCGAAATCATCATTGCCCGCTTCGCGCTGCGCCTGAGCGGCGGCTTCGACGGCCTCACTGGCGTTCTTGATAAGGTTGGTCATGGCCTGGGACAGGAGGCGGCGGTCGCAGTAGGTCACCACCGGCGTATCAGCCACTTCGAGGTTATAGACGATGTCGGAGTTGCTCATCTGGAACAGAACCAGCGCCTCGCGGACGACGTCGTTGATGTCGTGCGACTCGATCACCGGCTTGGGCATCCGCGCGAACGCGGAGAACTCGTCCACCATGCGGCGAATGTCGCTCACATGACGGATAATTGTGTCGGTGCAGCGGTCGAAGACCTCACGATCGCCTTCGATCTGTTCTCCGTACCGGCGCCTGATACGTTCGGCTGACAGTTGAATCGGGGTGAGCGGGTTCTTGATCTCGTGGGCGATACGCCGGGCGACGTCGGCCCACGCCGAGGTGCGCTGCGCCACAACGAGCTCCGTGATGTCGTCGAAAGTCACCACGAAGCCGTAATCCTTCTCGCGCGTTCCTTCGCGCGTTACCCGCACGGCGAAATTGCGCTCACCCTCCTCGCGCAGCAGCTTGATGTGCGTCTGGACCGGCTTCTTGCCCTGTTTTTTCGCCTTGCCGAGCAACTGGGCGAATTCCGGCAGGGTCTTGTCCAGCGGCTTTCCGACGAGATCCTCTTCGCTCATCTGGAGCAGTTCCAGCGCCGAGCGGTTCACCAGCGTAACGTTGCCTTTGCGATCGAGCCCGAAGACACCCGCGGTGACACCTGAAAGGACCGCTTCGGTGAAGCGCCGGCGTTCATCAAGCTGCGTATTGGCATCGACCAGTTCATTGCGCTGCGTGCGCAGATCGGCCGTCATCCGATTGAAGGCGCTGCCCAGCTTGCCCACGTCATCTTCTTTCTTGCTGGCGGCCGGCACTTCGACATCGAGATTGCCCTGCGACACCTTGTAAGCCGCATCGATAAGCTGTCTGATCGGCGCCACCAGCCGGTCCGCGAACCAGAGCCCGGCCCAGATCGCCGCCAGCAGAAAGGTGAGTGCGATGGAAATGAACATGGCCGCGAAAGCGACCTGGATACCCGCGCGTCGCTTCTCAAGCTGGCTGTATTCGGCCGCATTCGCGCGCGTCGTCTGGAGATGGCGCAGCACCCGCGGATTGACCGGCCTGATTGCATAAAGGTAGCGGTCTTCTGCCCCGGAAATGCTCGTCAGCGCACCGACGGCACCGGAGGATTGCAGGGCAAGCTCCACGATCCGCCCTTCGCTGGCGGCATCCAGCGCCTGCCTGGGCGGTTTGCTGAAGCCGATTTCGCTGCGGGTGGACGCAGTGGCGACGGGCTCGCGCTGGGAATTGATGACATAGGCCACCGGGATGGCACGCAGCGCGGCTTGCGCCGTCAGGAACTCTTCAAACGCTTCACGATCTTCTGACAGCAGCTGAATGGATGATTCCAGCTCGCGCGCCATACTCAGAGCGTCCGACCTGATGACCTGCCCTTGTTCCTTCACATAGGCGTTGGCAACGTCGATCGAGTTGGCGATGATCGACTTGATCCGCTCGGAAAACCAGTTATCGAGGCCGCGATCGAGCGAGAGTGTGGCGAAGATCACCAGGAGGATCGCCGGCATCAGGGCAATGACGCTGAACAGCCCGACGATGCGTGTATGCAGGCGCGCCGCCGCCGCCTGACGCTTGCGGGCCCGCCAGAGCCCGTGGAGCTGCCAGGCCACCATGGCGAGCATTGCCGCGATGAGCACGCCATTGACCAGCAGCATTGAGACGACGATGCCGTGCGTCGGCACGATCGGCGTCAGGCCAGTAAGAATAAGATAGGTCGAAAATCCGGAGAACAGGGCAAGGCAAACAATAACCAGCCCGACAAGGCGTCCGCCGAGCCCGCTCCCGCTGGACGGCGTCTCGCCGCCGGGCAACGCCGTTTCGTGATCCTCCGAGCGGGCCAGCGTCATTGCCGGGCCTCCCCTGGCGCCTCAGTGGCCGCAGGAGACAGGCCGGATACGAGGGCAAGGTGTGAACGCCGGTGTTTGCCGACGATGTGCCGGCCATGGCGCGTAAGGCTCATGTCTTATCCCTCTATCGCCGCTCAAGCCCGGCCGAGCCGGGCGGCGCAGACATCACAAGGCAACTGAAAACGCGATGGGGCGGTGACTGGGCGCAACAATGTTGCAATTTCAGAACATTGGTGCCAGCCAAATCAGCAGAAATTGTGGCGCGTTTGTCGCTTTGGCCCCTCGAGGCTCGGGTTTGATACCGTTAACCGGCGGGGCTGCGCAATGCACCTTTGTGGCGAATCGGACGCCGTTTTTCCCGTGCCGTAAAATCAGGCCAGCGATCGCACGAGGCGTATGTCGTGCTCGCGGATTTTCTTGCGCAGCGTGTTCCGGTTCAGCCCGAGAAGCGCGGCCGCGCGGATCTGGTTGCCGCCGGTCGCGGCGAGCGCGGCGCTGATGAGGGGGTGCTCGACTTCACTTAGAATGCGCTCATACAGCCCGGATGGCGGCAGATCCTCCCCGAACTGGGCGAAATAGTTCATGAGGTAGCGGTCCATGAATGCGGCAAGGGAGCTGTCCTCCGCCGCCTCGCCAGGGCCTGCGCTTGCGCTGGCCCCCGGCAGCTCCGCGGTGACCACGTCAGGCGTGATCTCGTCCTGCGCATAAAGCGCGGCCAGCCTGTTGACCAGGTTTTCCAGTTCGCGGACGTTGCCGGGCCAGTGGTGCCGCTTGAGAAGCGCCATTGCCTCGGGCTGGATCATCTTGGGGGGAAGGCCGCGTTTCTCGCCTGCAGCCAGGAAGTGCTGGACAAGATCGGGCACATCGTCGGCACGTTCGCGCAGCGGCGGGACACGCAGCGGCACCACGTTCAGCCGGTAGTATAGGTCTTCGCGGAACTGGCCCTGCGCGATCTGGGCATCCAGCGATTTGTTGGTCGCCGTCACGATCCGCACATCTGTGCGAATGGCCGTGCGCCCGCCCACGGGCATGTATTCGCCTTCCTGAAGCACGCGCAGCAACCGGGTCTGCGCTTCCAACGGCATGTCGCCGATCTCGTCGAGAAACAGTGTGCCCCCATCCGCCTGGCCGAAGCGGCCAATGGACCGGGCATGCGCGCCGGTGAACGCACCCTTTTCATGGCCAAACAGTTCCGACTCGATCAGTTCGCGTGGAATGGCCGCCATGTTGATGGCCACGAAAGGGCCGTTGCGCCGGCGCCCATAGTCGTGGAGGGCACGCGCGACGAGCTCCTTGCCCGTTCCCGACTCACCGGTGATAAGCACCGTCAGATCCGTCTGCGTGAGCCGGGCCATCACCCGGTAAACATCCTGCATGGCGGGTGAGCGCCCCACCAGCGGAAGCTGCTCGTCCGGCGGCTGCACCGACATCGCGGACGGTTTTTTCGGCTCCTTCAGCGCGCGCGTGACGACAGCGACCAGTTCCTTGAGATCGAAAGGTTTTGGCAGATACTCGTAGGCCCCGCGCTCGGCCGCCGTAACGGCTGTCATGAACGTGTTCTGCGCGCTCATCACGATGATCGGGAGCTCGGGCCGCGCTTTCTTGATGCGGGGGATCAGGTCAAAGGCGTTTTCGTCGGGCATGATGACATCGGTGATGACGACATCGCCCTCCCCCTGATTGATCCAGTTCCAAAGTGTCGCGGCGTTGCCGGTCGCCCGCGGGCTGTAACCCGCGCGGGCCAAGGCCTGATTGACGACCGTGCGGATACCCGCGTCGTCATCCGCGATCAGGATGCTGCCATAGCTCATGATGCCGTCTTTCACTCGTTGGTCTGCTTGCCATGCCGTACCTCCCGATGCATGGGCATCAGCAGGCGAAACGCGGTCTGGCGCTGCTCGGTGTCGCACTCGATGACCCCGCCATGGTCCTTCACGACCTTGGCGACCATCGCCAGACCCAGGCCGGTGCCCTGCGCCTTGGTCGTGACGAAGGGGTCGAACAGGTAGGTGCGGATGTCCTCCGGCACGCCGGGTCCGTTGTCCCAGATGCTGATTTCAAGGGGAAGGCTGACCCGCGTGTTGGAGTTCGGCAGGGTCAGGCGGATGCCGGGCCGGAACGCGGTCGCCAGCGTGATCTGGCCATCTGTGCGTTCAGTCCCGATTGCTTCGGCCGCGTTCTTGACGAGGTTCAGGATCGCCTGGATCAGCTTGTCGCGGTTTCCCGGGACATGAGGCAGGGACGGGTCGTAGGCCTGGGCGAACTTGATGTGACGCCCGAACCCGCTGGATGCGATACGCATGACGTGATCGAGCACGGTATGAATGTTGATCGGCTCGCTCTTGTGCGGTCGTTCATCGCCGAACACCTCCATGCGCTCGACCAGATCGCGGATCCGCTCGGTTTCATCGCAAATGAGCTGCGCGAGCGTCTGGTCTTCAGGTTTTGCGCCCGACTCGAGCAGTTGCGCCGCGCCCCGGATACCTGAAAGAGGGTTCTTGATTTCGTGGGCCAACACGGCCGCCAACCCGGACACTGAGCGCGCGGCGCCGCGATGGGTCAGTTGACGCTCGATCATCTGCGCCATCGTCCGCTGCTGGAGCATGACCATGACACGTCCGTCATGGTCGAGCAGCGGGGCGGCGAACACGTCCACGACGCGATCCTTTGCCCCGTCGGGCATGGTCAGCTCGACCCCGTACTCGTTGACGGTTGCCTGGGTCTGTCGAACCTGCCGGATCAGCGCGAGCAGCGGACAGGAAAAGGCGACAAGATCGTCCGCCGTGCGCCGGCGCAGCATGTTTTCACTGGCACCGAAGAACACCTCGGCGGGGAAGTTGGCACAGCTCACTTCGTTGTCCGGCCCCAGCACGAGCACCGGGTGAGGCATGGCATTGAGCAGGGACTCGAAATCCGTGAAGCGTTCTGCCGCCGGTCCGGTCTCGCGGACCATGTACTCGGACGAATTCGCCAATTTTTCAGCTCTCACGCTGCCACCTCCGTCATGGGCGCGGCGTACAGCGCCGCAAGCGCGTCGCGCACGCTCTTCGGATCGCGCTCGCGCATGAGGCTTGCGCGCCATCCCGGGCGTTCGGCTTCGGCCACAGGCGCGTTATCGATGTAAGCGGCGACATGCTTGCGCACGCAACGCACACCGAGATCCTTGCCGTAATGCGAGATCGCCCGGTCGTAGTGGTCGGCAACCCGCGTTGCCCGTTCCTCCGGGCTTTCAGGCGTCAGCGGGTGGCCCCCGAGGGCCGCAGCGATCTTGGCCAGGAGCCATGGGCGGCCGGTGGCGCCGCGCCCGATCATAACACCATCCGCGCCGGACTGGGCGAGCGCCTCTCGGGCCTCAGCGACGCTGCAGATGTCACCGTTGACAATCACGGGGATCGGCACCGCCTGCTTGACCTGCCGGATGAAACCCCAGTCGGCCCTGCCCTTATAGAACTGGCAGCGCGTACGCCCATGCACGGTGATCATCTGCACACCGGCGTTATAAGCCGCGCGCGCTAAGTCTGGCGCGTTCAGATCGTCATGGTCCCAGCCCATGCGCATCTTGACCGTCACCGGCACGCGTGCCGCGTCGACAGCCGCCTCGATCAGCTTGAGCGCCAGCTCCGGCTCGCGCATCAGGGCCGAGCCGGACAACCCGCTCGTGACCTTGCGCGCCGGGCAGCCGAAATTGATGTCGATGAGGTCCGCGCCCATGTCCTGCGCGAGCCGGGTCGCCTCGTTCATCCAGTAAGGATCCCGCCCCGCAAGCTGCACGGCGAAGGGCGAAATGCCTTTGCCTTCCGCGCGCAGAAGCACGTCTGCCTTCTTATCGGCGAGATACTGGGCCTGCACCATTTCCGAAACGACCAACCCGGCACCGTAGTCCTGCGCCAGGACGCGATACGGCCAATCGGTAATCCCGGACATCGGCGCGAGCAGCACGTTATTGCGTAATTGCAAATTGCCGATCTGGATCGCCGTCTCCAAGCTTTCTCTCCTGTCACTGACGTTAAATTATGCACAGCAATGGTGCGCTTATTCAATAGGCAACTTTGAGAACAAATGTTCTCCCCCGCCGCGTGGCCCACGATACGGCGACAAATCTGTTGGCATTCCCGGGGCTGGCCCATAGATTGCCACGGAGTTGAATCGAGGTTGAACGTGAATTGACCACCGCCGCGTTAATCGTCGCCGCGGGGCGCGGTCGCCGCGCCGCTACACCCGGTGCTCCGCCCAAACAATACGCGCGCCTCGCCGGGCAGATGGTGCTCACCCGGACGCTGAATCTGTTCTGCGAACACCCCGGCGTGCATTGTATTCTGACCGTAATCGCAGACGACCACCGCGCGCTTTACGAACACGCCGCTAGCGCCCTGCCCGAGCGCGCGAAACTGATGGCGCCGGTGCCCGGCGGCGCCGAGCGGCAGGCCTCGGTCCTTCAGGGGCTGCGCGCGCTTTCGGCGAGGGCTCCGGACATCGTCCTGATACATGATGCCGCGCGACCCGTGACGCCCCCCGAGGTCATTTCGCGCGTGATTGACGGCGTCGGGACGCACGGCGCAAGCATTGCCGCCGTGCCGGTTGCCGACACGCTCAAGCGCAGTCAGAATGGCGTGATCGTCGGTACGCAGGACCGCACGGGCCTGTGGCGCGCGCAGACACCGCAAGGGTTCTCTTACGAGGCGATCCGCCACGCCCATGAGGCGGCGGCGCGAACGGAGGCGACCTTTACCGACGATGCGAGCATCGCCGAGTGGGCCGGGATGCAGGTTGGCCTGGCGATGGGGTCGGAGCGGAACATCAAGATCACCAGCCCGGAGGACACCGCCTTGGCGGAGAGCATGATCGCCGAAGCCACCGAAACACGGACTGGCAGCGGGTTCGACGTGCACGCCTTCGGACCGGGCGATACGCTCTGGCTGTGCGGCGTGGCGATCCCGCACGAGCGCGCTCTCTCGGGCCACTCCGATGCCGATGTCGGCCTGCACGCGCTGACCGACGCAATCCTTGGCGCGCTCGGCGCCGGCGACATCGGTTCGCACTTCCCGCCCTCCGATCCTCAGTGGCGGGGCGCGGCCTCGCGCATTTTTCTGGAACGCGCGGCTGAAGAGATCGCGCGGCGGGGCGGGCGGCTCATCAATGCGGACGTCACGCTGATCTGTGAGGAGCCGAAAATCGGACCCCACCGCGAAGCGATGCGCGCCGCAATCGCGGACATCCTTGCCGTGTCGCTGGCGCGGATCAGCGTGAAGGCGACGACGAGCGAAAAACTTGGCTTCACGGGCCGGCGCGAAGGTGTCGCGGCGATGGCCACCGCAAGCGTGGCGGTTCCCGCAGATGGAGACAAGACATGCTAGACGGCCAGCGGACGGAGCAGGCGCGCAAGCTCATCGAAGCATGCAAGGTGCGCGGGCTGACGATCGGCACTGCGGAATCCTGCACCGGCGGGCTTGTCGCGGCCTGCCTGACGGCCGTGCCCGGCTCGTCCTCAGTGTTCGAGCGCGGCTTCGTGACCTACGCCAACGCGGCGAAGATGGAGATGCTCGGTGTTGATGCGGAGCTGCTGGCTGCGCATGGCGCGGTCTCCGAGCCGGTTGCCCGCGCGATGGCCCAGGGCGTACTGGCGCGCGCACCGGTCGATCTGGCGGTGAGCATCACCGGCGTGGCCGGGCCGGGCGGTGGATCGGCGGAAAAGCCGGTGGGGCTCGTCTTCATTGGCGGCGGACGCAGGACCGGCGAGGGTCGCGAGATCCGGGTTGAGCGCTGCGAATTCGGCGATGTGGGACGGAATGTGGTGCGCGAGCGCACTGTGGCGGAGGCGCTCGACCTGCTCGCCGGCCTGGTCGAACAGTCTGCGTATAGCCGCATCCGTTCTGATTAAACCGGCAGGCGGCTCCATCTTTTTGATTTGCCGCGCAACTTGTCCGAAAACCGGTCCCCACTTTCGGGATTGCGCTTTAGACGCGTTCTGTCGGGGTGCGTCGGCCGGCCTTGCCATAAACATCGTCCGCGCGCGCCTCGAAGGCCGTCACGAACTTGCGGAAGGCGCGGTCAAACACCTGCCCCATCAGCATCTGCAAGGCGCGAGAGCGGAATTCGTAGGCGAGATCAAAACCGATTTCGCAACTGTTCTCGCCAACAGGCGTGAAGCTCCAGCGGTTTTCTAGGTACTTGAACGGGCCGTCGACGTACTCGGCGAGGATAAAACGCTGGCTCGGCCGCAGTTGCACACGCGTCACGAAGGATTCGCGGATCAAGCGATAGGCGACGGTCATCTCGGCGACCAGGGTTTCGCCCTCGTCGTGCGGTTCGCGCTCCTTCAGCACCAGCCGCTCGCACAGCGGGACGAACTCCGGATACCGCTCAACATCCGCGACAAGAGCAAACATGTTGTCAGCGGAATGGGCGACCCGCCGGTTGGTCCGGAATTGCGTCATGTCAGCTATGCCCCCGCGTTGGCCGCCTGACGCGCGCCGCGCAGGCGCTGGAAATCCTCGCCCGCGTGATACGACGAGCGCGTCAGCGGGCTGGCCGAGACCATCAGGAAGCCTTTGGCATAGGCAGTGCGCTCCAGCGCAGCGAACTCGTCCGGCGGCACGAAACGGTCAACCGCGGCGTGCTTGCGCGTCGGCTGAAGATATTGCCCGACGGTCAGGAAATCGACGTCAGCGCTGCGCAGATCATCCATGACCTGCAACAACTCGTTACGGCGCTCGCCCAGCCCCACCATCAGGCCGGACTTGGTGAACATGTCGGGATCGAGCTCCTTGGCGCGCTGCAAGAGCCGCAGCGAGTGGAAATACCGCGAACCGGGCCGGATTTCGAGGTAGAGCGCGGGAACCGTCTCCAGATTGTGGTTGAACACATCCGGCTGCGCCTCGATCACCTGCTCCAGCGCGCCATTCTTGCGCAGGAAGTCCGGCGTGAGCACCTCGATCGTCGTGCCAGGCGAAGATTCGCGGATGCGCTGGATCACGGCGGCGAAGTGCGCGGCCCCGCCATCGTCCAGGTCGTCGCGGTCAACCGAGGTGATGACGACGTGGTTCAGCCCGAGCGCAGCGACCGCTTCGGCGACATGCGCCGGTTCATCCGGATCAAGCGGGGCGGGCCGGCCGGTTGTCACGTTGCAGAAGGCGCAGGCCCGGGTGCAGACCTCGCCCATGATCATCATCGTGGCGTGCTTCTTCTCCCAGCACTCGCCGATGTTCGGGCAGCCCGCTTCCTCGCAGACGGTGTTCAGCTTCAGGCCGCGCATGATCCGGCGGGTTTCGTAGTATCCTTCAGAGACCGGGGCCTTCACGCGAATCCAGTCCGGCTTGCGCATCACGGGGGTATCAGGGCGATTGCGCTTTTCCGGATGGCGCAGCGCGGCGGCGTCGCCGTCCTTCACTTCGCCTGCTTCTTCGCGGGTATCGAGAATTGTGACCATGTCGTTCCTGTGGGTGTTGCACGCGCCCGGAGCCATGATTGTTTCAGAAATAAGCGCACCGCTTCAAGCGGTAAAGGGCTGCGTCCGGGCGCCGCGCCGGTCAATATCCCGTGGGCCCGGTGTCAGGTCCGAGCCGGGCCAGCACGGTCATCATCACCGCTCCCAGCCCCATCAGGATCGCCACGAGCACCAGAATGGCGCCCGCGACCGGTATCAGTCCCACGAGCGTGAGAACCAGCATGCCGAGCGCCAGCAGGCCGATGCGGCCGCGCGCCGAACGCGGCTCGCCCGCCCGGTTGGCGATCCATTCACCGAGGCTCAGCCCCGCGCCCGACAGCCCGGTGATGATCAGCACAGGGACGGCGAACAACAGCGCGATACCCAGCGGCAACCCAACGAAAAGCGCGACCAGCACAGCCGCGCCGAGGACCACGGCCAGAAGCGTGAGAATACCGCGAAGCAGGCTGCCGCCGGGGCGCTCCATGAATACGTCGATCGTCTGCTCGACGGCGCCACGCGCCAGCCAGACCGCCAGCAGTCCGAGAATGAACGCGCTGATCGCGAAAATCAACGGCGCGATCAGCGCAGCCAACACGGCCGGCAATCCGCCGCCTTCGGGCCAGTCGGCATCCTCCAGACCCAGGCTCACCAGACGACCGCCAATGCGCGCCTGTTGGGCGATATCTGGCCGCTTGTCTGAATAGATCTCAAGGTCACCGCCAATTTCAGCCTGCTCGCCGATGCGCACGGTCTCGGCGCGGACGGTGACGTCACCGGTGGTTTGCCCGTTAAACGTGACTTCCGCCCCTGACAGGCTGATATCCGCGCCGCCGCGTCCCCGGAAATCCACAAGCGCCCCCGCGGCCTGTACGGAACCATCCAGCACGGCCTCCGGCGCGAACGCCACGCGCGCGCCCGCAACTCGCGCCTCCCCGCCGACGCGCGCCGTCACATCGACCTCCGCGCCCGTCGCATTCAGTGCCTCGCCAATCCGGCCAGCAACGCCGACCCGGCTGCCGGCGACCCATACATTGGTGCCCGCCCGGGCATCGATATCAACGATCGCGCCGGCCGCCCAGATGTCGCGCGCGGCCTCTCCGCGCACGGTAACGGAGGCCCCGGCGGCCCAGACATCCGGTTCGCCCTGAGCGTCTACGGAGACGGATGCGCCCGCGCGCCATATATCCTCGGCCTGCGCTGGAGGCGCAAGCACCGCAAGGGCCAGCAGCAAGGCAGCGAAAGCGCGCAGCATCACCGTCTCTCCGAGTCGCAACGCACAGGCCGAACGTTGGTGCCCGCCCGTCAATCCACCTGGTTGTAGACCGGGGCGGGCGCGCAATCAAATATGAATGACCCGGTCATAGGCATCGAGCACGGATTCGTGCATCATTTCTGACAGCGTGGGATGCGGGAAGACCGTGTGCATGAGTTCGGCCTCGGTCGTCTCCAGCGTCTTGGCGATACCGTAACCCTGGATCAGTTCGGTGACTTCCGCGCCGAACATGTGCGCGCCGAGAAGTTCGCCGGTGCCGGCGTCGAAGATCGTCTTGACCAGCCCCTGATCCTCGCCGAGCGCCAGCGCCTTGCCGTTGCCCTGGAAGGGAAATCGCCCGACCTTGACCTCGTGCCCGGCCTCTTTCGCTTCCGTCTCGTTCATGCCGACAGAGGCGATCTGCGGGTTGCAGTAGGTGCAGGCCGGGATGTTCTCGGTCTCCAGCGGATGGACGTCGTTCACGCCGGCGATCTTCTCGACGCAGATCACGCCTTCGTGGCTCGCCTTGTGCGCCAGCCAGGGCGCGCCGGTGACATCGCCGATGGCGTAGATGTTGTCCACACCGGTGTGGCTCCACTCGTCCACGACGATGTGGCCTTTTTCGACCTTCACGCCCAGCTCTTCCAGCCCGATTCCTTCGACATTGCCCGTAATGCCGATAGCGAGCACAACGCGCTCGAAGCTGTGCTCCTCGCTCTTGCCGTCGGCAGTCTGGATTGTCGCCTTGACCTTGTTCTTGCCGGGATCGAGTTTTTCGACCTTGGCCTCGGTGTGAATTGTCATACCCTGCTTTTCGAAGGTCTTGCGCGCCAGGGCGGAGATTTCCTCGTCCTCCGCCGGGACGATCCGGTCCATGATCTCCACGACCGTCGTGTTCGCGCCCATCGTGTGATAGAAGCTCGCGAACTCGATGCCGATCGCGCCCGAGCCGATCACCAGCACCGATTTCGGCATATGATCCGGGACCATGGCTTCCTTGTAGGTCCAGATCATCTTGCCGTCCGGCTCCATCCCGGGAAGGGTGCGCGCCCGTGCGCCGGTGGCGAGAATGATGTGCTTGGCCGTGACCTCGCTGGGCCCGCCGTTCTTCGCGGAAACGGAAATTTTTCCGCCACCCTCCAGCTTGGCCTCCCCGTCGATGACCGCCACCTTGTTCTTCTTGAGCAGGTAACCGACACCGCCGGCAAGTTTTCCGGCAATCTTGCGGGAACGTTTGACGACCTTCTCGGTGTCATACGTCACGTCCTTGGCGGACAGCCCGAACTGATCGGCGTGCTGCATCAGGTGATAGACCTCGGCCGTGCGCAACAGCGCCTTGGTCGGGATGCAGCCCCAGTTGAGGCAGATGCCGCCGAGGTGCTCGCGCTCGATCACGGCGGTCTTCATGCCGAGCTGCGCGCCGCGGATGGCGGCGACATAGCCGCCCGGCCCGGCGCCGATGACGACGAGATCGAAGGATGTGTCGGCCATGAATGCCCTCTGTTGGTCTGCTACTGGCGCAGCAGTTGTTGCTCAATTTACCC
>CAYFTI010000003.1:0-46527 GCA_964346065.1 uncultured Hyphomicrobiaceae bacterium
CGGTTCCAGAACGCGTGCGAGGCCGGAGATTACACGACCGCGTTGCAGCTCCACGACAGGCTCATGCCGCTCCATGATGCGCTGTTTGTCGAATCGAACCCGGCGCCAGTGAAATATGCGGCCCAAGTGATCGGGATTTGCCGCGAGGACGTCCGTCCCCCTCTGACCACCCTGAGCGCGGCGTCCAAGCGCACCGTCGAGCGGGCGCTGGAGTTGGCGGGCGTGGCGTGATCCCGCGCCGCGCCGGCCGCAAGAGAAAGCCATGACCAAGACGAAAGAGACGTCGGCGCGCCGGGTAGTGGCCGAGAACCGCAAGGCGCGCCACAACTTCGACATCTACGAACGTTTCGAGGCCGGCATCGCGCTGGAGGGCTCGGAGGTGAAGAGCCTGCGCGAGGGCAAGGCGAACATCGCCGAATCCTACGCGAGCCCGGAAGATGGCGAACTGTATCTCATCAACAGCTCGATCCAGGAATACAAGCAGGCCAACCGCTTCAACCACGAGGAGCGCCGCCCGCGCAAGCTGCTGATGCACAAACGCGAGATCGCAAGGCTCATCGGCGCAACCGAGCGGGAGGGCATGACCCTCATACCTTTGAGGCTTTATTTCAACGACCGCGGCATCGCAAAGGTCGAACTGGGGCTCGCGAAGGGCCGCAAGAAACACGACAAGCGCGAGGCGGAAAAGGAAAAGGACTGGCAGCGGCAGAAGGCGCGTCTTCTGCGCGAAAAGGGTTAGGCGGACCTACTCTGCAGCAACCGGGTTGCTCTCCGCCGCAGGCAGGCGACGCGGCAGAAGCGCAACGGCGACCAGCGTGACGAAAGCCGCACCGGCGAGGATCCTGAACAGCGCGTCGAAGCCCCAGTTGTCGTAGATGAACGCAACCATTGGCAGGGTCAGCGCGAGAACCGTGAAGGCCACGACGAAGCGCACCCCGTAGATGCGGGCACGGTTTGCTCCGCTTGCCAGCTTCGAGATCATGAAGTCGTTGATCGGGATCTGGCCGAACGCCCCGAGCATGAAGCCGAGCGCGGCAAGAAACGCCAGGCCATCGGTCAGCCCCGGCATCAGCGCGAAAAAGACCACCTGAAGGCAGGCAACGCTGAGGAAAACGGGGCGTGGGCCGAAACGGTCGAGCATGCTGCCCACCAACACCTGTGCGAA
The DNA here is from genome assembly GCA_964346065.1 of uncultured Hyphomicrobiaceae bacterium. GTDB lineage: Bacteria > Pseudomonadota > Alphaproteobacteria > Rhizobiales > Rhodomicrobiaceae > Dichotomicrobium. Next base: position 1,166 of record CAYFTI010000003.1, read on the forward strand.
AGAGGCGACGGCGAAGACGATGAAGGCCAGCGATCCGATGGTGCCGGCGACGTCCCGCGGACTCGCGCCGCTCGCGTCGCTCAGGAACGCGAGATCGCTGGCGAGGCCCTGCATACGTTCGGCGAAGATCTTGGGCAGTGCGAACGTCGTGGATTGAAAGATGATCGACGTCACAGCGGTTGTCAGGAATACGATCGCGGAAATGCGCAGCAGAAGCGCGCGGGTCAGTTGAGGCGCCGCGCGCGGCGTCTCAACGCCCGAGGCGCGATCGCGGCGCCGGTCGGCCCCGATCTGCTCCCACCTTAGGACGAGATAGCCGAACCCGACGGCTAGGGCGAACACGCCCGGCAGGATGAAGGCCATCCGCCATCCGCCCTGTTCGATCATGATGCCCGTCAAAAGCGCGGCCGAGGCCACGCCCAGATTGCCCCAGACGCCATTGACCGCGATGCGCATCCCCGTGTTTCGCCATTCCATCGAGATGATGGCGAGGCCGACGGGGTGATAGATCGCGGCAAAGATGCCGATGACGAACAATCCGATACCGACCTGAAGCGGTGTCGTCGCAAAGCCGGTCGCGATTGCCGCCAGCCCGATCCCGGCGAAGAACAGGCACATCATGCCGTCGCGGCTCCACCTGTCCGCGAGCCAGCCTGCGGGCAGAGCGAAGATCCCGAAGGCGAAAAAGCCGGGCGTGGCATAAACGAGCAGTTCGGCGTATCCGACGCCCCATTCGCGGTTCAGCGCGAGCGCGGCAACGGTGGCGAAGATCAGCATGAACAGATGATCGAGGAAGTGCCCGACATTGAGCAGCAGAAAATACAATCGATCCCTGGTCATGGGGACATCCGGTCGGAGACGCAGACTCGGTGACACGGCCTTGCCACCTGTTCTAGCCTCAGTCTGACGTCAAATCGGCCCGGGCAAAACCGGGATTCGGCCGTGGTCAGGGGTTCGCGTGACATGGGGTGAGATCGGCCAGCTTCATCAGCGTGCCCATGCTCGGCACCTCGATCTCCCGGTTGCCGTGCAGCCTGATAACGCCGTCACGTTTCATCTTCGTGATCTGCCGGCTGACGCTCTCGGTCGTCAGGCCAAGGAAATCCGCGATATCGGCGCGCCCGAGCGGCAGGATGAAGGCGGCGCTCTCGCTGGTTGGATCCGCCGTGCAGCCCAGTTGCTGGGCCCGTCGCGCGATCATCAGCATGAAACTGGCCACACGCTCGGCCGCGTTTTTCCGCCCCAGAAGCAGCGTCCAGTCATGGCAGGCGTCCAGTTCATCCAGGGTACGCGACAACAGGCGGGCCTGCAGGTCGGAATACCGGTGCATCAGCCGCTCGAAATCGTTACGCGGAAAGAGGCACAGTTCCACGTCCGTCGCAGCTTCCGCTCGATAGGGGCTCTCTTCGCGCATTGCGCGGCCCATGAAATCCGACGGGAATAGCAGGCCCACGGTGTGCTGGCGTCCGTCCGTCATCGTCTTGGTCAGCTTGACAACCCCATTGATGACATTGCCGAAGCAGTCCGGCCTCTCGCCCTCATGCATGATGACCGCGCCCGCCTCGCAATGCCTGCGATGGGCAATCTGGTTCATCGCCTCGATTTCCTCGCTAGAAAGCGCGCCGCAGATGGACTGCCGACGTATGGTGCAGACATCGCAATGTTTCGGTAGCGCTGTCGTTTGAAACATGAACCCGATCCGGCTTGCGTTAGGCAACGAGTATGCGTCATTCGTGCCCAGCGGACAACAATGCCCGTATCGCGACCCAGATGAAATGCCGGCTGATCAGTCTGGCGCTTAGCGACAGGACCTCTTATGACAGATCACGCAGATCGAAACACGGTGCCGGACATCTGCTTGCGCCGGATTGCCCGTACCAGATCGCTATCTCATTGATGAAAGCCGCCGCGATGCCCCACGCAATCGAAGTGTCAAATCTGAGCAAGTCTTACGCAGACGGCTTCGAGGCGCTGAAATCCGTCGATCTGACCATTCGCGATGGAGAGATCTTCGCGCTTCTCGGCCCCAATGGCGCGGGAAAGACCACGCTCATCAACGTGATCTGTGGCATTGTCACGCCCTCTGACGGCCAGATCACGGTGAGCGGTCACGACCACAAGAAGGAATTCCGCAAGGCGCGCGCGCTGATCGGCCTTGTGCCGCAGGAACTCACCACGGAAGCCTTCGAGACGGTCTGGGCCACTGTCAACTTCAGCCGCGGGCTGTTCGGCAAGCCGCGCGATGATGCGCATATCGAGCGGGTGCTGCGCGAGCTGTCCTTGTGGGACAAGCGCGACAACCGCATGATGACCCTTTCAGGTGGCATGAAGCGCCGCGTGCTGATCGCCAAGGCGCTGTCGCATGAGCCGCGGATCCTGTTCCTCGACGAGCCGACCGCCGGGGTCGATGTCGAGTTGCGCCGCGACATGTGGGAGGTCGTCCGCGCGCTGCGTGATACCGGCGTGACCATTGTGCTGACCACGCACTATATCGAGGAAGCGGAGCAGATGGCTGACCGCGTTGGCGTGATCAACGACGGCGAACTGATCCTCATAGAGGACAAGGTCGAGTTGATGCGCCAGTTGGGGCAGAAGCAGCTCATTCTCGATCTGAACCAGCCAATGACGGCGATTCCGGACCATTTACGGGATGACCGGCTGACGCTGGAAGGCAATGGGACGCAACTCGTCTACACCTATGACACGCGCGGCGAGCGCACCGGCATCACCGCCTTGCTGCAGGAGTTGCGTGACGCGGGCATCCATTTTCACGACATCCACACCAAGCAAAGCTCGCTTGAAGAGATCTTTGTCGAGCTGGTGAAGCGAGACTCATGAATTATTACGCGATCAAGGCGATCTACCAGTTCGAGATGGCGCGGACCTTCCGCACGCTGTTCCAGAGCATCGTCTCACCGGTGCTGACCACCGCGCTTTATTTCATCGTGTTCGGCTCGGCCATCGGCTCGCGGATCGAACAGATCGGCGGGGTGGACTACGGCTCGTTCATCGTGCCCGGCCTGATGATGCTCACGCTGCTGACGCAGAGCGTGGCGAACGCCTCGTTCGGCATCTATTTCCCGAAATTCACCGGCACGATCTACGAACTGTTATCCGCGCCCATCTCTTCGGTGGAAATCGTGCTCGGCTATGTCGGCGCGGCGACGACGAAGGCGATGATCCTCGGGCTCATCATACTTGCAACGGCGAGCTTCTTCGTTGATCTGCGGATCGAGCATCCCTTCGTGATGCTGCTCTTCATGTTCCTGACGGCTGTCACGTTCAGCCTATTGGGCTTCATCATCGGCATCTGGGCCGACGGTTTCGAGCAGCTTCAGATCGTGCCGCTGCTGGTCATGACGCCGCTCGCTTTTCTCGGCGGCACGTTCTATTCCGTCGAGATGCTGCCGCCGTTCTGGCAGACGGTGACGCTGTTCAACCCCGTCGTCTACCTCATCAGCGGTTTCCGCTGGAGCTTTTATGAAGTCGCGGATGTCAGCGTTTGGGTCAGCCTCGGGATGATCCTGCTCTTCCTGGCCGTGGGGATGACGCTCGTCTGGCGGATCTTTCAGACCGGCTATCAACTCAAAAAATGATGAGGCGGCCCGTTTCCGCCCGATTTGTCGTGCTGCGGTCAAACTGAGGCACTACAAAGCACTTGGTTAATACTGCACATATAAAGTGGTGATGCGGCAAGGCGCCGCCCGGCTTGGCAACGCGGAATTTCCGGCACCTGATGGGGACGCTCGAAACATTCAGGCGGTGGCGCCGCCAGCTCGCTCGTCTGTCCGAGGATCGCGATGCGCGTGCGCGGGAACGCGGCGATGGTGACGTTTTCCGCGTCCAGGCGGATCCGCCCCCATCACAGAAGGACTCCCGACGCCGGCGATCCTGGAAGTGGGCGATAACCCGGTTCCTGCTGATCTGGGGGACAGTCGCGGCTGCCGTGATGGTGGCGATCGTGGTGGGGGCGGTCACGATATACTCGTACCTGGCCACCGATCCGCTGAAGGCTGGCCTGAGCCAGAACCCCGCGACGCTAACCATCCTGTCCGAAGGGGGCAAGGTCATCACCGAAAAGGGGTTGCGGCGCACGCATATCCCCCACGAGAAGATGCCCAGCCACCTCGTCAACGCCGTGCTCGCGACAGAGGACCGGCGGTTCCACTGGCATTTCGGCTTCGATCCCATTGGTATCGTCCGGGCGATGATCACCAACTACGAGGCTGGCCGCATCGTGCAGGGCGGCAGCACGATCACCCAGCAGCTCGCCAAGGTGCTGTTCCTGAAGGCGGAGAAAACCTACTGGCGCAAGATCGAGGAGGTGTTGCTAGCGCTCTGGCTGGAATACCGGCTGGACAAACAGCAGATCCTCGAACTCTATCTCAATCGCATCTATTTCGGCGCAGGCAACTACGGGGTCGAGGCAGCGGCCCAGCACTATTTCGGCAAGGCCGTTTCCGATCTCGGCCTGTACGAATCCGCGATTCTCGCCGGGCTGATCCGCGCGCCGTCATACTTCGCGCCAACCCGGAATCTGCGCCGGGCCCGCCAGCGGGGACAACTCGTGCTCGGCCTGATGCTGGAGACCGAGGCGATCACGCGCGAGCAGTATGACGAAGCGCTGCGTGACCCGCCGAAGCTGCGCGCGTTCCTGCCCTCGAAGAGCTATGGCTATGTCATCGACTGGGTGGTGAAGCAGGTGGCCGATTTCCGCCGGGCCCTGCAGACCGACCTCGTCGTCCAGACGACGATCGATTACCGCCTGCAGGGCGCCGCACAGCAGATCGTTTCTGATAAGATGGCCGCGCAAGGCGATACCTATGATGCCGGGCAGGCGGCGGCAGTCATCCTCGATACCGACGGCGCCGTGAAGGCGCTTATCGGCGGGCGTGACTACCAGACCAGCCCGTTCAATCGCGCGGTCGCGTCCAAGCGCCAGCCGGGCTCTACGTTCAAGCCGTTCGTGTTCCTCGCGGGGCTGGAGAACGGGCTGACACCCGAAAGCCTCGTCCATGATGGACCTGTCGAGGTCGAAGGGTGGGAGCCGAAGAACTATAATTCCCGGTACTCGGGTGACGTCACCCTGCGCAAAGCATTGTCCCGCTCGATGAACACGGTCGCGGTCCGGGTCTCGGAATGGGCAGGGCGCCAGCAGGTCATCGAAACGGCCCGCAGGCTTGGTATCCAGTCCGAGATGCAGCCCGAACCGTCGCTGGCGCTCGGGACATCTGAGGTGTCCCTGCTCGAACTGGCCGGGGCTTATGTTCCCTTCAGCAACGGCGGCTTGCGCGCGGTTCCCTATGTCATCGAGTCGATCCGTGATTCAGAAGGCCGGATCCTGCTTCAGCATGGCGACAGCCGGACCCGCCGCGTGGTCAGCCGCGAGCATGTTGCGGCCATGAACGATATGCTGAGCGCAACGATTCAGGCCGGGACGGGCCAGCAGGCAGCGCTTCCCCCGCACCCGGCCGCGGGCAAGACCGGGACGGGCCAGGAGTACCGCGACGCGTGGTTCATCGGCTATACAGCTCACGTCACCACGGGCGTCTGGCTGGGCAATGACGATTTCAGCCCGATGAAGCGGATCACCGGCGGTTCGCTGCCCGCGAAGCTCTGGCGCGAACTGATGGAGGCGGCGCACCGGAGCAAACCGCCCGCAGCGCTGCCCGGCGGGACCTGGAGCGAAGCCCGTTTCGCGGACGAAGAGCGCCGTAGCTCCGGCTCCTTCTGGGACCAGATCTTCGGGGGCGGACAGACGCGCCGGGATACGTCGCTGGGCTCGCCCTCGACGCGGCCGGCGCGGGAGCCGAACAACCGCGGCTTCGAACCCGATAGCTGGGCGCGGGACGCCTTCTCGGGCAATTGAAACGTCATGGCAGCCGGTTGATCCGTGACCGAAAACGCCACAACCTCGAACGAGCTAAGGGATGCGGCAAGCGAGTTCATCGTGACCTCAGATGACAGCGCACATGCGGACCATCAGGATTATTCACTGACAGGTCTCTTTGACGAGGTGCTCGCCAACGCGAAGGGGCAAGATGTCTCGTTTGGCGAAGCCGTGGCGACGTTTCGCGAACAGGCTTACGGCCCCCTGCTGCTGGTACCCTCGATAATCGCGCTCGCGCCGATCATCGGCGCCATCCCCGGCGTGTCGATTCTGACGGCGACCCTCATCATCCTTATCGCCGGACAAATGCTCGTCGGGCGCCGGAGCCCGTGGCTCCCGCAGCGGCTGCGCAATTTCTCGCTCACGCGCGACCAGCTTGCACAGGCCATCGAGACCATGCGGCCCTATCTCGAAGCGCTCGATCGGTGGACTCGCCCGCGCCTGCTGTTCCTGAGCGAGCAGCCGCTGCTCCTGATCATCCCGATCGTTTGCATTCTCCTGGCACTGCTCATGTTCCCGTTGGCGCTGGTGCCATGGGGTGTGACGCTGCCGGCGCTTGCCCTGACGATCGTGAGCGTGGGGCTGACGATGCGCGACGGCTATATCCTGGGGGCCGGCTACGCGGTCACGGTCCTGTCGGTCATCACGGGGCTCTGGCTGTGGTAAGGGCCGCGCGGGTCACGCCGCTTTGTGCTCGGCGAGAAAGGTCAGCACGCCCTTTTTATGCACCGGATCGCCCACCGCGCGCATGTGGTCGCGGCCCGGGATATCCAGGACCTGGGCACCGGGCATGAGGGCGGCCAATCCGCTCGCCGAGCCGGCCACCACGTCGTCCGTTCCGACCGCGATCAGGATCGGCACGCTCACCCCGGCCAGCGCCTCGGCAGTAATCGGCTCGCGCGATGAGCGGATACACGCCGCGAGCGCATGACGATCGCTCCCGGTCTGATCGGCGAACAGGCGGAAGCTGCGCGCGGCGTCGTCCTTCACGTCCTCGACGCTATCGGCTTCAAGAGCCGCGGCAATCGGCTTCGCCCCGCCAACGCCACGGACCAGATTGATGCCCATGCCCGAAATCGTGAGGGTCTTGACGCGATCGGGGTGGTTGATCGCCAGGAATGAGCCGATCCGCGCGCCCATCGAGTAACCGATCACATTCGTCTGCTTGATCCCCAGGTGATCGAGCAGCCGGCGTGCGTCCTCGGCCATCACCGGCGCACCATAAGCCTCCTCGTCGTAGAGTTTCTCGCTTTCGCCATGGCCGCGGTTGTCGATCGCGATGGCGCGGTAGCCCGCGTCTGTCAGCGTCTTAATCCAGCCCGGTTCGACCCAGTTCACCGAGCTGTTCGAGGCGAAGCCATGGATCAGGAGGACAGGCTCGCCTTCGCCTTCATCGCGGTAGGCGATCTGGACGCCATCGGAATTAAACGACTGGATAGGCATGGGCTTTTCATCGTCCGCTGTTGTCCCGGGCACCGCTTTCGCCTATCACCTGCGCAGCGGCGGGGCAAACCGCAAACTGCGGCCGCCTTCGGGATCGCAGTATAGCGGAAAACCGAAGGTGACGGGTTTTGGAGGCGATCATGGCGTCAAGAACTCCCCGATTCTCCAATGATATCGGGGTTGAGAAGATCCACATCGGGGTGAGGGAATTCGAATGCATCGGGGCACGGCCCCCTCAGGATCACCCGCATGTTTACCTGGACATGGGCGAGCGCCAGCAGATCGTCTGCCCGTATTGCTCCACGCTGTACATTTATGATCCCAACCTCGCCGCAGATCAGACCGATCCGCCCTACTGTGCCTATGTCGATGAGAGCGACGACCGCTAATTCCCAATGTTGAGCGATGACAATCGCCGTATCCTGATTGCTGGCGGCGGCATCGGCGGGCTTGCATCGGCGCTCGCGCTGGCAAAGACGGGTGTGCCTGTCGGGGTGCTTGAGCAGGCAAACGAATTCTCCGAGGCCGGCGCCGGCATCCAGCTTGGTCCGAATGGCGTCCATGTTCTTCGCGCGCTGGGGGTGGCGGATGCGCTCGCGCCTCACGCCGTGGCACCGGAGGGCGTACACCTGTTCGATGCGCGCGCGGGAGAGTGTCTGACAACCGTCCCGCTTGGGCCAATGACGGAGATGCGCTATGGCGCGCCCTACTGGGTCGTCCATCGGGCCGATCTGCAGAAGGTTCTTCTGGCGGCGGTTGAGGCCAACGATAATGCAGCGATTACACGGGGATTCCGCGTCGCCCAGTGCTTGGCCGAGGGCCAGCGGGTCCGTGTCTCAAGCGAATCGGGGTCAGAGGCCGAGGGCGGGGCCCTGATCGGCGCGGACGGTCTGCGCTCGCGGGTGCGCGCGGCCATACGCGCAGGCGGAGAGCCCGTCTATTCCGGCAAGAATGCCTGGCGCCTGACCGTTCCACGCGATGAAGCGCCCGCCCCCATGCATCAAAAGGCCATCGGTCTGTGGCTGTCGCCGCAAGCGCACATGGTGCATTACCCGGTTCGCGGCGGGGCTGAGGTCAATGTCGTGATCATCGTCGATGACCCCCGAACTCCAGAAGGCTGGAACGTGCCGGCGGCGGCGGATGAGTTTCTGCAACGCCTCGCAGGCTGGCCAGATTCGATCACAGCATTTCTGCGCACACAATCCGGTTGGCGGCGCTGGGCGCTGTATGACATGACGCCGCCGCGCCAATGGTCAGTCGGGCGCATCACGCTGCTTGGAGACGCGGCGCACCCTGTGCTGCCTTTCCTGGCATCGGGCGGCATTCTGGCGATCGAGGACGCCGCGGTCCTCGCGCGAGCACTGAGCGCGGCGAAAGGCGACCCTGAGACGGCCTTTGCAGACTACGCCCGCAAGCGCCGGCCGCGGGCGGCCCGCGTGCAGGCAAGCTCGCGGCGAATGGGCCGCATCTATCACCTGGGCGGGGTCATGCGGTGGAGCCGCAACCAGTTTCTGACCATGCAAAGCCAGCAGAATCTTCTGGGCCGTAACGACTGGCTCTATGGCTATCGCGCCGAGGAAGCCTGAGCCGGCTCCGAGCGGAACGTAACGTCGCGCAGCACTTCGGTGGATTGCGCAAGAACTTCCTCGGTCGGGCCGGGCTGGAGAAGCGCGTTTTTCGGGTAGCCGTCGCCCGTGAAGCCGAGCCGCACGAAACGGACCGGAGCGCCGCCGCCGCCCGTCTTCACGACCAGATCGCGCCAGCCCGCATTGCTGCCGGGACCCACCTTTACGGGCCCGCGCACGCGCGTTGTCCGCGAGACAGCCTGGTAGCCCGTCTCGGTTGCCTGGAACACGACGAAGGAACAGCCGGTGGTGATGCACCAGTCAGGCCCGGTGAACAAGGCGAGCGCCTCGGGACGGCCATCTCCGGTCAGGTCGACACCGACGGTTCTGACAGGGCTTTCGTCACGCCCGAGTTCGATCCGCACGCGCTCCAGCCCCTTGCGCAGTTCGGGCTCGTCCAGTTCGCCGAGGGTCACATTTGGCGCGGCAGCGGATCTGGGCTCGCTGGCCGGAGCAAGCGTGACCGGCCTGCCACTACTGATATCGTCAGGTCCGCTCGCCGTTTGCGCGGTACAGCCTGCCGCAAGCGTCGCGCCACACAGGATCATGATGGCAGTGGATACCCGCGCCTGGCATGCGGGAGCCCGCCACCACCTCGTTGCCGTTTCTCGCACCGTCGTTTGGGACATTCTCAATGCGTCGGCCTTTTGCGAATCGCTGTTTGATGAGAGTCCCCGAGTTGCTGACAAATACGCCACAGTTAAGGCGGTGCGATTGGGACCTCGCCGGCTCACAGCCCGAACCAGCGGCGCCAACGACCACCCGCCGCCTTTTCTTTCCGCTCCGCGGACGCCTTGTGGGCGTCCTGGTCTTCAGGCTCCGCTTCGTTAGCTTGGTCATCTCCCATGGTCGAGAGCCGCGATCTCAGCGAGTCCCGCTTGCGCGCGTTTCCGCTGCTGGCGTCATAAACACCGGCGCGCGAGCCCCTCAGCGGCGGCAGGATTTGGGCTTTGGCACTTTCGCTGCGCCGGCTCTTTTCTGCGCGTTCGCCATCCGCGGCTGCATCGTGCCGCTCGTTCCCAAAGTGGGCACGCTCCGCCCGGTCAGCACCCTCAGCCTTGCCATTGGCCCGCCCGGCGCCTCCCGAATATTTGCGATCGCTCTTCGGCCCCCGCGCGCGATCACGGATGCCGAAAAGCCTGCGCACGCGCCGGACGGCGTCAGTGGTCGGGTCGCTCTCAGGGTCTTCTGAGGAGGCGGAGCGTTCGGTCCGCCCGGCATCGCTCGCCGCGGGCTCTGACTCGGGTGAGTGCGCTGTCTCGGCCTCCGGCGGCGGCTCTGCCGCAACAGTCTCCTCCTCCTCCTCGGGTTCAGGCGTCACATTGCGCATTCGCTGTGCGGGGCGGCCCCAGCCGCGCGCCCACGAGCGCGCCTGCGCTCGCAGTCCACCGGGGAAATCCGCCCCGGCCTCGCGCGGCGAGGGCGGCGGCAGGAACAGCCGGCTGAACTGTGATGTCAGCAGATTGGTGTTTGCAGCGGGCTGCGGCGGCGCGTCGGCCAGCCGGTCGCGCAAACGTTCGAGCGCCGCGATCAGCACGCTCAGGAAGCGCACCAATTCCAGCCGTGCCCGCCGGCGCAACTTCGCGGTGCCGAGCCGTAGCCGCTCGGAGCGCTTCTCCAGCTCCAGTCGCGCAAGGAATGCCCGGCCGCTGTCGCCCAAATCCGGGGCGCGGCGCAGCGTCTCGGCATAGCGTTTCCGCAAGCCGTGCGCCTTGACGAGAAAGTCGTAATGCAGACCGAGTTCGCTCGCGTCGAAATCCCGGGCGCGTTCGCGTGCTGTGAAGGCGGCGGTCTTTGCGCGGACCCGAACATCCCTGGCCATCTCGCCAGCGCGATTGAGGCCTTGCGAGACATGTTCCGGGACGCGCTCTCGCGCGCGCCGCATGGCGGCTGCCGCCTTTTTGACTGCCGAGTGGTCGCGTAGGGAGGCAACCCGGCGCGCGGCCCGTCTGGCATAAGCCGGGGTGCGCGATGCCGCATGACGCAGGCCTGCGCCCACGGCCGCAGCGCGGCCTTTCGGAAACCGAACCCGCGGGCGGTTTGCGAGGATCCCCGACAGGCCCCGCGCGGTTCGGCCCAGGACAGCCAGAACCTCGCGCAATACGCGCCACAGCGCCGCCCCCGCCACCACAGCCGCGCGCCCGGCATGAGCCGCCAGCCTGGCCAGTCCGCGGCCCAGCGTCAGAGCCGCGCCCCCCACCCAGGTCAGCCCGCGCGGAACCGCCCGCGCCCAGGACACCGGATAGGCGACAATCTCCCGCCAGGTCGGGAAACGCTCGCGCTCTCGCTCGTCGGCGATTTCGCCCTCAACGCCGCTGACGAAGGTCTGAATGTCCTCCTCGGCCATAGCGAGGCGCAGCGCGATCGGATCGTCCCGGAGCGGCGCGGCGTCGAGGAACAGCAGATCTTCCGCCTCGCGGCAGAAGTCCTCATAAGCGCCGGGCTCGGAAAAGGCGTCTCCGAACACGGCCGGGTCGTCGATCAGCAGGACATCCGCTGTCGCCCACATGTCCCGGCGCATGTTCAGGATCTCGGTGAGCGGTGGGCAGTCGTCGCGCTTGAGTGTGCGGGACAGGTCGGCGCGCAGAGCGCTCACATCATCGAAGTAATCCGCGTAATCGTTGATGCGGCTGAGCAGCGCATTCGTGCGCGCCTGCACGTCGGATGCGCCACTTGCAAGCCCGGCCGCCCGGATGTCGGCGAAGATCTCCGGCGCCTCGCGCACACGCATCCAGGCTTCGTTTGACAGGGCGAGCCTGCGCCGCTGCTTCCGGTGAACGTAGACGCGGTGAAGCCACCAGGACCCGACACTGAGGAGGATCCAGACGGCAATGACACCGATGAAGGACGTGATCTGCTGCATGTCGTTTGCTTACCATAGCCTGCCTGCCGGGCACACGCGGATGCGCTGCGCATCAACCGTCAAATGCAGCGATGTGAGCCTGCGCGCACGGATGCGTGACTCAGCGAAGAAAATGTCGAATGCGCTGTTGGATCGCGGCAACGCTAACGCTATGCTGTCAAGAAGACCGGGGGTTACGTAAGTGGATCCGGAATTTGCTTCAGCGCGCGCTTGAGCGCCGCAAGGAGGTCGATGTCATGTCCGAACGCGATGACGAAGTGGATCATTTCGATGTGCTCCGGCAACTGAACGACATAAGCCGGCAGAACATCTCTTACTTGTCCAGCACGCTGCCGCCATTCACAGCCGCTCTGGCCAAGTGGAACCTGGAGATGCTGCGCTTCAGTGCCCAGCGCACGCTGGAATGCCGCGAGTTGTCGACGCGCATGGCCCAATGCCGCACGCCCATGGAGATCTGGGGCGAGCAGAAGCGCTTCTTCGAACACATGCATGAAGAGTACGCCGAGGAAATGGGGCGGTTGCTTGACCTGCTGAACGGGATCTCGGGCGTCAAGCCGGACGACAGCGAAGAGACGGTGCCAAGCCCCGGAAGCGCGGATGCCCCGGCGCCGGAGTCGCCAGCCGCCGGGCCTGCCGAGACGCCGCCAACATCGCAACAACCCGCTGGCGCGGCCAGCGAGACTGCCGAGAGCGCGCGTCATATGGCCGGTGCGGCAACTGCCGCGGCAGAGCAGGTCGCAGAGGATGCGCGCGCGGCGATGGACCAGGTGGATGACACAGCGCCCGGCGCGCAGGAGGCACGGGCGGCAATCACCGCCGCGGAGGCAGCCGCCAGCACCATCGCGCGCCAGGCCGAGGCGACAGCCGCGCTGATGACCGGTGGTGCTGCCGCGGTGGGTGCTGGACTGCCGGGCGAGGCCGCGAAGGCGGAGGAAACATTCAGCAGCGCACCGCCGGCAAGCGACGAAAGCGCGGCGGCGCCCCTTAAATCCGAAGCGCAGACCGTCGAGAGCGACGCTGCCGAAGCGCCGCAGGAGGACACTGCGGCCGTCGGCTCTGCACTCGCTGGCCAAGCCGCGAACCACGAAGATACATCTGACAGCGACTCCTCCGAGGGCGACGACGGCGAGGGCGAAGACGCCGATGTCGCCGCTGCGCTGATCGCGGAAGACTCACCCGTTGATACCGCAGAGGATAGCGACGAAGACACCGGGACCGATACGCCCGAGGATGACACGCAAACGGCCGGGGCCATGATCTCGGAAATGGAGCCCGATGCCGAGGACGATCTGGAGGGTGATGGGTCTACCGAGGCAGAAGCTGACGGCTCGCCCGATGACCAGCCGGAAGAAAGCGCGGAAGACGCAGTGCCGCCGGAGACCGAGCCGGCGTCTTCGGAGCCGAGCGACGACCCGGCAAGAAAATGACGAGAGTTTTGCGGTAGGCGACCAGGCTGTCGCGGTTCGGTGCACGTGGTCGATTCGCCGTTGGGGGACATCGCAAGACCAACAGAGCAAGCGCGGCTGAGACTGCGCATGCTCGAGTAGGCATACTAGAAGAACGAGCAGGGCGTCTGGGCCGGACCGGCGCGCCTGTTGCACCTTGGAACCGCCCGCCATGGGCTCAACTGACCGTGAAAAAGGAGATTGGTAATGCAGGAAATGCCAAATGTCGGAGAGATGCCCGAACCGATGCGGCAGGTCGTGAAATCCAGCATCGAGCAGGCGCGCAAGGCCTTTGAAACCTTCATATCAGCCAGTCAGCAGGCAATGGCAAATCTCGATACGAGCAGCACGCCAGCGTCACACAGCATGAAGATGCTGAACCAGAAGATCGCGGAGTTTACCAAGGTCAACGCCGAGGCGAACTTCGATCTTGCCGTGAAACTGGCGGATGCCAAGGAGATGAAGGACGTTGTTGAACTGCAGAACCAGCATGTGCGCCAGCAGATGGACACCTTCGCACAGCAACTGGAAGAGCTGCGCCGGCTGACAACCGAAGTCGTGACCGAAGCGGCCTCGAAGGCCGGGACGCCGCCGACGGGCGGAATGAGCTAATCAAGGCGAACGCCGCGCCGGCAGCAGGTCAGACGCTAGGACGAGCCGGGCCCCCGCCATGCGGGTTGCCGATCCTGAGGACGCAGGGTATCGGTCGACTGCGCTGAGCGTGAGGGGGGCGCATCACTATCGTGGCGACTGTCACGGGACCTCGACTCAGGATAAGGGCGGTCCCGACCCTGTTGATCCGCGCCGCCGTGTTCGCGTCCCATGGCCGCGTCATAAATGATCTGCGCACCATAATAAGCGCGGTCCACCGCCGATTCTGCGATTGTTTCCACGTTGTCGCAAAGCGACGCGTGCCGGACACAGAAAGTTTGCACGCTTTCGACAGCGCCGGACACGCCATTGTAGAGTTGCTGCTTTTCCTCCGGCGTGCCAGGCAAGAAAAGCGCGATGATGCACAGGGCGATCCCGTATCGAATGAGGCGCATGACCGTGTGTTCCCTCGGCGACGTGGTTGAACTTTCTCATCTGCTTCGAGGATACGGTCTAACAGGTGCTCGATAACGTCGCGGAAACCACGGCGCGCCATATTTAGCAAACTTTTTGTCAATTCCGGCTAGTCTCGAACTGAGAACGTATTGCCAAGCCATTTGCATCGGCATCGGCTGTGGGAGAGCCTATTGGTATGACGCCTTTGACGGCGCGCCTGACCTTTCTGGGTGTTGTGGCCCTGAGTGGCGCGATCACGGCCAATGCGCTGTATTTCCAACAGCCCATGGAGACCCAGCCATCGGTCACCGGCTCGATGACCGAGTCCGGCAGCGCATCATCGCGGTCTGACGCGCCAGCGAACGAGCGGCCGCCCGAAAAAGGAGCTGCGCAGAAGGCAGATCGTCGCGCCACGCTCCAACAGCCGGACGCCGGTATTGAAGGGTCGTCATCGGATATCGACCGCGACGGAGCCGGCCAGTCACGGGCCGCGCCCGCCGAGCCTGACCCCTTGCATATCGAACGAATACCGCCGCGTGGGGCCCCCGACGCGGAATTGCCTTCGCGGCACGTGATCCGCGCTATTCAACGGGAACTGGCTTACCGCGATTATTCGCTCGATCGCAGGGATGGCAGCCTTGATCTCGCGACTCGCATTGCGATCCTGACCTACCAATACGATGCCGGCATGATCCTGACCGGCCGCCCGTCCAAGCAGCTTCTGGAGCATATTCTCTTCGGGTCGATCCAGTCGGCGCCCGAACGAGGCCGGATGGTACGGCTGCAGTCCGATCGCGCCCTCGTCGTGCGGGTTCAGCGTGTGCTTTCGCGGCTTGGTTTCGGCAACCTTCCGGAAAACGGGCGGCTTGGGCCCGATACGCGTCAGGCGTTGCGCGATTTTGCTGCGTTCCGGGACCTGCCGCGAGACGACCGGCTCCGCCCCCGGCTTCTTCTGGCCCTGACGGATCTGGCTGATGAGGCACTTGCTGGCAGCGAACTTGACGCACCGGCCGATATCAACTGAAACCAATGGCGAGTATGGACGCCGGTCGATTTATAAGGCTAAAGTCGTACTCATGACATGCCGCCGATTCCCAACTCCGCCGGGACAAACTCTGGATCGCTGTCATCGATGAAAGGCCATCATCTCTTCGTCGTCGATGATCATCCGCTGTTTCGCGATGCGCTGAACCGGATCCTGCTTGGCTCCATCTCCGGGCTCAGGATCAGCGAGGCCGGCTCATTCGACGAACTGACCGACAAGATCGAGGCGGGAACAGATATTGATCTCGTCCTGCTCGATCTCGCGCTGCCTGGCGCGGATGGCCTCTCCGCGCTCATCCAGTTGCGCGTGCGCTATCCCGAACTGCCCGTTGTCGTCGTCTCGGCCAGCGAGGCGCCGTCGACAGTTCGGCGGTGCCTGCAGCTTGGGGCGCTCGGTTTCATTCCGAAGAGCTTGTCGGCCCAACGCATCCGCGAGGCCGTGGAGGTCGTGCTCGATGGGGGTATCTGGACGCCGGCCGAAATCGACCTCGACGGAACGGAAACCGAAGAAGTTTCTGAATTGCTGTCGCGGATGGCCACGCTTACGCCGCAGCAGGTACGCGTGCTCGCCATGCTGTCGGAGGGCATGCTCAACAAGCAGATTGCCTACCAGCTTGGCGTATCCGAGGCGACCGTGAAGGCACACGTTTCCGCGATCCTGCAGAAACTCAGGGTGGATAGCCGGACCCAGGCGGTCATCGCCATGAACAAGATCGGCAGCCTCGATCCCCGCACGGAGGACGCGCGGAACTGAGCGTGCCCGCTGCTGATTCGCAGCGGGGCGAGATCGCGAAGGCCGCCGGGCTTCCGGGCCTCTCAACCTTACTGCCAGGACCTGCGCGGCTTCTTCATCAGATGAAGCTGGTGAGGCAACATCGTGCCAGTCAAGCACTTTTCGAACTTGCTTTGCGCGAGCAAACCGCTAGGATCGCGTTTCGCGGGGTTTCGTGGCCTTAACGTCACAATTCGTTCAGATTTCGGTCTTGAGTGTGCTTTCGAAGTTACGCGAGAAAGCGTTGGAGGCAATGACCATATGGCAACCATCGCATTGGTTGACGACGACAAGAACATCCTGACCTCGCTGCGGATGCTGCTCGAGTCGGAAGGCTACAAGATCGATGCTTACACCGACGGGATGTCAGCCCTCGATGGCCTGACCTCCGAGCCGCCAGACCTGGCGATCCTCGACATCAAGATGCCGCGCATGGACGGCATGGAGCTCTTGAGACGGGTTCGGCAGAAGTCTGAAATTCCTGTCATCTTCCTGACTTCCAAGGACGAGGAAATCGACGAACTTTTCGGGTTGCGCATGGGTGCGGATGATTTCATCCGCAAGCCGTTCTCGCACCGGCTGCTCGTCGAACGGGTCAAGACGATCCTGCGCCGGTCGGAGACGAAAGCCGCGGGCTCCGGCGCCGTCGAGGGCAAGTCGGTGCTTGAGCGCGGCAAGCTTAAGATGGACCCGGAACGTCACACCTGCATGTGGGATGAAAAACCGGTGACGCTGACTGTCACCGAGTTCCTGATACTTCAAGCTCTCGCGCAGCGCCCCGGGGTTGTAAAAAGCCGCGATGCGTTGATGGATGCGGCTTATGATGATCAGGTCTACGTGGATGACCGCACTATCGACAGTCACATCAAACGGCTGCGCAAAAAGTTCAAGATGGTCGATGACGACTTTGACGTGATCGAGACGCTCTACGGTGTTGGGTACCGCTTCAAGGAAGCCTAGGCGCCTCAAGCCTTGGCTCGACATCAAGAACCCGCACAGCGCGCGGCGAAAAAAACAAACGGGTGGGACAAGATGGCCGTTGACACAGGCAGGGCTTGGAATAGGGAGCCGGCATTCCGCTTTCCCACGCTGAGCTGGCGCTTTCTAACGCGGCAATTCGATCAACTCGGGCTCAAACTCAGCTTCCACTCTCTCGCGCTGCGAATCCTGATCGTGAACTTCGTCGCACTGCTGATCCTCGTCGGTGGTATCATCTGGCTCAATCAGGTGCGCGAAGGGCTTGTTGACGCGCGGATCAACAGCCTGGAGACCCAGGGCCGCATCATGGCGCAGGCGATCGCTCAAACCATGAACGCCGGCGAGTCCGCTTCGCCGGCGCTGGCCAGCAACGGCATGGACCTCGGCGCCACCAGCTTCGACGGGCAGGACAGCGATTTATCGGGAATGGGCTTCAAGCTCGACCCGGAACAGATTGCTCCGTTCCTTCGGCGCATGGTCGAACCGACCGAGGCACGCGCGCGCGTTTACGATGCCGAAGGCAATCTTCTCGTCGACAGCCAGAGTTTCTACACGCGCGGGCAGATCATGCGCTTTGAGCTCCCGCCTCTTGAAACGGAAAAAGCTGGCATTTTTGAACGCGCGTGGGACTGGATACAGGCGCAGATCCGGAGCCAGCAGCTCCCGCTCTACAAGGAGCTCGGTGCCGAGAACGGCAAGGCCTACGATGAGGTGAAGCTGGCCCTCAACGGCGTATCAACACCCATTGTGCGCGTTGACGAGCATGGCGAAACAGTCATCAGCGTCGGCGTGACCGTGCAGCGGCTACAGCAAGCGGTCGGCGCGCTGATGCTTTCGACACGCAGCGATGACATCGACGAGATCATCGCCGATCAGCGGGCCACCATCATGTACATGGCGGCGCTGGCCATTTTCGTGACGCTGTTGTTATCGCTCTACCTGGCGCACGTGATCGCAGGGCCAATGCACCGGCTCGCCAAGGCCGCGGAGCATGTCCGCCGTGATGTCAAGACCAAGCGCAAGATCCCGGACTATTCCAACCGGCGCGACGAGATCGGCTATCTCTCTCGCGCGCTGAATGACATGACGGCCGCAATTTACCGGCGCATGGAGGCCATCGAGACCTTTGCGGCGGATGTGGCGCACGAGCTCAAGAATCCGCTGACCTCGCTGCGCAGCGCCGCGGAATCCCTGCAAATCGCCCGCACGGCGGAAGATCGCGAGGAGCTCACCGACATCATCCAGCGCGATGTCTACCGCCTGAACCGGCTGATCAGCGAGATTTCCGACGCGTCCCGGCTGGACGCCGAACTCGCGCGCGAGCGTGCTCAGCCGGTCAACCTTGCCGATGTCATGATGACCGTGACGAACGTGGAGAACGGCCTGCACCGCGACGACTATCCGCCCATCGTGCTGGACATCGAGGGCGTGTGGAACTGCAAGGCGGCCCGGAAATCGCGCGCCTTCATCGTCAACGGGCACGATAGCGGCCTTACCCGCGTGCTCACCAACCTGCTCGATAACGCGGCCTCGTTCTCCCCGGAAAACGGCAAGGTCATGGTGTCGATGCGGCGCGTGCCGAAGACGCGCGAGATCGAGATCCTCATTGAAGACGAAGGCCCGGGCATCAACAACCAGGACCTCGAAAAGATCTTCAATCGCTTCTACACGGACAGGCCCGAAGAGCATGGAGAGGATATGAATTCCGGGCTGGGGCTGCACCTCGCCCGGCAGATCATCGAAGCCCACGGCGGACGGATCTGGGCGGAAAACCGGACGTTGCCGCGTGCGCAGGCCGGTGCGGCCACTGCGCCTCAGCACGGCGCCCGCTTCGTGATCCGGCTGCCCGCCGCGTGAGCCAATGCCCGCCGAGGCAAACGGGGACGGGGAAACGGCTGAGCGGGCTGTACGCCTGCAAGCGACTTGCGTGTCTGTCGGTGGGAAGGCGATCCTTCTTCGCGGCCCGCCGGGCGCGGGCAAATCCGATCTGGCATTCCGTCTGATCGCAGGGCCGCCCCCCGTGGCGCAGCCCTCCGCTTATCTCGTGGCCGATGACCAGGTGCAGATAGCCCTGCGAGAGGGACGGCTCATGGCGAGCGCGCCTGTGCCGGTCGCCACCATGCTGGAGATCCGCGGCGTAGGAATACGGCAAGTGCCGGTCGTCAAGGAAGCTCAGGTCACGCTGATCGTCGATCTGGTGGGTGCGGAGACGGTTGTCCGCCTGCCATCCGATCCGCTCCCTAGCGAGGACATCCTCGGCGTCGAGGTTCCCAGGGCCGGGCTGGCGCCCTTCGAGGCCTCGGCACCATTGAAACTCCGGGCGCTAGCCGGTGCCTGGGGCGGGAACGCTGTCTGAATACCGATCAAGCGGCCTCTTTCGCCTGCCCGGCCAGGCTCGCCAGTTCCCGGGCCAGCCATCGCGCGCCTTTCAGCCGATCCTCGACGTCCTCCCACTCGGCCTTGTAGACCAGCTTATGGTCCGCCTGCAGCTTGGTGCGCGCGGAATTGGCATTGATGAAATTGATCAGCCCGGCGGGATCCGCGAAGCTGTTGCCGCGGAACCCGACGACAGCGCCCTTCGGCCCGGCCTCCAGTGTCGCAATACCGGCGGCACGGCAGAGCTCTTTCAGCTTCACGACCTCCAGAAGCTGCTTTACCTCGTCGGGCAGCGGGCCGAAGCGATCGGCAAGCTCGGCGGCGAAAGCGTCGATCTCGCCCTGCTCGGTAAGGTTCGCCAGCCGGCGATAAAGGCCCAGCCGCACTTGCAGGTCCGGCACGTAATGCTCGGGTATCAGCACGGCCATGCCGAGCGAAATCTGCGGCGACCACTGCTCGCCCGTGTCCACCGCCGTGTCGCCCTCGCGAAGCTGTGCGACCGCCTCCTCAAGCATGGATTGATAAAGTTCAAACCCGACATCGCGGATGTGCCCGGACTGCTCGTCGCCCAGCAGGTTGCCCGCGCCGCGAATGTCGAGATCGTGGCTCGCCAGCGAGAAGCCCGCGCCGAGCGTGTCGAGCGAGTGCAGGACCTTGAGCCGCTTTTCCGCGCCTGCGGTGAGCTTGCCGTTCGCCGGGATCGTCAGCATGGCGTAAGCACGGGTCTTCGATCGGCCCACACGCCCGCGAAGCTGATAAAGCTGCGACAGCCCGAACATGTCGGCGCGATGGACGATCAGCGTGTTCGCGCTCGGCACGTCCAGCCCCGACTCCACGATGGTCGTGCAGACCAGCACGTCGATCTTCCGGTCGTAGAACGCGCTCATCACGTCTTCAAGCTGCGTCGCGCTCATCTGGCCGTGCGCGATCTGGAATTTCAACTCCGGCACATGCTCGCGCAGGAAGCCTGCGACCTCCTCCAGATCGGAAATGCGCGGGCAGACATAAAAGGTCTGGCCGCCGCGATACCGCTCGCGCAGCAGCGCCTCGCGCAGCACCAGCGGATCGAACGGCGTGACGAAGGTGCGCACGGCCAGCCGGTCCACGGGCGGCGTGGCGATGATCGACATTTCGCGCACGCCCGTGAGCGCAAGCTGCATGGTGCGCGGTATGGGCGTGGCGGTCAGCGTCAGGACGTGGACGTCGGATTTCAGCTCCTTCAGCCGCTCCTTGTGGCGCACGCCGAAATGCTGCTCCTCGTCAACGATCAAGAGGCCGAGATCCTTGAAGCTCACGTTTTTCGAGAGGAGCGCGTGCGTGCCGATCACGATGTCGATCTGGCCGGATTTCAGGTCCGCGCGGACCTGGCTCATTTCCTTGCCGCTGACGAGACGTGATGCCTGCGCGACGCGCACGGGCAGCCCGGCGAACCGTTCGGTAAAAGTCTTGTAGTGCTGGCGTGCCAGCAGCGTGGTCGGCACGACCACCGCCACCTGCTTGCCGCTCATCACCGCGGTCAGGGCGGCGCGCAGGGCCACTTCCGTCTTGCCGAAACCGACATCGCCGCAAATCAGCCGGTCCATCGGCGAGCCCTTGCCGAGGTCATCCATCACGGCGTCGATGCTGGCCTGCTGATCCTCTGTCTCGTCGAAGCCGAAGCGCGCGCAGAACTCCTCGTAAAGCCCCTCCGGTGGCGTCATGACCGCTGCGCTGCGGGTGGCGCGTTGAGCAGCGACCTCGATCAACTGCCCGGCCATCTCCAGCACGCGCTTCTTCAGCCGCGCCTTGCGCGCCTGCCAGGCGCCGCTGCCCAGCCTGTCGAGCGCGACGCCCGCCTCGTCAGAACCATAACGGCTCAGAAGCTCGATGTTCTCGACCGGCAGGAACAGCTTGTCGCCGCCGTGATATTCAAGCTCCAGACAGTCATGCGGCGCGCCCGCGGCATCAATGGATTTCAGGCCGATGAAACGGCCGATACCGTGATCGGAATGCACGACGAGGTCGCCCGGCGTGAGGCTCGCCGCCTCGCTCAGCACTTCGGAGCCCTTGCGCTGCTTGCGCCGGCGGATCAGGCGGTCGCCGAGGATATCCTGCTCCGCGATGACGGCGAGCCCGGGCATCTCGAAGCCGGTCTCCAGCCCCAGCACGGCCAGCGCGGCATATTTCGGCGGCAGCGCCTGCGCTTCGGGGTAGCTGTCGGCGTTGGCACGGAGTTCCAAACCGTGCGTGCTGAGCAATTCACCCAGCCGCTCGCGTGAGCCGCGCGACCAGCCCGCGACGATCACGCGCTTGCCCGCCTTCTGAAGCCCGCGGATGTGCGAGGTGACCTCGTCGAAAAGCCCTTCAGCGTTGCGCGCGCGCTCCGGCGTGAAATTGCGTCCGCCCTTGCCTTCGAGTTCAATGACCGGCACGCCGTCTTGTGTCTCTGGGGCGCTGTACGGCGCGATAACGCGTGTGGCCCGAACCGCCAGTTCGCCGTCCCAGTGACCACGGTCGAGAAACATCAACTCCGGCGGAACAGGCTGATAGCGCGCCGCGCCGAACGCCTTCTGCTCCAGAGCGCTCACGCGGGCGTCGTAGTGATCGTTAATCTGCTCGATGCGCTGGTTGACCGCATCCTCGGCCAGATGATCGAGGCTCACGACCGCGCCGGGCAGATAATCGAAGATCGTCTCCAGCTTGTCGTGAAACAGGGGCAGCCAGTGCTCGATCCCCGGATAGCGCTGCCCCGCCGAGACGGCTTCATATAGCGGATCATCGCCGGTGACCGGTCCGAAGAGCTCGACATAACGCTTGCGGAACCGCCGGGAGACGTGCTCGCCCGAGGGCACCTCACTCATTGGCAGCAGGACGAGTTGCTTGCGCGAGCCTTCCGTGCGCTGCGTCGCGGGATCGAAATTCCGGATCGTCTCGATGGTGTCGCCGAAGAAATCGAGCCGCGCCGGGCGTGAATGGCCGGGCGCGAAGAGGTCGATGATACCGCCGCGCACCGCGTATTCGCCCGGTTCCATCACGGTACTTGCACGCACGAAACCATGGCTGTCGAGCCGCTTGATGAGCGCGTTGCGATCCGCGCGCCCACCGGCCACCAGCTTCACCGCGCCGCGTCGCATATGCTCGCGCGGGGGCACACGCTGAAGAGCGGCATTCACGGTGGTCAGGACAATGGTGCGCGCAGCGTTGCCCCCGGACTTCTGACCCGACAGGCGCACGAGCGTCGTGATCCGCTTGGCAACAATCTCGGGATCGGGCGAAACCCGGTCATAAGGCACGCAGTCCCAGGCCGGCAGCGTCAGAACCCGCAGATCAGGGTCGAAGAAAGCCAGTGCGGAGGCGAGCTGCGCCATGCGCCGGTCATCGCGCGCGATATGCAGCAGAGACGCCGGGCCATCCTGCCGGCCGCGCCCGCGTGCCATGTGCGCCAGCGCCAGAGCGTCGACGCCGTCCGGCGCGCTGCCCACGTGCAGCGGCCCTGGCTCGCTGGCAAGGCGCTCCCAACGCTCCGAGACGTGTTCCACAGGTTTTGTTTGTACGCCCGACGCCATTTCCCGTTGTGCTAGAATCGGTGAAAGTTACGAATGCGATGGATGAGACCCGAATAGATGACAGGCGCTTCACCGCTGCGGATCCACTGGTCGATCTCCGGATCCGGCAGCGCGAGCATCTGCTCGAAAAGCACCATCTCGCCCGCCGACATGTCGGCGAGCACGGCGTCCGCGAAACTGCCCAGCAGAATGTCCATTTCCCTGGTGCCGCGGTGATTGGCGCGATACTGGACACGCCGGCGCCGCGCCTGTGGATTGATCGGCTGCGTCATCAGATGGACCTTTCAGGCTGTGGACGCGGCGCGCGTGCTTCTGGGCAGGTGTTCTCCTCACCCCTACGTTCGAAGATCAGATGCAGTGCACGCAGCCGAAAGGTGCCGATGTGAAAATGCGACCCGCATCCCTCAATCCGCTGTTCGCCAGCCTCCACGACCTCCACGGCGTGGGCGAACGGCTGGAGGAGGCGCTTGGGCGCTTGACCGGCGCCGCCCCGGACCAGCCTCCGCGGGTAATCAACCTGCTCTGGCATTTTCCAACTGGTGTTATCGATCGGCGCGAACGACCCGCTATCGCCGATATTGTGCCCGGCAACCTCGTGACTTTGAATGTGGTTGTCAAGGCGCATCGGGCGCCGCCGCCCAGCGTCACGCGCGCGCCCTACAAGGTCATTTGCGAGGATGATACAGGGCGGATCGAGCTGGTGTTCTTTCATGCCGACCGGCGCTACCTGCAGCGAATGTTGCCGGTCGGCGAGCGGCGGATCGTGTCGGGCCGCGCGCAGGCTTATGGCAAGCACCTCCAGATCACGCATCCCGACCATATCGCCGCGGAGGGCGATACAGACGCAATCCCGCTGTTGGAGCCGGTTTATCCGCTGAGCCAGGGCGTAAGCCAGCGCGCGGTACGAAACGCAGCGCGCCAGGCCGTCGCGCGCGTGCCGGACTTACCCGAGTGGCTCGACCGTGACTTCGTCGCCGCCCGGGACTGGCCGGGCTTTCGCCGCGCACTGGAAATCCTTCATGCCCCGCACGATGACACGGATCTTGCAGCGGCTGGTCCAGCCCGCAAGCGCCTGGCCTGCGATGAGTTACTGTCGAGCCAGCTTGCCCTCGCGCTCATGCGCCGGCGCTTCCGGCGGCTGAGCGGACGCGCGATCGCCGGGACAGGCGCGTGTGCTCAGAAAATCAGGTCGGCCCTGCCGTTCGAGCTGACCGATGCGCAGGAGCGGGCTGTCGCGGAAATCCTGTCCGACATGGCCGCGCCCTACCGGATGCTGCGCCTTTTGCAGGGCGACGTCGGCAGCGGCAAGACGCTGGTGGCGCTGCTGGCGATGTCAGCGGCCGTTGAGGCCGGTGGGCAGGCCGCGCTGATGGCGCCAACCGAAGTCCTCGCGCGCCAGCATTACAACACGATCGCAAGGATGGGCGCGGCCGCCGGGCTGCGCGTTGCGCTGCTGACAGGACGAGAAGGTGGGCCGGGTCGGGAAACCACGCTCAAGGCGATCAAGGAAGGCCACGCGGATATCGTCGTCGGCACGCACGCGCTTTTTCAGGCCGACGTGGAATTCCGCGATCTCGCGCTTGCGGTGATCGACGAGCAGCATCGCTTCGGCGTCTATCAGCGGCTGGCGCTGCAGGCCAAGGGCAACGGCGGCGTCGATATCCTGGTTGCGACCGCCACGCCGATCCCGCGCACGCTGATGATGACGCATTACGGCGACATGGACGTGTCTGTGCTCGACGAGAAGCCGCCCGGGCGCAAGCCCGTGACCACACGCGCGATGCCGGTGGAGCGCATCCAAGACGTGATTGATGCGGTGCGTCGTACCCTGCAATCGGGCGCGCAAGTGTTCTGGGTTTGCCCATTGGTCGAGAGCTCCGATGTCGCAGCGGCCACGGCCGCGGAGGAGCGGGCCGCGCATCTTCGCCAGCATTTCGGCGATCGGGTCGGCCTGGTACATGGTCGGATGAAGGGGGTTGACCGCGATGCGGTCATGAAAGCGTTTGCGGCTGGCGAGATCGGGGTGCTGGTGTCAACCACCGTGATCGAGGTTGGCGTGGATGTGCCGAATGCTTCGGTGATGGTGATCGAGCACGCGGAGCGGTTTGGCCTTGCGCAGTTGCACCAGCTTCGCGGACGCGTCGGGCGCGGTTCGGCTCAGGCGACCTGCCTGCTGCTTTATCAGGGCCCGCTGAGCGAGACGGCTGAAGCCCGCCTCAAGGCGCTGCGGGACACCGATGACGGCTTCCGCATCGCCGAAGAGGATCTACGACTGCGCGGGGGCGGCGAAATTCTTGGTTCCAAGCAGTCGGGCGATCCGGGCTTTCGCGTGGCGCGCCTTCCCGAAGACGGCGACGTGCTGGAGGCCGCGCGGGATCAAGCCGGCTTGTTGCTGGAGCGGGACCCCGCGCTTGAAGGACAGCAAGGAACGGCGGTGCGGGCTTGTCTCTACCTTTTCGAGAGAGATGCGGCGATACGTGCGGCGCGGGCCGGATAAAAGGAGGCGAACCGGACAGCCGGTTCGCCTCCCAATGCGATCATTGGATCTTGCCCTATCGCTTAGCGGCCGTCCACCTGCTGCTCAAACGCGATGTTGGCATCAACAGTCGGCGTGGTATCGGCAGACGCAGCCGTGGCAGCACCACCGATGAGGGCAAAAGCAGAGAGCACAGTCAACAGTGTCTTCATAACGACGACTCCTTACTGGGTTCGTGGTTTGGGTTCATGCTTATGCCGACTTCGCTTGTTTGCGGCATACCCCTTATTTGGATGTCCGAGCCCAAGTAAGGAATAGTCTTGAACGTACCTGTTACTACGCCTGATCTTGTCGTGAAAACGCGTGAATACATGACATATCTTGATGCTGAACAGGGCCGTATTGCGCCCGCCAGAGGCAACGAAAACGCCATTCCCGGTGAACACATCGGGCTTTAGAATAGTCACAGGAGGCTTGATCATCCGAACGCTGACGTTAAGGCCCCCGTGCGAAGCATGTCGGTCCGCCCTCGAGGCCACTAGGGTGGACAGCCTTCCACTGGCGGACCGCAGCCTTTGCCGGCCCGGAGCATAAATGACACCGCAACCGCCATTTCTGCTGCTCAAGGCTATTGACGCCTTTCAGGAACTGGCTCACGACGATCTACGCACGCTGTACGCCGCGGCGCATGTCGTTTCCCTTGAAAGTGGTGAAACGCTTGTGGAGGCCGGCGCGCCGGTCGATGCCTTGCACGTCTTGATGTCCGGCAGGCTGATCGGGACGGAGGAGGACGCATGGCAGCCGGAAGACCAGGCTGCAAAGGCCGTCTTCCGGCCTGGCGCGGTCGTCGACGGCGCGGCCTTCTTCTCATTCGGGAAACATCCGTGGCAGGTAACGGCCGCGCGGCCAAGCACGATCCTGCGGCTTTCCCGCGAGGATTTCCGCGAGGCGATGAGCGGCCTGCCGTATCTGTGGGAAAGCTTGTTGGCGGGCCTCGTGAGGGGCCGTACCGGCAGCACGCAAACCACGACACAACCCGCCGCGCGCACGATCGCGGTCTGTCCCGGCGCCGGTGGCGAGGTGCCAAGGGATTTCCTGCGTGCACTCGCCGAAGCCCTGGAAGAACTGGGCGCCTGTCAGATCCTGTCTGCTGAGGGGCTGGGGCAGAATCAGCCCGGCGGCATCGCCATGGATGATCCGCAGGTGGCTCAGGAGCTGCAGGAAAGCGAGCGGATCAACGACATTGTCCTTTATGTCGCGGACGCGACGCTGACATCGTGGACCCGCCGGTGCATTGATCGGGCGGACGAAGTGCTGATCGTTGCGGTCGACGAGGGTGATCCGACGGGCGCACGCATCCCGGCCAGCGAGGTGGAGCGTTGCGGTCTCGCCCTCGCCGGAGGGCGCAAATCCCGCCTTGCGATCGTGACGGGGAGGCTGTCCGGCCGGAAGCAGGGCGGCGCCGAGCGCTGGCTCTCGGCACGCCCGGTGGACGCGCATCACTTCGTCGCCCTGGGCGACAAGCGATCCTTTGCCCGGCTCGCCCGCTTCATCATGGGCCGCGCCCACGCCGTCACGTTGTCCGGCAGCGGGCTGTGCGGCGCGGCGCATCTCGGCGTGATTACGGCTCTGGAGGCCTCGGGCGTTCCGGTGGACGCGATCGGTGGAACGGGCGCGGGCGCCGTGGTGGGGGCGATGCTGGCCTGTGGCCTCGCGCCGGAAGACGTCGATTCGCTGGCGAAGACGATCTTCAGTGATCGGGGTGTGCTCACCGGGTTGCGTCGAAACGCTGTCCTTGCGGGTGGACGCCTGGGCCTCTATGGCCATGCCCGATATGACCGGTTGATTGACCGGTACATTCCTCACGGGACCGCCACCGACCTCATGCTGCCCTACTGTGCATTCGCCGCGAACGTATCGCGCGCCCGGATCTGGCAGCATGAGCGCGACAGCCTTCAGGCAATCGTACGGACCAACTGGACACCGCCCGGCGTGTTCTCGCCGTTCGTGACGGGTGACGGCGACATGCTCGTGGATGGCTCCGGCGCAGCGCCGCCGCCGCTGGACGAGTTCCGTGCGCTCGGCGCAGGCCGATGCTTCGCCGTGCAGCCGTTGCCAGGACCGCTCGGGCGTGCGCCGGCTGCCTATCGCGACTTGCGAAGGGCGCTGATGAACGCACGAGCGCGCCCGCAGGCTCGTGCCCGTGAGCCCGCGCTGCCGACCGTCACGGATATTGCCTTGCGCGCCCAGTTGCCACGCTGGTTCGCCGCCAGTGAGTCACCGGCCGACATCGCGGTGTTTCAGCCGCCCATGCCGCGCCGCGTGTCGCTGCTCGATTTTGCAGCCCATACACGAATCGTGGGGCTCGCGCATGACTGGGCGCTCAGCGAGATTGCTCAAATGCGCCAGGAGGGTGATCCGGTATTCGAAGCGGTGGCCGGATCAGTTTATCAGATGCTCGAAGAAAACCGGTGAACCGGCTGAGCCGGTTCACCGCAGTCAGGGAGAGGAGGAGGTTTGGACTTTCACCACAACGCCCGAGCACTTCTGGCAAGGCGCGTTCATCTTGTTCTTTGACGGCGGCCCCTTCGGCAATTCGTCCGCTGTCGCAACGGCCGTGAAGATCATCATTGCCATCAACAATGTGCCAATGCCTTTCATTGTTTCGCCTCCGTCGACACAATCCGTTTTTGATCGCGGCTTGACTATTGATACATCAGATGAGTAACGCACCTGCACCCGTGGCGAAATGGAGTGTCACCGGGGTGTGAGCAGGAATGAACGGTCGTGAAAAGGCGGCTTATTCGCTCTGGTTCATCCGGCCATTGGCTTCGCTCGCCAACCGGTCACGAAGCGGACTTGCCGGATAGGTGCCCAGGAGGGTGACCCTGGAGGAGAAGAAGTGCAGTTCCTCCAGTGCGAGTTGAACGCGGCGCTCGTCGGGGTGCCCCTCGATGTCGGTGTAGAACATCGTGGCATGGAAACTGCCTTCAAGCTGGTAGGATTCCAGCTTGGTCATGTTCACGCCATTGGTCGCGAAACCGCCCATGGCCTTGTAGAGTGCGGCCGGGACATTGCGCACGCGGAAAACGAAGGTCGTGATCACCGGGCCATTGCCTGCCGGCACGGGCACGGGTTCTTGCGCCAGAACGAGGAAACGGGTTGTGTTATGCGAGGCGTCCTGAATGTCCCGGCGCATGATCTGCAGGTCATGGACCTCGGCCGCCAATGCCGAGGCGATCGCAGCCTGGGTGATATCGCCATCGCCCGCAATCATGCGCGCGGAGCCCGCCGTATCGGCCTGCGTGACCGGCTCAAGCCCGAGACTCTGGATCACGTTTCGGCATTGGCCGAGCGCCTGGATGTGGCTGTGAACCGTTCGCAGATCGGCGATCCGCGCCCCTCGCAGCGCCAACAGCTGATGGGAAATCCGCTCGAAATGCTCCCCGATGATCTGCAGCCCGGACTCGGGCAGAAGGTGGTGCACATCCGCCACGCGCCCGGCCACTGAATTCTCCACCGGGATCATCGCGCAGGCCGCTTCGCCCGAGCGAACTGCATTCAACGTGTCCTCGAAGGTGGCGCAGCCGACTGCCTCCATCTCCGGGAACTGATCGCGGCAAGCGATGTGGGAGTTGGCACCCGGCTCACCCTGGTAGGCGATCTTGCCCGGCCTCGGGCGCCGCGCGCCTGACGATCGGCCTGCAGGCGCTGCCACTGCGGGCTTACCGCCGCGCTTTTTGACTTTGGCTTCGGTCATTGCAGAACAATCAGCCTTGCGCGGTCTCCGGAGCGTGGACCGGCTGTGACGGCGCCGCCAGCAGCGTGCGCACCCGATCCAGATCAGCCGGGGTATCGACGCCGAGAGGCACGCTGTCAACAATGCGCACGCCAATGCGCATGTCAGCCTCCAGCGCGCGTAGCTGCT
The DNA here is from genome assembly GCA_964346065.1 of uncultured Hyphomicrobiaceae bacterium. Classification (GTDB taxonomy): domain Bacteria; phylum Pseudomonadota; class Alphaproteobacteria; order Rhizobiales; family Rhodomicrobiaceae; genus Dichotomicrobium. Next base: position 30,598 of record CAYFTI010000003.1, read on the forward strand.
CCAGCCGCTCGCGCTGTTCCAGCGGTGAAACGGGCAGCGAAACAAAGCGCGCAAGCGCATCGCGGCGGAACGCATACATCCCGATGTGGTGCAAGAACGGGCCATAACCGGCCGGCGCCGCGGCGCGCGTGAAATAGAGCGCCCGCATGGTGCCGCCATCACCGATTGGTGTTCCCACCACCTTGACGACATGCGGATCGATGACCTCGCCCGCGTCGGCAATCTCCGCGGCGAGCGTCGCGATGTCCACCTCCGGATCCTCGAGGGGCGCGACACAAGCGCGCACCAGTGCCGGGTCCAGCGTGGGCAGGTCTCCCTGAATATTCACGATGATATCGGAGGGGTGATCCCCGCCGACACTGCAGGCTGCCTCGTAGACCCGATCCGATCCGCTGGCATGATCGGCGCGGGTCATCACTGCCTGTCCACCCGCCTGCGTCACCGCGTCGGCTATCGTGTCATCGTCGGTTGCGACAAAAACATCTCCAATGTTGGCGGCGAGCGCGCGCTGCCACACATGCACGATCATTGGAGTGCCATCGATCTCAACGAGAGGCTTCCCCGGTAGCCGGCTGGCTTGCATCCGCGCGGGAATGATGATTATGCAACGAGACATTGTCGTTCTTGCTTGGCTTGGAGGGCCGGTCGCCATGCCCGAGCGGCTGATGCCGATCCAAGTTGCACAGCGCGTCTTAGAAAAGCTATATCATTCTGACCGGTCAACCGATTTCCACGCAAACGGGCTCGGCGGCATCCGATCTCGGCAAACGAATTTGAGGATCGCGGCACATGGATCTCTGGACGTTCAATAAGGTGGCGGCGGCCGTGCTGCTGACCTTGCTGGTTCTCATCGGAGCCGACACGGCGATCTCGATCCTGTATCCCGAGGGGGGCCCTGGTGAATACAAGGTCGTTCAGGTCGAGGAGGAGACCGAGACGGCCGAGGCGGAGCAACAGGAAGCGGAAGAGCAGGAGCCACAGGTTCAGACGCTGCCGGTGCGTCTGGCATCCGCAGAACCGTCCGCAGGCGAGACCCTGTTCCGCCAGTGTTCGGCGTGTCACTCGGCCAACGAGGGCGGTCGAAACATGGTCGGGCCCAACCTTTGGAGCGTGGTCGGGCGCGAAGTCGCTGCTGCTGAAGGGTTTTCGTATTCCAACGCGCTTCAGGAATACGGCGGCGAGTGGGCGTACGAGAGGCTCGACTGCTTCCTTGAAAACCCGTCTGATTGCGTTCCGGGCACCAACATGGGGTATGCGGGCATCAAGGATCCGGAGAAGCGGGCCGACATGATTGCCTATCTGGCCTCGCTCGGCGAAGCGCCGCCATTCCCGGAAGTTGAAGAGGAAGCTGCCGAAACCGCCGAGGCGGCGCCTGACGACGAGGCTGCGCCGTCAGACGAACAGGCCGATACCAGCGAGATGGCGGCCGCCGATGCAACGGCTGGCGCGGAGCAGGCCGACAAGGAGGCAGCCCAGGGCGCCGAGCAGGCGGCGGGCGAAGACGCCGCTGAAGCGGCGGGTGATGCTGACAAGACCAAGCTGGCGGCCCTGTTCGCGGATGCTGACGCCGCCGCTGGCGAGAACTCGGTGCAGACGTGCGTGGCCTGCCACTCCTTCAACGAGGGCGGCCCGACCAAGGTTGGCCCGAACCTCTACGGCATCGTGGGTGACAAGGTCGCCGCGGCCGACGGTTACAGCTATTCCAACGCGCTGAAAGACCTGGGCGGCGAATGGACCTACGAGCGCATGAACGCGTGGCTCAAGGCGCCTATGGAATATGCCCCCGGTACCACCATGGCGTATCCCGGCGTGAAGGATGATGCCAAGCGCGCGGACATTATTGCCTATCTGGCATCGCTCGGCGACGCCCCACCGCTCCCCGGTTCCGAGCAAGACGCCAACGACGGCGATAGCGCGGATGCCGGTGCGCGCGGCTCGGACGAAACAAGGGCCGCCCGGCTTGGCCGCGAGGGCAGCGTCGAATGACGCGCGGTGTCATGCGCGTCTTCGCATGACCGTGCTCGGCGGGCGCTGTAATGGAAGTTTTTTAATTTGCGGCTGAAGGTTCTGACGAGCCATGTTAAAGCGGGTGTAACGTGTTACGTCGGCGCTTGAGAGCACCGATCGACGGAACAAGGACATATCCGGGAGTATCATGGTTTTCAGCCGTCTTACGGTTTGCTTGGCCGCCCTGTGGCTCATCGCGACACCGCAACAGAGCGCACTAGCCGAAACCGACCAGCATCAGAGCCGGGAAAAGCACCATGGCCTGTCGCTGATCACGCCGGAACCAGATCTCCCGCCGGATTTCCCGCATTTCCCCTATGCGAACCCGGAGGCCCCGACAGGTGGAACGGCCACAATGGCGGGGATCGGCACGTACGACAGCTTCAACCCGATCACCTTCAAGGGAACCAAGGCGGCGGGGCTAGAAGGGCTGCTTTATGAGCGGCTAATGGCGTCCGACCGGGATAACCCGTCGACGCAATATGGCCTGATCGCGGAATGGGTGTCCTATCCCGAGGACTATTCCTCCGTGACCTTCAAGCTGCGTGAGGACGCGCGCTTTCACGATGGCGAGCCGATCACGCCGGAAGACGTGATCTTTTCCATGAAAGTCAGCCGGGAACACGACCCGCAGCGCGGCGCCTACTTCGCCAACATCGACCGTGTCGAGCAGACGGGCGAGCACAAGGTCACGTTCCATTTCGACGTGTCGGGCAATCGCGAACTCCCGTTCATCGTCGGCCAGCTCTACGTGTATCCGAAGCATTATTGGGATGGCTCGGAGGACCGCAATCCCAGCGAAACGACGCTTGAGCCGCCCGTTGGCTCCGGTCCGTATCGCATTGGGAAGTTCGAAGCCGGACGCAACCTCGTGTACGAACGCGTCGAGGATTACTGGGGCGGGGATCTCAACGTTCGCAAGGGCCATCACAACTTCGACCGCGTCGCCTTTGAGTATTTCCGCGATCGGACAGTCGCGTTCGAAGCCTTCAAGGCGGGGAAAATCGATTTCTATATCGAGCAGACCGCGAAGAACTGGGCGACCGGCTACGATTTCCCTGCCCTCAATCGCGGTGACGTCGTCAAGCGGACTGTCGATCTCGACGTGCCGGCCGGAATGCAGTCTTTCGCGTTCAACATACGTCGTGAGCGCTTCGCCGATCGGCGCGTGCGGCGGGCATTCAATCACGCCTTCAACTTCGAATGGATCAACAAGCAGATCTTCTTCGGTCAATATGAGCGCACGGACAGCTTCTTCGAGAACAGCGAACTCGCCTCGCGCGGTTTGCCCGAGGGCCAGGAGCGACAGGCCCTTGAAAAGTTGCGGCAGGAGTACCCAGAGTATGTGCCCGAAGAGGTTCTGACCAAGGAATACTTTAACCCCGAAGGCGGAGAGCGCCGCATCCTGCGCGGCAATCTTCGCGAGGCGCTGAGACTTTTTCGCGAAGCAGGTTGGAAAACCGAACAGGGGCGGCTTATCAATGCCGAAACAGGCGAGCAATTCAGCGTCGAATTTCTGCTGGACTCGCCCTCGTTCGAACGGGTTGTGCTGCCGTACAAACAAACCCTCGAGCGCATCGGGATGGATGTGTCGGTCCGCACGGTCGATACCGCGCAATATCAGCAGCGCGTCAATACGTTCGATTTCGACGTGATCGTGCACAGCTTCGGGCAATCCAATTCGCCCGGTAACGAACAGCGCTTCTTTTGGGGGTCGAAGGCCGCGGATCGCGAGGGCAGCGCGAATGTCATCGGCATTAAGAACCCGGCGGTTGATGAATTGATCGACCAGATCATCTTCGCGAAGGACCGGGACGAGCTGGTGGCCATGACCCGCGCTCTGGACCGCGTCCTCCTGTGGAACCACTACGTCGTGCCGCAATGGTTTCTCGCCGCGCAACGCATCGCTTACTGGAAGCAGTTTGAGCATCCCGAGCGGCTGCCGGAGCGGAGTGTCGGCTTTCCGGCGATCTGGTGGCATGCGCCCGAGGGCGGCAAGCGCGCGAGTACCGCGCAATGATGCATAACCTGTCGAGCGGGCCAATGAGGTGGCGTCGTCGCCTGTTGCCCTTGCTGCTGGCTCTCATGCTGCCCAGTGCTCCCATCGGAGCGATAGCGGCTCAGGACCGCGCCGAAAATGGGCGGCACGGTATGTCGGCGTTCGGGGCGCTGAAATATCCGGCGGATTTCGCGCATTTCGATTACGTCAACCCTGACGCGCCAGTTGGCGGCAGCATGTCGATGATCGGCCCCGCCGGGCTGACGACCTTCAACAGTTTCAACCCTTTCATCATCAAGGGTGATCCCGCGCAGGGCCTCCCGCTGCTGTACGACTCCCTGATGACTCGCGCTTACGACGAGCCGGACGCTGTCTATGGCCTCGTCGCGCAGTCGGCCAAGCTGGCGCCTGACCGCAGTGCCGTGACCTTCTATATGCGCCCGGAAGCGAAATTTTCGGACGGCACGCCGGTCACCGCCGAAGACGTCGTGTTTTCATTCGAGACTCTGCGCAACGAGGGGTCACCGATTTACGCGGCGCAACTGCGCGATGTGCTGAAGGCCGAGGCGCTCGATCCGCACACAGTCAAATTCACATTCTCCGAACCCGGACAGCGGCGTCTCCCGCTCGACATTGCGACCCTGCCGATCCTGTCGAAGGCCTATTACAGCGATAAGCCGTTCAACCAGTCTTCACTGGACGAACCGGTGGGCTCGGGACCGTATGAGATCGCGGATTACAAACAGGGCCGCTTCGTCATCTACGAACGTCGCAAGGATTATTGGGGCTGGGACCTGCCGGTCAACCAGGGGCGCTATAACCTCGGCGAACTGCGCTACGAATATTTTCGCGACCGTACTGCCGAACTCGAGGCGCTGAAAGCCGGCGTCTATGACCTGCGGGAGGAGTTCACATCGAAGTCCTGGGCGACCGAATACGATATCAAGCAAGTGCGTACCGGGAAGATCCAGCGTTTGACGTTGCCAGATGGGCAGCCGTCCGGCGCGCAAGGGTTCTTCATCAACACGCGGCGCGACAAGTTCTCCGACCGGCTCGTACGCAAGGCGCTGGATTACGCCTTTGACTTCGAGTGGACGAACAAGAAGCTCTTTCACAACTTTTACGAACGCACCGCGAGCTTCTTTGAAAACTCCGACCTGAAGGCGGAAGGCACGCCGAGCGATGCGGAGGTGAAGCTGCTGGAGCCGTATCGCGACCAACTGCCCGAAAGCGTGTTTGGCCAGGCCTATGTGCCGCCCAAGAGCAATGGCTCGGGCCAGGACCGGCGGTTGCTTCGCAAGGCGTCGCGGCTGCTGCGGGAATCGGGATGGATCGTCCGTGACGGGCGGCGGGTCAACGCCGAAAGCGGCGAGCAGCTGACGATCGAGTTCCTGATCTTCTCTCCGACATTCGAGCGCATCATCAATCCGTATATCCGCAACCTGGAAAGGCTCGGAATCGACGCATCGATCCGCAGGGTCGATCCATCCCAGTATCAGGAGCGGATGAAGAGCTTTAAATTTGACATCACCACGCGACGCTTCACGATGGAGCAGACGCCGGGGCCGGAATTGCGCAATCTCTTCGGCAGTCGATCGGCCGGCGCCAAGGGCAGTTCCAACATGGCGGGGATATCGTCGCCTGTTGTGGACGCCCTGGTCGAGAAGATGCTCGCGGCCGGGACTCGTGAAGAACTGCGTACCGCCGCCCACGCGCTCGATCGCGTCTTGCGCGCTGGACATTACTGGGTGCCGCAGTGGTACAAGACGACCCATCACATCGCGTTCTGGAACAAGTTCTCAAGGCCGGAGACAAAACCGCCATATGATCGTGGCGTGATCGCAACGTGGTGGTACGACGCCGAGAAGGCGGCCCGGCTGGAACAGGCACGCTGAGACCGCCGTGGTGCCGGCCATGAGACGTCGCTGAGGTCTCGGCGAGAGGTGCATCCAACATGACCGCTTACATCGTTCGCCGCGTGCTTCTGATGATCCCCACCATTTTCGGGATCATGGTTGTGAGCTTCATCATCGTGCAGTTCGCGCCCGGCGGCCCGGTGGAGCGGATCATTGCCCAGCTGAGCGGCACCGACGTGGCCGCCACGGCACGGATCGGGGGCACGGAATCCGGCGACTTCAGCGGCGGCGGCTCCGGTGGCGGCAGCGGCGGCGAAAGCTCATCACAATACCGCGGCGCGCAGGGCCTTGATCCCGAATTCATCGAAGAGCTGGAAAAGCAGTTCGGCTTCGACAAGCCACCGCACGAGCGCTTCGCGATGATGATGTGGAACTACATCACCTTCGACTTCGGGGAGAGCTATTTCCGCGATGTGAGCGTCATCGACTTGATCGCTGAAAAACTCCCCGTCTCCATCTCGCTCGGCTTATGGATGACCCTGATCTCGTATGGAATCTCGATTCCGCTGGGCATCCGAAAGGCCGTGAATGACGGGACGAATTTCGATGTCTGGACCAGCAGCGTGGTCGTCATTGCCTACGCGATCCCCGGCTTCCTGTTCGCGGTGCTGCTCATTGTGCTGTTCGCCGGCGGAACGTTCCTCGACTGGTTTCCGCTACGCGGACTGACGTCGGAGAACTGGGAAGACCTGAGCTGGCCAATGAAGATCGTGGATTATTTCTGGCATCTGACGCTGCCGCTTCTGGCGCTTTCGCTGTCGGCGTTCGCCACGACCACCTTCCTGACCAAGAACTCGTTTCTCGACGAGATCAAGAAGCAGTACGTGATGACGGCGCACGCCAAGGGGCTGACCGAAACTCAGGTGCTGTATGGCCACGTGTTCCGCAACGCAATGCTCATCATCGTCGCGAGCTTTCCGGGCGCCTTCATCGCGGCATTTTTCACGGGTTCGCTCCTGATCGAGACGATCTTCTCGCTCGACGGGCTTGGCTTGTTGTCGTTCGAGTCGATCGTTAATCGCGACTACCCGGTGGTGTTCGCGACGCTGTTCATCTTTTCGCTGCTGGGGCTGGTCATCAATCTCATCTCGGATCTGACCTATACCTGGATCGATCCGCGCATCGACTTTGAAACACGCGAGGTCTGATCGCGCATGGAACAGAAGGTCGGTTACGAACCCGAAGGTTATCTCGACGCTGGCGCCGTGGTCCCGCCGCCGCGCTCGCGGTTCGAGCTGTCGCCGATCAACAAGCGGCGCTGGAACAGTTTCAAGGCGAACAGGCGCGGTTACTGGAGCCTCTGGATCTTCCTGGTCCTGTTCTTCGTCTCGCTTTTCGCGGAGTTCATCGCCAACGACCGGCCGATCCTGATCGAGTACAAGGGCGAATATTACACGCCCATCTTCAACTTTTACGCCGAAACGACCTTCGGGGGCGAGTTCCCGACAGAGGCGTCCTATCGGGACCCGTATGTCCAGGATCTTATCAATGAAGCCGGCGGGTGGATGATCTGGCCGCCGATCCGCTACAGCTATGACACAATCAATTACGACCTGCCGGTGCCCGCGCCCGCGCCGCCATCGTCTGAAAACCTGCTCGGCACGGACGACCAGGGCCGCGACGTCCTCGCGCGCGTGACCTACGGGTTCCGAATATCCGTCCTTTTCGGGCTGACGCTCACGGTGCTCTCGTCTCTGATCGGCATCACCGCGGGTGCGGTACAGGGCTATTTCGGCGGGTGGACGGACCTCATCTTCCAGCGCGTCATCGAAGTCTGGCAAGCGATACCGTCGCTTTACCTCCTGATCATCATCGCGGCGGTGATCGAGCCGAACTTCTGGATATTGCTCGGAATATTATTATTGTTCAGCTGGGTGGCGCTCGTGGGCGTCGTGCGCGCCGAGTTTCTGCGCGGGCGTAATTTCGAATACATTCACGCGGCGCGGGCGCTGGGCCTGAGTGACGGCAAGATCATGTTCAAACATCTGCTGCCCAACGCGATGGTGGCGACAATCACCTTCATGCCGTTTCTGCTCAACGCATCGATCACGACGCTGACCTCGCTCGACTTCCTCGGCTTCGGGCTTCCCCCGGGGTCGCCGTCGCTCGGGGAGTTGCTCGCGCAGGGCAAGAACAACGTGCAGGCGCCCTGGCTCGGCATCACGGCCTTCATGGTGATCGCGATCATGCTCAGCCTGTTGATCTTTATCGGCGAGGCGGTGCGCGACGCACTCGACCCGCGCAAGACATTCCGGTGAGGGCGACGTGAGCGATTCCACCAAGCTGCTTGATGTGCGCAACCTGTCGGTGAACTTCACCTCCGACGAGGCGGAGGTCGAAGCGGTCAAGGGCGTATCGTTCAGCCTCGACCGAGGCGACACCCTGGCGCTTGTCGGCGAATCCGGATCGGGCAAGACGGTTTCCGCGCTTTCGGTGATGCGGCTTCTGCCCTACCCGGCTGCCTCGCACCCCTCGGGACAGATCTACTTCAAGGGCCACGATATCCTGAAGCAGCCCCTTAACCAGATGAAGAAGCTGCGCGGACGCGATATCGGCATGATCTTCCAGGAGCCGATGTCCTCACTGAACCCGCTCCATAAGGTCGAAAAGCAGATCGGCGAGGTCCTTAAAGTCCATCACGGCATGTCGGACACCAAGGCGCGGGTCCGCGTGCTGGAATTGCTGGACAAGGTCGGCATCCCCGACCCGGAGACCCGTCTGAACACCTATCCGCACCAGCTCTCGGGCGGCCAGCGCCAGCGCGTGATGATCGCCATGGCGCTCGCGAACGAGCCCGACCTCCTGATCGCGGACGAGCCCACGACCGCACTCGACGTAACGATCCAGGCGCAGATCCTCGCGCTGCTAAGCCGGCTCAAAAACGAGCTGAGAATGGCGCTTCTGCTCATCACGCATGACCTGAGTGTGGTTCGCAAGATGGCCGAGCGCGTTTGCGTGATGAATGAAGGCGAGATCGTCGAAGCCGCCGAAACCGAGAAGATCTTCACCGAACCCCGGCATTCCTACACCAAACACCTGCTGGCCGCCGAGCCGAAGGGCGACCCGCCCACGAGCGATGACCGTGCGCCGGTCATCATCCGTACCGAGGACCTGCGGGTGTGGTTCCCGATCCGGCGCGGCCTCCTCAAGCGCCCGGTTGGCTATGTCAAGGCGGTGGACGGGCTATCGCTGCAGATCCGCGAGGGCCAGACGGTCGGTGTGGTCGGGGAATCCGGCTCCGGCAAGACCACGCTCGGGCTGGCGCTGCTACGGCTGACGTCCAGCAAGGGGCCAATCGTCTACATGGGCGAGAACATCGACGGGCTGACCTTCAAGAAGATGCGCCCCTACCGCCGTGACATGCAGATCGTGTTCCAGGATCCCTACGGCTCGCTGAGTCCGCGGCTTTCGGTCAGCCAGATCGTGGAAGAGGGCCTCATCATCCAGCATCCGAAGATGCGGCCCGAGGAGCGGCGCGCACGGGTATCGAAGGCGCTCAGCGAAGTTGGTCTCGACCCGCGCACGCAGGACCGCTATCCGCATGAGTTCTCCGGCGGGCAGCGCCAGCGCATCGCCATCGCCCGCGCGATGGTGCTGGAGCCGAAATTCGTGATGCTCGACGAGCCGACGAGTGCGCTCGACGTGTCCGTGCAGGCGCAGATCGTTGATTTGTTGCGCGACCTGCAGGACCGGCACAATCTGGCCTACATGTTCATCAGCCACGATCTGCGTGTCGTGCGCGCGCTGTCGAACTACGTGATCGTCATGAAGGACGGCAAGGTCGTCGAGCAGGGCGAGGCGCGCGAGGTCTTCAACACGCCAAAGACCGATTACACCAAGGCGCTCATGGCCGCCGCCTTCGAACTGGAAACGGTTCACGCCGGTGCCGTCTCGACCTGACGAGCGCGGGCGCCGGAAGGTGCGCTAGAGCAGTTCGGCGATGAAGTCCTCCACGCCGAACACGAAAATCCCCGCGCCGCCGATCATCACGTGCGACACCGACACCGCAAGCAGCGAATGCGTGCGCGCGAACAGCCAGCCCCAGAAGATGCCCGGAAGGAATGACGCCAGCGCGAATGTGGGATTGGTATGTGCGTGGGCAGCGGCAAAGGCGAAGTTCGACACGATGATCGCCCAACTGCGCCGGCCGAACTCCGAGCCGTCGAGAAAGGCGTAAAGCGGCGCCTGGATCCCGCAGCGCGCAACGAACTCCTGCGCCGGAACGAAGAGCGCGTACACAAACATGATGCCGCCATACACCCCCGGCGTGATCTGCGCCACGCCGTCCAGAGCGATGCTCGCCGGAGCGAACAGCGAGAGGTGCCCAAGGCCTGGCACAAAAGATATCAAGAGCCATTTCACACCTGCCATCACCGCCAGGAAGATCAGCGACTTCCGGATGGAAAACCCAAGCGCGGGCCGCCAGTTGTCCAGCCGCAGCCCGTAAAAGGCCGGCGGGAACCGGCTCAGCCGGATGACCGACCAGAAGGCCGCGGCGAACATCAGGATCACCAGCGGCGTGATCCCGATCCGCGCCTCGGCCGGCAGATCGAGCCCCGCGATCGCACCGAGCGCGAGCGTGTACACCGAAAGCATCGACAGCGCGCCGACCAGTACCAGCGCAATGGCATTGCGATAACCAGCCAGCTCGGCCTCGTAACGGAGGGTGTCGACCCGCGCATCCAGCGTGTGGCGGAGCTTGGTGGCGAGGTGGCAGGAGAGCTGGTTTTCCAGCGCCTGGCGCGCTTTGCGCGGCAGCGAGGTGCGCGGTATCGCGTCGAGATCGAGCACCGCGGCGGTGACGTCGCTCCGGCAGCGGGCGCTGGCCGATGCCGGACGCCGGTCAAGCACGGACACCGAGCCGACGACCTGCTCAGGGCCGCGTACGGCGATCTCATACTCCAGCGGCGTCCGATGTACGGGATCGTGCCCACATTTGCAGATCGAAACCTCGCCGGCGAGGATGATGTATAGCCGACCACCAGTGCGCTCGCCTTCGTTGAACAACACCTGACCGGAGTCGAACTGGTTGAGCGAAATGAAACTGCGCAGCGTCGCGACCATTTCCGGCGCAAGGCCCGTGAATGGTTCGATCCGGTCCAACCTGATGCCGCCGTCGGACAGCCCGGCAGAGGCCTCGAACTGGCTGTTTTCCCCTGGCCGGACCGGGCGAGGCCCGGCTTGGCCGCTAGTGGGCGTGCTAGTATCGGCGCTCATGACAACGCCTTTCCGTGTGCTGGCTGACCGCTGCGTGAGCCAGGGGCTTCGTACGCGCCCCGCCCTTGATAGAGTAGGCGCTGGCTGGCCCGACTGGACAGGGCACATGCCGCAGGTTTGAAGATACGTGAGCGGTGCGCGAATGGCGCGGCAGCCCGCTGGCGTAAATGACACAAGTAACCTTCTCACTTCGGCCGAAAACGGGGATTCGGTTGCATGCGCCCCGACACTCCGGCAGAGTTCGATCGACGCGAAAAGGTCGGCAGCCTACCCGGCACTCGACCCGTTTCACCGTCCCGTGTATTCAGCGCCTATTCATTTCACACGGCGCATTCTCGGAATGAATGGGAAAGCTGGGAGGCATTGATGGATGCGAAACGGTCTTTGCTGACACGCGCCCTGCTTTTGGCGCTGTTCGTCACGCCACTGTCCGTGACTGCCGTCGCGGGTCAGGATTTTTCCAAGCTGCGGTGCCCGACGCTGATCGAGCTGCGCATGGAGATGCTCGTGCGTTACGGGTATTGCCCGCGCGATCGGTTTTATGGACGCATGTTTAAGAATCAGGCGTCGGATTGCGATCCCTCGTTGAGCGATCTGCAAGTCCAGGACAAGATCTTGAATGGGGCCGAGACACCGGAGTCGGACAAGGAGCGCTATAACAAGCTGCGCCGGTTTCTGACGCGCAATAACTGCCAGTTCTGAGACGCGGTATGCGCGCCGGCGGACTGCGCATACGGCTTCATTTGTTCGCGCCCGCCTGATATCAAGCGTTAAGGAACGGCCTTGGAGGCCGGTGCAGCCGGGGGTATCCAGTGATGTCGCAGCGCGAAACTGCTCAGTTGCCGATCGTGTGGCGTATCTTCAAGATCATCGGTGACGTTATCTGGGACATGCGCGCGCCGCTGCTGGTCTCGGTCGGCGCGTTCATCGTGTTTTACATGCCTGGCCAGACGCAGGAGATTTATCGGGTTCTCGCCCTGGAGGTGGAGACCGCGCCCTACCGCCCGATCCTCTCGCTGATCCTGCTTGCGGCGCTGAGCTATTTCCTGTGGTCGATGTCGCGTTCGCTCTGGAAGAACTCGGTCGATATCGATCCGCAGGTTACCTTCAGCCCGCTGGGCCGCTTCATCTCGCACATCTTCTCGATGATCATCGCCTTGCTGCCCATCCTCGGTGTGCTGATGGCAATGATCCCCTCCGACGATGTAACGGGCACCTTCAAACTGATTTCCCAGGTCGGTATCCCGGGTGCAGCGGACAAGGAACTGGTAGGCGGGCAATTCGCTGTCGTCTCCCGCGACGTCGTGCAGAGCCTCAGTGGCAGCGCCGATTTCCCTGGCTACATCTCGGATATCGTCGACAATTACAACGAGGTAGCGGTTTCCATACTGATCGCCATCCAGGCGACAGCCGCTCTGCTTCTCGTAATGTTCCTGTTCCTGCTATGGCGCTCGGTCCGGCCCGGCTCGCATTTCGCTGAGCGGCCTTTCTCGCTCTGGTACTTCATCCCGGTCGTGATTGCGATCGGTGCGATCATCGCGCTCGTGGCCGCGCAACCCATCATTCGCTCGCTTGGCGGCGGGCCGCTGCTGATTACATGGATCATCGCCGGCATCGGCAGTTTCGCGATCATCTGTCTGTTCTTGCTGGCCCTGACCTATCTGCTGGCGGGATGCACGCGTATATACGATGTAATCGGCATCCCGGCGGTGACGATCCTCGTCTCGGCGGCGCTCATTTTCGCGTTCTTCAACTGGAACAACAATCACAATGTCAGGCTGCAACCGGCGACCGCCGAGGGCGAAGCCAAGCCGGACGATCTCTACATCGCGTTCCTCGACTGGCTCGACAGCCGCGCGCAGGACCGGATTGACCTCTACAAGGACGCTTCCGGCACCCAGAAATACCCGGTTTACGTGGTCGCGGCGCAGGGCGGCGGCGTCTACGCGGCCAACCTGGCGGCCCTGACGATGGCGCGTCTGTATACGGCATGTCCCGCGCTACGCCACCATGTTTTCGCCGTCAGCGGCGTCTCTGGCGGCAGCCTGGGGGCGAGCGTTTTCAATGCGTTCTGGCTCCAGGCGCGGAAAAACGAGAGCCCGGACGTCATGGGCGAACACTGTCAGCTTCAGGCGCCGATCGATGGGCGCATCAGCGAGCTCGAACAGGATATCCGCACCTATCTGGGCCACGATTTCCTGTCGCCAGTCCTCTCGGGCGCGCTGTTCCCGGATTTCTTTCAGCGTTTCATCGTACCGGGCTTCGGCGTTCTGGATCGCGCGCGCGCTTTTGAGGCCAGTCTCAATCACGCCTGGATAGATACCAACAGAACACGAGGCAACGAGGACGAAATCACGGGACCGAGCCCGTTCAAAACCAATTTCCTGCGCGCCTCGGCCGACTTCCGCGACCCGGATGTGCAGGCGCCCGCGCTCGTGCTGAACACCACCAGCGTCGAGACGGGCGAGCGGTTCATCATCGCCCCGTTCCTGAAGGACCCGATCGTCCCGATGGAATTCGTCTATCCCATACGGGCGCAGGGTGCGGACGACCTGCCCGCCCCGCATGACGTCTCGATGGCGACAGCCGTGAGCTTGAGCGCGCGCTTCCCGATCATCCTGCCACCAGGGGCTTACCCCCGCCAGATCGGACCATTCCATTTCGCCCAGAAAAACCTCGTGGACGGCGGCTATTTCGAAAGCTCGGCCATCGAGACTGCGATTGACCTCGTCAACGGCATCAAGCAGCGATTGCCGCGCAACCTGGAGATCGAGCCGGAATTTCGCATCATCATCCTGAACGAGGATTTCACCGCCGATCTGGAACCGTCCGGCCTGGCCGAATTCGGCGCGCCGGTGATGACACTGGACAAGACTCGCCGCCGGCGAGGGCAGCTCGCGAAATGGCGCGTCAAGACAAACGATACCTTCGAGCGGTCCTACTCGGTCGAATTGCAGCACGACTACTTCTACATGCCGCTTGGCTGGCATCTTTCAAAGACGACGCAAAGCATGATTGCCGCCCAGATCGGCTTTCCCAGCGAATGCAAGATCCCGGCATATACACCGGACTCCAAGACCGCCGCCATCTTCGGGCGCAGCCCGTCGTTTCGCAATTTCATGCAGTTGGTGAACAAGTTGAACAACAACCGCTGCAGCCTCGCCGACATCATCACCGAACTGCCTCCTGCGCGCGCGCAAGCCGCCGCCGAGTGAGGTGACGGGCGCGGTTTGGCGTCGGCAGATGCCATGCGCGGCTATTGATTAAAGAACCGACCTAAAGCGCAATCTGAAAAAAGCCTGTCCCGGACTCTATCCGGGATAGGAACCGGTTTTCGGATGGATTGCGCGGTAAATCAAAAGACGAGAACCGCATCCCGCTTCAATCAAAACGGATGCGGCTCTAGAGATTGCCGGCTACGCGGATTAGCAACCGCCCAAAAACTGCACCTTCATGACGGCACCTCTTCCGATTCGATCTGGGGTATTTCGGTGCGTTGCTCTTCTTCCGCGCCACTGAGAAGCTCGACGGCCCGGTCCGCAGCGTCCTGAAACGGCTCAAGTACGATATCAGCGCCCGAGGCAAATAGCTGCTCGGTATCGCGCTTATGGTGCGCCGTGACCGCAACGCGGCCCTGGAAACCAGCCATGCGAATCAACTGGATCAAAGTGTTACGGGTGTCCTCATGGCTCAGCCCCGTGGCATGAACCGGAACGGTTGACACAACCCAATGGGCCTTGCGGAAGGGTAATTCCTCCACGAATTCCGGATCGCTCGCATCGCCATATTCGGCATCCAGCCCCAGTTCGCGCCAGCGGCGGACCGCGAGCGGATTGAAATCCACTCCGAGGACGTAAAATCCCCGCTTGGCCAATCGCATCCCGATCGCGGTGCCGAAGCGACCAAGACCGAACACCAACACATCGTAATGACGCCCCGCGAATTCGGCCTCATCGGCGGATTCGCGCGGCGTGCCCTTGCGCTCAAACACGCCGAGATAGGGCTCAAAGATTGGATAAAGCCTGTGCGAGTAGGTGATCATGTAAGTGGAGGCGGCGATTGTCACGAGGCCGACCATGGTGACAAGACCCAGCGCATCCTGTTGCAGATGCCCCAGCGACACGCCCATCGCAATAAAGATCAGAGAGAACTCGCTTATCTGCGCGACTGTGAGCCCGGCAAGGAACCCGGTCCGTTTGCGATACCCCATGGATCCCATGATCGCCAGGACGATCAGCGGGTTGCCGATGAGCACAAAGAGGGAGAACACAATCGCCGCGGTGACATGCGTGCCGAGGAGCGACAGGTCGAGCGTCGCTCCGAGCGCAATGAAAAAAAACAGCAGGAGAAAGTCGCGCAACGGGGCCAGACGCGCCGCGATCGTCTCGCGGTAGGGTGTTGACGCCAGCGAAACGCCGGCCAACAGACCGCCAATCTCTTTGCCAAGCCCCATCAAATCGCCGATTGCAGCAAACATCGCTGCCTGCGCGATGGCGAAGATGACCAGCAATTCCGGCGCGCGCGCCAATCTCTCGGTCAGGGGGTTGGCGATGTAGCGGACGAACAGAACGACCACGGCGATCAGTGCAACGCCCGAGCCCAGCGCCCGCAGCACATTGGCGGTCCCACCGCCGCCGTCTGCCGCTGCGCCTATCCCGATCGCGGACAGAACAATCATCGCGAGGACGACGACGAGGTCCTGAACGATCAGGAACCCGAGAGCGATCTGACCGTGCAGCGCGTCAATCTCGCGTTTGTCGGACAGCAATTTGACGATGATGATCGTGGAGG
>CAYFTI010000004.1:0-41088 GCA_964346065.1 uncultured Hyphomicrobiaceae bacterium
ACCAGAAGGACGCCGAGGGCTTCATCAAGCTGAACGCGCTGCGCCTGCGCCTCGTGGCCGCGCGGCGGCAGCGCGAGAGCTGACGCAGAGCCGCAGGGAAGCTTTGCCACACGGACGCCACACGGTATAGTCGCGGCCATGACGAGCGCGCTGATCGACATCCGCCATGCAACCGCGGAGGATGCCCCCGCGCTGGCCGCCGTGCGTGAGGAGGCGTGGCGCGCGACCTATCAGGGGCTCATCCCGCATATCACACTGCAAAAGATGATCGCGTCGCACACCCCCGGCTGGTGGGAGAAGCTGCTCAGTCTTGGTGCGTCGGTCCTGCTGCTCGACTTCGATGGCCAGACGCAGGGCTATGCCACCTATGGGCGCTCCCGCCACGGCCCGCCCGGCCACGAGGGCGAGATCTACGAGCTTTACCTGATGCCCGTTTATCAGGGCGCCGGGCTGGGACGGCAGTTGTTCGAGGCATCGCGGCGCCAGCTTGCCCGGCGCAATCTGCAAGGGCTTGTTGTCTGGTCGCTGCGCGATAACGAGCAAGCCTGCGCATTTTATGAATCGCTTGGCGGTGTGGCCGGAGCCACGGCGATCGAGCGCCTCGGCGGTCAACAACTTGAGCGGATTGCCTATCTGTGGCCCTGAGCCGCCGACCAGCGATTTTCTGTGGCAACACGGCCACTGCAAGCCCAAGAAGAGCCCGGTCAGACCACCCCTCCTCTCGAATTCGATCCATATCAATAGAGCGGATGCGCCCGAATCATAACTGGTGGCATTTGTTGAGATCTTCTCGCGGGCGAGCGCGGGGCAGCATTCGGTCGCTTCTCGCGCTGTTAATGGGGATGTAATGAGCAAGATGAACAAGATGTCCTCGCTGCGGGGGCTATTGCGGTGGCGGGCACTCTCTGCGTCTCGACGCCGTCGATCGCAGGCGACATGAGCCTGAAGGATGACTACGCGGCGCCGCATTCAATCTGGAGGCCGGGCTGGATAATCCGGGCACGCGGTATTGGCGTGATTCCGGATGAAGATTCGAGTGATTGGGTTGTTGGTGGTTCGCCTGACACCACTACGGATCTCTCCATCGACAATGCCGTCGTGCCGGAACTGGACATCTCCTATTTCTTCACGAAGAACATCGCGATGGAACTGGTTCTCGCCGTCACGCCGCACACGATTGATGCCGAGTGAAGCATTTCCCCAACGGGTGAGATCGGTGACGTCTGGCTGCTGCCGCCGACCCTCACGCTCCAGTATCACTTCGACATGGGCAAGTTTAAGCCGTATGTCAGCGCTGGCGTGAACTACACGGTTTTCTTCACCGAAGACGCCGGACCGAGTTATTCGAACCTTGAACTCGACAACAATTTTGGCTGGGCGTTGCAGGCTGGCTTCGACTATCACCTGCGGGACACCTGGTTCTTCAATGTTGACGTCAAGAAGCTTTGGCTGGATACGGATGCCTCCGTCTCCCTTGGTGCAACACCGGTCACCGCGGACGTCGACATCGACCCGTGGATCGTCGGCGTCGGCTTCGGCTACAAGTTCGGCGGGCACCGTGAGCCGCTGGCGTCGCTGAAGTAATCTCCCCTGACACCGGGGGACTGGAACAAGGCTCTTTTTGCAAGGCGCGTCCCTCGCGGCGCGCCTTTCGCATGTGCGACCGCCTCCCTATCTTCCGAGGACGAGGAAAAATAGTGGCCGGAGACGCGCGGCCGAAGCTTACGAGCGTTGACGCTGCGGCGCCTCTCGGCCAAGCTGCGCCCGATTTTCGCACCGCAACATCAGCGCGTCCGATCGCGCCTGTGGACTCTGAAACCATGAGCAAACGCAATATCGCCATCATCGCCCATGTCGATCACGGCAAGACCACCCTTATCGACGTCCTGATGCGCCAGTCCGGCCTGTTCCGCGCGAACCAGCAGGTGGCCGAGCGGGCAATGGACACCAACGATCTTGAGCGCGAGCGCGGCATCACCATCCTGGCGAAGGTCACCTCGCTGGACTGGGGCGACACCCGCATCAACATCGTCGACACCCCCGGCCACGCGGATTTCGGCGGCGAGGTCGAGCGCATCCTGAACATGGTCGACGGCGCGATCGTCCTCGTCGATGCTTCCGAGGGGCCGATGCCGCAGACCAAGTTCGTTGTCCAGAAGGCGCTCAAGGTCGGGCTCAAGCCGATCGTGGCGATCAACAAGATCGACAAGCCGGACGAGCGCCACCAGGACGTGGTCAATGAGGTGTTCGACCTGTTCGCGGCGCTCGACGCCAGCGAGGAGCAACTGGACTTCCCCGTGCTCTACGGCTCGGCGAAGGAGGGCTGGATGGCCGCGGCGCCCTCGGGCCCGCGCGAGGACATGAGCGCGCTGTTCCAGCTGGTGCTGGACCATGTCCCGCCGCCCGACGTTAACAACGGGCCGTTCCGCCTTCTCGCGACGACGATCGACGCCGATCCTTATCTCGGGCGCATCCTTACGGGCCGCGTCACGTCAGGCACGGTCATGCCCAACCAGAGCGTCAAGGCACTCGCGCGCGACGGCAAGGTCGTCGAACAGGGGCGCATTTCGAAGGTACTCGCCTATCGCGGGCTTGCGCGCACGCCCGTCGAACGCGCCGAGCCGGGGGATATCGTCGCGATTGCGGGGCTGAACACTGCGAGCGTGGCCGATACGCTATGCGCGCCGGAGGTGAGCGAGCCAATACCGGCGCAGCCAATCGATCCGCCGACCCTGTCGATGACGTTCCGTATCAATGATGGCCCCTTCGCGGGCCAGGACGGCAAGAAGGTCCAGAGCCGGGTCATCCGTGAACGCCTCTTCAAGGAGGCAGAGGGCAACGTCGCCTTGAAGGTCGAGGAAACCGACGACAAGGATGCCTTCCAGGTTTCCGGGCGCGGCGAACTGCAGATGGCGGTGCTGCTCGAGACGATGCGCCGCGAAGGATTCGAACTGACGGTCTCGCGGCCACGCGTCGTGTTCCAGACCGACCCCGACACGGGCAAGCGGCTGGAGCCGATCGACGAGGCCATCATCGACGTGGATGACGAGTACGCGGGCACGGTCGTGCAGAAATTGTCGGAGCGGCGCGGTGAGCTGGTCGAGATGCGGCCCTCCGGCGGCGGACGCCAAAGGCTGGTGCTTCATGTGCCGACGCGCGGGCTGATCGGCTATCACAGCGAACTGCTGTCCGACACGCGCGGCACCGCGGTCATGCATCGCATTTTTCACGCCTACGAGCCGTATCGCGGGGACATTCAGGGGCGGCGCAGCGGCGTGCTGATCTCGAATGGCCAGGGCGAGGCCGTGGCCTACGCGCTCTGGAATCTGGAGGATCGCGGCCCGCTCATGGTCGAGCCGCAAGCCAAGGTGTATCAGGGCATGATCGTCGGCGAGCACAACCGCGGCAATGACCTGGAAGTGAACGTGCTCAAGGGCAAGCAGCTCACCAATGTCCGCGCGGCCGGCAAGGACGATGCCGTGAAGCTGACCCCGCCCATGAAGATGACCCTGGAGCGCGCTCTCAGCTTCATCAACGATGACGAACTCGTCGAGATCACGCCGAACGCCCTCCGCCTGCGCAAGCGCCACCTGGACCCGCATGTGCGCAAGCGGATCGAGCGTACCGCCGAGTCCGCCGCATAAGTGATGCGATGCTGCGCGCCGCCGTGCTCCTCTTGCTTCTTGCGCTCGCTCCGGTCCCGGCGGGTGCGGCGGACATCCGTTTCGCAACCTCGAACATCGCCGATTTCTGGCACGCTCCGGGCGTGAATCTGCGCCCGGCGCGCGACGGCGGCCCCGGCCTGATCCGGCTGGATGTCGACTGGGATTAGCGCAGTTCGACCGAAACAACGCCGATGATCGTTCTCAATGCGCTTTCAAGGCGCTTGATCCGGGTTTCGTCCGCCCCGGAGACGGCGATTTCCGCCAGCATCACGCCGCCATCATCGCTGAGCACATTGAACTGCCGCGGCAACAGGTCGAGCTTGACCATCGGCTGAACGATCCGCGCCAGGATATTGGGATCGGCCTGGCTGGTTACGCGGATCACGCTGGCAGGGGCCGCGTCGGCGTGTACATTGCCAGCGTCGGTGTCGGCTTGAGTGAAGGGTGTTACGTACTGCGCGGCCTCAGCGGCGCGCGGCGTCGGCATGACGGTCATGGGGAAGTCCTTCCGAATTCACGAGCGTAGCTTGAAGAAATGCGCGGCACATTCACGCGATGCCCTACGGCTCCCGGTCCGCTGTTACGCGGCCGGGCCCTTAAGTCGTAGGGCGCTCGTAATTCGGAACGTTGTCATGCCCGGGAAAATGACGCGCCCACCCGGCGCTGTCAACCAGTCGAACGCGCCAGCGATTCGCTTTCGGCACGAGCGGGCCGCGACAACAGCGACTCGATCGCCGCATCGATGCTCATGTGTTCGCTCAGGACCTGATGAACCGCTTCGCAGATCGGCATTTCGATCGTGTTCTCGCGCGCGAGCCGGACGACGGCGCCTGCGGTGTACACGCCCTCGCTGACAGAGCGCCGGGTGCCGAGCACATCTTCAAGCGTCCGGCCTTTGCCCAGCGCCTTGCCCAAAGACATGTTGCGGGATTTTGTGCTGGAGCAGGTCAGCATCAGGTCGCCAAGACCGGAGAGGCCAGCAAGCGTCTCCGGCCGGCCGCCCAGCATCGTCCCGAAGCGGCGAAGCTCGGCAAAGCCACGCGTCACAACCGCGGCGTGCGCGCTGTCGCCGAGTGAGCGCCCAACGACGATCCCGGCCGCGATCGCCAGCACGTTTTTCACCGCGCCCCCGATCTGCACGCCGCGCACGTCGTCGCTCCAGTAAAGCCTGAAATTGCGATGTCCCAGCGCTTCGGCCAGTTGCTGACCCAGCGCTTCATCCGTGACCGCAAGCGTCAGTGCCGCGGGCAGATTCCGTCCGACCTCGGCGGCGAAACTTGGCCCGGACAGCACGCCGAGTGTGGCCTCCGGCAGCGTCTTGCCGAGAACATCCGTCAGGAACAGGCTCGTCTCCTGCTCAAACCCCTTCGCACAGGACAGCACCGGCGTTCCAGCCTTCAGATACGGCCCGATTTCCGCGGACACCGCACGCGTATACTGCGCCGGGACGGCCATCAGCAAAAGATCGCAGGTTGCCATGTCCGCGCTTTTCGAGGTGGCGTGGATGCCACGGTCGAGGCTCACATTCGGCAGGTACACGCGGTTCGACCGATGCTCGTTGATTTCCTCGACTGTCTCCGGCTCGTGCGCCCACAGGAGCACTTGCAGCCCCGCCCGGCGCGCCGACTGGGCGAGTGCCGTCCCCCATGCACCGCCACCCACGATGCCGATCTTCTGGTATGCCATGTCCCCTCTCTCTCGCGATGAAGCTCAAGCCTTGATGCCGGCCCCGATCGCCTTGGGCGCGTCGGTGTCGAGCGGCCATCGCGCCCGTGCCGGCGTGTCCAGCGGATCCGCGCGTCCGCGCGCATGCCACTCAGCGCCAGCCCATGCGACCATCACTGCATTGTCGGTGCACAGGGCCGGTGGCGGCACGTAAAGGGAAAACCCGCCCGCCTCGGCGGCGCGTTCGAGCGCCCCGCGTAAGGCCGCATTTGCCGCTACACCGCCCGCGACGACGAAGTTGCGCGGAGCGTCATCTCCCTCGCGCTCGGCGTAAAGCTGCATGGCCCTCGCCGCGCGATCACTCACCGCGTGCACTGCCGCGCGCTGGAACGAGGCGCAAATGTCCGAAATATCCTGATCGCTCGCCGGTGCGAGCGCATTGGCGGCCTGGCGGACCGCCGTCTTGAGCCCGGCGAAAGAAAAGTGCGGCTCCGCCCGTCCGACCATCGGCGTAGGAAAGTCGAAGCGGCCGGCATCGCCCGTCGCAGCGGCATGCTCCACCGCCGGACCGCCGGGATAGCCCAGCCCGAGCAGTTTCGCGGTCTTGTCGAATGCCTCGCCGAGCGCGTCATCCACGGTCGTTCCAAGCCGTTGATAGATGCCAACGTCGCGCACGGTAATGAATTGGCTGTGCCCACCGGACACGATCAGCATCAGGTAGGGCGGCGGCAGGTCGTCGGTCAGCCCGGCGGTCAGCGCATGGGCTTCCAGGTGGTTCAGCGCAATCAGCGGCAGATCGCGCGCCAGAGCGATCGCTTTGGCGGTCGTGAGCCCCACCAGCAACCCGCCGGCCAGCCCGGGCCCGGCCGTCGCCGCCACGGCCGAGAGGTGGTCCCAGCCAATGCCGGCATCCTTGAGCGCGGCCACAACCATCCGGTCCAGTACTTCGACATGCGCGCGTGCGGCAATTTCGGGCACGACACCGCCATAGGCCGCGTGATCCTCGATCTGGGAGCGAACCAGATTGGACAGGATTTGCCCCCGCCCATCCGCGCCGCGACGCACGACAGCTGCGGCCGTCTCGTCGCAACTCGTCTCGATTCCGAGCACCGTTAGGCCCGGCGCGGGCGCTTGCGAGGTCATTTTGATCGGCGTGCCGCTGGCAACGCGGGTTCCAAGCTGGTAAAGGCGTGAGGATAAACAGGACGTGGGTTCGCGCAACAGAAAATCGAGAGCCTTGGCGGGCCATCTGCATCCTGCGGCCAAGTGGTCGCCGGGCCACAAGATAGACGGAGAAGACGGTTTTGACAGGCGAAAAACCGATACGCATCGGCACACGCGGCAGCAATCTTGCGCTCAAACAGGTTTACGAGCTGCGCGAGCGGCTCTGCGCCGCGCATGGCATGACCCATGATGATTTCGAAGTCGTCGTCATCAAGACCTCCGGCGACATGATCCAGGACAAGGCGCTGCGCGAGTTCGGCGGCAAGGGCCTGTTCACCAAGGAGATCGAGGACGCGCTGATCGCCGGCGACATCGACATGGCCGTGCACTCGATGAAGGACGTGCCCACCGTCGAGCCGGATCCGCTGGAGATCGTGTGCATGATGCCGCGCGAGGATGTGCGCGATGCGTTCATCAGCTTGAAGGCGGCGGGGTTGTCCGAACTGCCCGAGGGCGCGGTGGTCGGCACCTCCTCGTTGCGCCGGCAGGCGCAGGTCAAGCAGCTTCGCCCGGACATCGAGGTCATAACCTATCGCGGCAACGTGGAAACGCGCCTGCGCAAACTGGAGGAAGGCGTTGCAGACGCGACCTTGCTGGCCTGCGCCGGGCTCCAGCGGCTGGGCCATGCCGACAAGATCACCGCGCCGGTCAGCCCGGACGAGATGCTGCCAGCGATCGCGCAAGGGGCCATCGGCATCCAGATCCGCAAGAGCGACGAGGCCCGGCACGACTTGCTCGCCGCGATCCACGACAAGCCGACGCATGTGCGCGTCATCGCCGAGCGCGCATTCCTTGCCAAGCTCGATGGCTCTTGCCGAACCCCGATCGCAGGACTGGCGGAACTGGACGGCGAGCAGATGCGCTTTCGCGGGACGATCCTGCTGCCCGACGGCTCTCAGGCCCATTCGACGGCGCGGAACGGGCCGGCCAGCGACGCCGCCGCGATGGGCAAAGACGCCGCGCAGGAACTCCTCGAGCGCGCTGGCCCGGACTTCATGGCCCAAATCGTGTGATGCGCGTCGTCATTACCCGTCCATCCGAGGACGCGGCATCACTTGCCGAGGCTGTGCAGGCACGCGGACACGAGGCCGTTCTCGCGCCGCTGAGCCATATCCGCTACCTTACGCCGGAGCCGCCGCCGGTTCAGCCCGCCGCAACGATCTTCACCAGCAAGAACGCCGTCCGCGCAGTTGACGATGCCGTTTGGGCGCCGATGCTGCATAGCCTCCCGGCCTATTGTGTGGGCGCGGCCACTGCTGATGCAGCACGGGCGGTCGGCTTCCTCCATGTCGTCGCTGGCGGTGGCACGGGCGCGCAGCTCGCCGAGCATATCGCCCACACCCATGAATCGGAGGAGCATCCCCTCCTCTATCTGACGGGCGAACACCTCGCGTTCGATATGGCGGCCGCGCTCGGCGCACGCGGCTTGACTGTCTGGCGACGGATCGTCTATCGCAACGAACTTTCCAGATCCCTTGCGCCGGCCGTTATAACCGGTCTGCAGGACGACACCCTGGATGCCATGATTATCATGTCGGCGCGCGTGGCGGCACATTTCGTCCATCTCGCGCGAGAGGCCGGGGTAAGCGAGCAAGCGGCACGGCTTCGTTTCCTGTGCCTGTCGAGCGCCATTGCCGACAGCCTCGCCCCCCTGCGAGCGCGCGAGATCACAATCGCGCGGGAACCCACGCAACAGGCTCTGCTTGACTTGCTGGGGCCATCAAAGACTGCGTAGCTGGCGCGGCTTTCACTGTGAACCCTGAGTGCTCACGCGAAACATTAACCCAAGCCGGATATGTCACCTGATGACGGAGCATTTGCGCGGCAGAGCCTTTCCGGCGATCATGGCAATGGGCCTATGGCCCTTTACGGAGCTGAAACAGCGATGTCCGACGACAAGAAGTCCGAGAATTCCACAGGCGCGGAAGGCACCAAGCGGCCGCACGCCACGCTGGATCTGAAAGCCGAGCGCGTGGCTGAGGAAGAGCCGGAAGGCGCATCCCGAACCTCTGAGGCCGAGGCTGCCAGCGCAGATGAGCCGGCGCGTGAAGCCACGCCACGCGATGACGCCGGCCCGCCCCCGCCGCCGCGCGAGGGGGGCGGCGCCCGTTTTCTCACGCATCTTGCGGCCGGGTTGCTTGGCGGACTGATAGCGCTCGTGATCGGCTATTACGCCCTCGGCAACTTCCGCGACCGGCTGCCCTTCGTGTCCGAGATCAGCGCGGAGCAAATCAGGAGCGATCAGGACGCGCTGGAACAGCGCATTGCCGAACTGGCCGGGCGCAGCAGCGAAGCACGTGCCCAGCTTGCCGACCGGGTTTCCGCACTCGATGCGCGGACTGAAGGACTGGCGCGGACCGACAACGAAGCCCTGCAGTCGCTGGCCGAGCGCGTCGAGACGCTGGAGCAGCAGCTTCAAACCGCGACAGATACCTCGGACGAAACGGCGCGCGCCGAGCGTATCGCCAGCGTCGGAGAGCGGGTCTCCGGTCTGGAGGAAAGCGTCGCCGCGCTGCGTGCCTCGCTCGAAGAGATGCGCGCGCAAAGCGCTGAAAATGTCGCTTCGACGCGGGCCTCCACATTGGCCATCGCCCTGAGCAACCTGCGCCGCGCGGTCGATCGCGGCGAGAGCTACAGCGCGGAGCTTGCGGCTGTGCGCGAACTGTCAACGGAAACGGTTGAAACCGACGCGTTGGGGGCTGCAGCCGAGACCGGGGTGCCGACGCTGGCGGGTCTGCGCCGCAGCTTTCCGCGCTATGCGAACGCTGCGCTGGACGCTGCGGGTGCGTCTGATGATGACTCCATCATCGGGCAAATCGTGGAGAGCGCCCGTTCGGTCGTGAACGTGCGTCCGGTCGGGGAAATCGAAGGCGACAGCCCCGGCGCCGTCATCGCGCGGATCGAAAACCGGCTGAAGGCGGGCGATCTTCCCGGCGTTCTCGCGCAAGGCGAGCAACTCACCGGCCCGGCGGCAGCCGAGCTTGCACCATGGATCGAGCAGGTCGGCACGCGGATCAAGGCTGACAATGAGCTTGACGCGCTGGAGGCCGAAATACTTGCCGCTTCAACTCAATGAAAGCCAGCTCCGCGCAAACTGATCCCATGAGAGATCGCCAATGTTGAGATTATTCATTTACCTGATCGTTGTTGGTGCTATCGGCGCGGCAGCGGCATGGCTCGCGGGCCAGCCGGGCGAACTTACGATCACCTGGCTCGGCTACCGCATCGAAACGAGCATGTTCGCGGCAATCGCGATCGCGCTCCTCGCCTTCGCGCTGGCGATCGTGCTCTGGAGTGGTTTGCGGGGCATTTTCGGCGCGCCCGGGCGCATCCTGGCTCGGGTGCGGGCTCAGCGGGCGGAGCGGGGGCGAGAAGCGCTTAGACACGGCATTTTCGCCGTGGGCGCGGGCGATGCGCAGCTTGCCGCGCGCTGCGCCAGCGAAGCCCGGCAGGTCCTCGAAAACGAACCGCTGACCAAGCTGCTGCGCGCGCAGGCCGCCCAGATCAGCGGCGACCATGCCACCGCCAAGCGTATCTTCGAGACCATGCTGGATGACGACGAAACGCGGCTGATGGGCTTGCACGGCCTGTTCATCGAAGCGCGGCGGGAAAACCGGATCGAGGCCGCCGAGCAGTTCGCCGCGGGCGCTGTCGAAATCAAGCCCGCGCTTCCATGGGCTGCCGAGGCGCTGTTCGAGCTGCAGTGCCGCAAGGGCGACTGGGCCGGGGCGCTGAATACGCTTGCATCGATGCGCCAGAACAAGCTGGTGGACCGGAAGACGGCGGATCGCCGCCGGGCGGTCCTGCTGACGGCGCAGGCACAGGCCATCGAAGTCACGAACCAGGATCGCGCTGGCAAGCTGGCACAAGAGGCGCATGGACTCGCACCGGATCTGGTGCCCGCCGCAGAGATCGCCGGGCGCGTTCTGGCGGCTCAGGGCTATATCTCACGCGCTGCGCGCCTTCTGGCACGTACCTGGGAGCAGTCGCCGCATCCCGACATCGCCCTCACCTACGCCTATGTCCGTCCGGGCGACTCGCCGCGCGATCGGTTGAACCGTGTACGTGCGCTCACACGCAATAACCCCGATCACGTCGAAAGCCGGGTCGCCGTGGCTGCGGCGGCCGTTGACGCCCATGCCTGGGACGAGGCGCGCAAGGCTCTGGAGCCGCTGCTGGCCGACCGGCCCTCGCGGCGCGTTTGTACGCTGATGGCGCGTATCGAGGCCGGAGATACGCGCAATGCCGGGCTGGTGCGCGAGTGGCTGGCGAAGGCGCTGCGCGCGCCGCGCGACCCGGCCTGGGTGGCCGATGGTGTGGTCTCGGACCGTTGGGCGCCGCTTTCGCCGGTCACCGGACGACTCGATGCCTTCGAGTGGCGGATCCCCATGGAGCGCGTCGCCCCGGCCGACCAGGACGCGTTGCCGCTGGAAATCGCCGAACTCGACCGGCTGGAACGCCTTGAGCAAAGCGAACCTGCCCCCGTTGCAGACACCGGCAGCGCAGCCCCGGCTGAGCAGGCGCCGCCCGACGAGTCCGAACGCGAAGATCAGACGCCGACGGACCAGCGCGCCGACGCCGAGCCCGAAGAAGAAGCGGATACCTCGTCGCAGCCGGCGAAACCCGCGGCGGCAGCTACGACCCCCGTGCAGGCGGCGCCGCAGCCGGACAACGAGGAACCGGGATCAAGCGCGGCGGACGGACGCAACCGGTCCGATGGTCAGGCCGTCATTTTCCCGTTGCGCGCGCCGGACGATCCCGGTCCGAGCCGTGTCGAAGATGACAACGAACGCGTCAATCGTCCCGATAATGCACTGGTGAAAAACACGCGTTAAGATTTTCGCGGTATTCAATTTATCGCGAGACAGCGATTACGGGTGGCATTGCCTTGGAATCGACGCATCGCGGATATTCTGTCGAGTGAAGAGTCGGGGCCTGGCCCCGCGCTCGGCGCACAAGCGAAGCACGCGCAATCCCCGGGATCATTGGTGAAGAGCGTGCCGGAGCGCAGTATCGAAAAGGTCGACACGAGATGTCTTTCACCGTCACGCGTATCGTCATTCCCGCCTTGGCGCTGCTTCTCGCGTGCACCGGCCCCACCGTCTCCGGCAAAGCGGAGGATTCGCGCATTTCTGCGCGCTACAATATCGCCTATAACGGGCTGAGCATCGGCGCATTCAAATTCAACTCAAACTGGAACGCGCGACATTATCGGCTGCAGGCGGGGGCGCGCATCAGTCTTCTCAACGGCATGCTGTTCGAGTGGACGGCGCGCACCGAAAGTGCGGGACGCCTGACGGCCAACGGCCCGAAACCCGAGCGCTACACCTTCGGGTACGAATCCGGCGACGACGCGGGCTCGGTCCGTTTGAGGTTCCAGGGCTCGCAGGTCAGCAATGTCAACGTGGATCCGCCCCCGAAGAAAAACCGTGTACCGCTCGCGCGGCATCACATGCGCAGCGTCATTGATCCGCTCAGCGCTGTTATCGGGTTATCGCAGTTCCGCCGCGCGCCGGGTGGACGACAATCGTGCAATGAGGAGCTTCGGATCTTCGATGGCAAGATGCGCTATGATCTGACGCTGCGCTACAAAACCACCCGGCAGGTGAGCAGCGCCGGCTACAATGGTCCGGCTTACGTGTGCCGGGTGAACTTCCGCCCGATTGCAGGCCATAAACCGAACAAGGAAGAGACCGGCTTCCTCGAGAACACGGACGGCATCGAGGTCTGGCTCATTCCGGTTCGCAAGGCTCAGCTCTATGTCCCCTACTACATCTATTTGCCGCTCCCGGTCGGCTCGGCGTCGATGACCAGTGAACAATTCCGGCTGGAGTCAGCGCGCGAGGGGAGCATGACGGTGATCGGGTCGAGTTGACCCCTGTGGCCGGGCAACACAGGATCTTTCTCGGGGGCCGACGCGCCGAGCAAAGCAGCCGTCGAATATCTCCGGCAGGGCCCGAAACCGCTTCACTGTCCGGAAAAGCCGATCAATTTCACATTGCCATCATGTTTTGCTGTTCCTAATTTGAACAGGAAGAGAGGAACGCGCGAAAGGCTGGAAATCACCGCCGCGTCCCGCGAACAATTTACGCCGCTTGCGGGCGTGGGAGCACTGGCACAACCTGCGTCCGCGAGTTCGCCTTGATCTCGGCACAGCACGGCAGAGCGCCTTCTGACCATGTCACGGGGCGCTCCACCACCCATCGGCAATGGGGAGAACATGCCGCAAAATCCTTCCCCCGCATCGACCACGCCACGCGCTGTAGCAAGCAAGCCGGACTGCGCGCGAAACGTCACGGCCGTGCTTGGCCCGACCAATACCGGCAAGACCCATCTGGCGATCGAGCGGATGCTGGGTCACGAAACCGGCGTGATCGGTCTGCCGCTGCGCCTTCTGGCGCGCGAGGTCTATGAAAAGGTAGCGGCACGCGCGGGCTCCGACAATGTCGCGCTCATCACCGGTGAGGAGAAGATCAAACCGCCGGAGGCGCGCTATCACATCTGCACCGTCGAATCGATGCCGCAGAATGCCGATGTCGACTTCGTCGCCGTCGACGAGATCCAGCTTGCCGGCGATCCGGAGCGCGGACATGTCTTCACCCACAAGCTGTTCCATGCGCGCGGCCGGCTTGAGACGCTGCTGCTCGGAGCACACACCATGCAGGGCGCGATCCGGGACCTGCTTCCACAGGCCAATTTCATCTCGCGGCCGCGCCTGTCCAAACTGAGTTACGCCGGACAAAAGAAGATCAGCCGCCTGCCGCGCCGCTCGGCCATCGTGGCGTTTTCGGCCAGTGACGTTTACGCCATCGCCGAACTTATCCGCCGGCAGCGTGGCGGTGCCGCCGTGGTTCTCGGCGCATTGAGCCCGCGCACCCGCAACGCGCAGGTGGAACTGTATCAATCGGGCGATGTCGACTTCATGGTGGCTACCGACGCGATCGGCATGGGTCTCAACCTGGAAGTCGACCATGTCGCCTTCGCCGGGCGACGCAAGTTCGACGGGCGCATCCACCGCATGCTGACACCGGGAGAAACCGGTCAGATCGCCGGACGCGCCGGGCGTTACATGAATGACGGGACCTTCGGCGTGACGGGCGAGTGCGATCCATTCGACGCGGATCTGGTGGCCAAGCTGGAGGATCATGACTTCGATCCGGTCAAGATCCTTCAGTGGCGCAACAGCGATCTCGACTTTTCCTCGCTGGAGGCGCTGCAGCGCAGCCTGAACGAAGTGCCGGCCTCGCCCCGGCTTCAGCGCACGCGCGAGAACGATGACGTGGCCGTACTCGAACGCCTTGCCGGCGACCCCGATATCGTTGACCAGACCACCAGCCGGGAGCGTGTCGCGCGGCTGTGGGAGGCCTGCCAGGTACCCGACTACCGCAAGATCTCGCAGGCCAGCCATGCCGAGCTGGTGGCCAGCCTGTATCGGTTCCTGATCAGCGAAAATGGGCTGATCCCCGAAGACTGGATCGAGAAGCAGGTTCGTCAGGCCGCCTCCACCGAGGGCGATATTGATACGCTGGCGAACCGCATCAGCCTGATCCGGACGTGGACATTCGTTTCCAACCGGCAGGGTTGGCTCGCGGACCCGGAATACTGGCAAGCGCGCACCCGCGAGATCGAGGACAACCTCTCCGATGCGCTACACCAGCAGCTTGCCCAGCGTTTCGTCGACCGGCGCACCAGCGTGCTGATGAAGCGGCTGCACGACAAAAGCGCGCTGGATGCGGAAATCGAGGATGACGGTCGCATCTTCGTCGAGAACCACTACGTCGGGCAGCTCTCCGGCTTCCGCTTCACGCCCGACACCCACGCCTCTGGCGCGCAAGGCAAAGCGGCGCGGCATGCGGCGTCCAAGGTTCTGGCGCAAGAGCTGGCACGGCGGGCGGACCGGCTCGTCGAGGCCAAGCCGGAGACGCTGGTGCTCTCGCGAAACGGGACCATTACGTGGAACGGCGAGGACGTCGCGCGGCTGGAAGGGGGCGAGGACGGCCTCAAACCCGGCATCCAGCTTCTGGCGGACGACAACATGAATGCACCGGACCGCGACAAGGTGGTCGCCCGGCTGCGCACATGGACAGATCATCACATTTCCCAGCGCATCAAACCCCTCGCCGATGTGGCCTCCGCCGAAGATATCGACGGGATCGCGCGCGGCATCGCGTTCCGGCTTGTCGAGAACTTCGGGGCGATCAAACGCGAGACCGTCGCCGATCAGGTTCGCTCGCTCGATCAAACAGCGCGGGCCGGGCTGCGCAAATACGGCGTTCGCTTTGGCGCTTACAACATCTTCTTTCCCGCGCTGATGAAGCCGGATGCCGCCGAACTTCTGCTGTTGCTCTGGGGGCTGAAACACGGCGCAGAGGCAGGCCTGAACCCCTACGCGCTGCCCGAAATGCCGCGCCCCGGGCTCACCTCGGTAACGGCGGAGCCGAGCCTGCCGGAAGCCTTCTATCGCACTTGCGGCTTTCATGTCTGCGGTAGCCGCGCGGTGCGCATCGACATTCTGGAGCGTCTTGGCGATCAGATACGCCCGCTCGTGTCCTGGAAGCCGGACGGCGAAAACGCCGAGCCGCCTGCGGGCGCTCTCGGTGGTGGCGCTTTCAAGGTGCAGCCCGACATGATGGCGATACTCGGCTGCTCGCAGGAAGAACTGAACGGTGTTCTCAAGGCCCTTGGATACCGGCTTGAGCGCAGGCCCTTGAAAGTCCAAACCGGCGCCTTGGAAGCGGTGAACGGCGACGCGGCCTCCGAGCCTGCCAGGGAAGAGGCCGCAGCGACCGCGACCAGCGAACAGGCGGCGAATGGCGAAGACCAAGACCAGGTCGGCGAGCCAGCCTACGAGGAAATCTGGCGTCCGCGTAAACGCGGCGACAGGCGCAGGCGCCCGCGCGCGCAGACCGCCGATGCCGAGCCAGCGGCAGACCAGCAATCGAACAAGGCGCGCAAGTCTCCGCAGCAACGACCCCGCAATGCCAAGCCGGGACACGACAAGCGTGGCCCGAAGAAAAAGCAGCAAGCGCCGAAGCAGGCACAACCGAAGACTGCCGCGAAACGCGAGGCAGCGGTTGATCCGGATTCGCCATTCGCGGCGCTCAAGGGGCTCAAGGAAAAGATGGAACGCGACATGCAGGAGCGCGCCTGAGTGACGCGGACCGGTCAAAAACGCGGTGTCGAGATTGACGAACGCCCCCGCGAGGAGACCTCAGCGTGGCACGAGGCAGCCAAGCCTGTTACCCAGCGGCTCGACAAGTGGCTATGGTTCGCACGGCTCGCGAAAACCCGCTCGCTCGCCGCAAAGTTGGTGGAAGGCGGCAAGGTTCGCGTCAACCGCGAAAAAATCCTGAAACCGGCTCACAATGTCCGCTGCGGCGATGTCATCACCGCAGCGCTCAGGGGTGGCGTACGCGTCGTCAGGATTACCGCGCCCGGCTCGCGTCGCGGCCCCGCGTGCGAAGCGCAGGACCTGTATGATGATATGACCCCGCCCAGGGAGACCCCTTCCGGCGCCAACACGGACACCGCCAGCTCGCCTGCACGCGCCTCGGGCGCGGGTCGCCCGACCAAACGCGAGCGCCGGCACCTCGACGCTGTCCGGGCGCGCGCCGCCGACGCCGTCGACACCTGAACGGGTGTCGTCGCTCGGCATTTCACAGACGTATTAACCCGGTTTCAAGACGTGCCGTTTATCCGTTCAGACAACCGGAGCGCGCAACCTCGCGAAGCAGATCGCGTTTCGGCCTGCTCCCGCACCCGCCAGAGCCCCGGCGCACAATCTCGTGCCGGGGCTCCTTCTTTCTGATGCCGAGGTTGGGCCTCACCCGCCGGTCACGCTCATGTGGCGGCCAACCGCAGGCTGGCTCTGGCGGCGGTCAATGACGAAATCATGGCCTTTCGGCTTGCGCGATATGGCTTCATCGATCGCGGCGTTCAGCTGCTCGTTGCCCTCGCTGGCCCGCAGCGGGGCACGCAGGTCCGCGGCGTCCTCCTGACCCAAGCACATGTAAAGCGTGCCGGTGCAAGTCAGCCGCACCCGGTTGCAGCTTTCGCAGAAATTGTGCGTCAGCGGCGTGATGAAGCCGAGCCGCCCCCCGGTCTCCGGCACCTGCACATAGCGCGCAGGCCCGCCGGTCTTGTACGGGATGTCCTCCAGCGTGAACTTTTCCGCCAGACGCGCGCGCACGGTGGATAGTGGCAGGTACTGATCAGTTCGGTCCCCGTCGATATCACCGAGCGGCATCGTCTCGATCAGCGTCAGGTCCATGCCGCGGCCGTGCGCCCAGCGAAGCATCTCTTCGAGTTCGTGCTCGTTGACATCTTTCAACGCGACCGTGTTGATCTTGACGTGCAGGCCGGCATCCTGCGCAGCGTCGATGCCCGACATGACCTGCTCCATACGGCCCCAGCGGGTCACGTTCTGAAACTTCTCGGGATCGAGCGTGTCCAGCGAGATGTTGACCCGGCGCACGCCGGCATCCGCCAGTTCGTGCGCGAAGCGCGTCAACTGGCTGCCGTTCGTGGTCAAGGTGATCTCATCCAGCGTGCCGCTATCCAGATGCCGAGACAGCGAGCGGATCAGCCACATGATATTCCGGCGCACGAGCGGCTCGCCACCCGTCAGCCGCAGTTTGCGCACGCCTTTCGCAATGAAGGCCGAGCAAATGCGGTCGAGTTCTTCGAGCGTCAGCAAGTCCTTCTTGGGTAAGAAGGTCATGTTTTCCGCCATGCAGTAAACACAGCGGAAATCACACCTGTCGGTTACCGACACCCGCAGATAGGTGATCGTGCGCCCGAACGGATCGATCATCGGGCTCTGGCCGCCCGCCATGTGTTCATCAATGTCCATGACTCGCGTCTCCTGCCTCTAGCGCCTCTTCTTATTCCTTAGTTCCCTACTCGGTCTTCGACTGTAACACTGGATTGGAACGATTCAAAGACAATCGCGCGGCCATCACGGCCATTTCACGACAGGAGGCATCGAGGACAGGATCGCGTCGACGTTCCCGCCGGTCTTCAGCCCGAAGATCGTCCCGCGGTCATACAGCAGGTTGAATTCGACGTAACGCCCGCGGCGAATGAGCTGTTCCTCACGCTGGTCGCCCGTCCATGGCGTATGCATGTTGCGCCGGACCAGTTCGGGATAAATGTCGCGGAAGCTGCGGCCGACATCTTGCGTGAAGGCGAAGTCGGCTTCCCAGTCGCCGCTGTTCAGGTCGTCGTAGAAGATACCTCCGGTGCCGCGCATTTCGCCGCGATGCGCGAGATAGAAATAGTCGTCGCACCACTGCTTGTAACGCTCGTAATCGGCAACCTCGTGCGGCTCGCACGCCCGGCGCATCGCCGCGTGGAAATCGCGGGTATCCGGATCGTCCTGGGTACGGCGCGCATCGAGTACGGGCGTGAGGTCCGCGCCGCCGCCAAACCAGCTCTTCGTCGTGACGACGAATCGCGTGTTCATGTGGACTGCCGGCACATTGGGGTTCTGTATGTGCGCAATCAGCGAAATGCCCGACGCCCAGAACCGCGGATCCTCGGCTGCGCCCGGAATCTGGTCCGCGAACTCGGGCTTGAACGTGCCGTGAACCACCGAGGTATGCACCCCGACCTTTTCGAACACGCGCCCCTTCATGATCGACATGACGCCACCGCCGCCGGGTTCTCCGGTGTGGTCGGTACGGTTCCACGGGGTTCGTTCGAACCGGCCGGCGGGAAGCTCGGAAAGCGGCCCGTCGCCCAGTTCATCCTCGAGTTGCTCGAAGGCCGCGCAAATCTCATCGCGCAACTGTGCGAACCACGAGCTGGCCCGGTCGCGCTCTGCTTGCGAGTTGCTCTCGGGGGAATCGTTGGAGGCGGCAGGCTGGACACTCATGGCTTTGACCGCGCTGGAAAACTGTTTGTCTGACGCAGACCTTCACCTAACACCATCGCCGCGGCGACCGCAACGTTGAGCGAGCGCAGATCGGGGCGCATGGGAATGGTAATGCGGGCGTCGGCGGCATCGTGGACCCCCTCTGGCACGCCGGCGCTCTCCCGCCCCAGCAGCAGAACGTCGCGCGACTCAAATCCGAAGTCGGTGTATGCACACTCTGCGTGGCGGGTCAGGAGAACAATCCGCATATCCTGCACATCCATCTGCGCCTGAAACGCGGTGAAGCTCTCGTGCCGCTCGATCGTGACGTGCTGCAGGTAGTCGAGGCCAGCGCGGCGCAGCGCCTTGTTCGACATATCGAAGCCCGCCGGCGCAATGATGCTCACGGACACCCCCAGACACGCCGCGAGCCTGAGAATCGTCCCGGCATTCGGCGCGATATCCGGTTGATAGAGTGCCAGCCTCATGTCGTTACCATGCCGGTTGTCTGCCTGTTTACCACTGGGCCGCTGTGTCGAATGCGCCACTTTGTCACCGCATTTGACCTAGACTCGCTGCGCACGCCAACAATATAAGGCTGCGAGGACGAAAGGTGGCCCTGTCAGGTCGCATGGCAGCCCACGATACTGATTGAACGGCAATCGGGCGAGAGAACGGGTCATGGCAGATATCGGCGACGATCCCAACAGGCGGGACTTCATTCACATTGCCACAACGGCGTTCCTGGTGATCGGCGGGGCGGCGGCGCTTTGGCCGGCAGTCGACCAGATGAACCCGAGCAAGGCCACGCTGTCGGCGGGCACGGTGGATGTCGATATCGGCCCCATCGAGCCTGGCCAGGCCATCACGGTGATGTGGCGCGGCAAGCCGGTATTCATCCGCCATCGCACGCCCGAGGAAATCGAGGCGGCCAAGGCGGTCGCTGTGTCCGACCTCAAGGATCCGAGCGTCTTCGCGATGGGCGACAATGCCGGCCTGCCGGCGACAGATGACAACATCACCGCAGAAGGCCAAGAGAAATGGCTGGTGGTGATCGGGATCTGCACGCATCTCGGCTGCATCCCGAAGGGTAACAGGCCAAGCGAAAATCGCGGCGAGTATGGCGGCTGGTTTTGCCCGTGCCACGGCTCGCATTACGATACCGCCGGCCGCATCCGGAAGGGGCCAGCGGCACGCAATCTGGAACTTCCGCTTTTCACGTTCACGTCAGACACGTCCGTTCAGCTTGGTTAGGGACTCACGATCATGAAGCCAGAGAAGACATACGAGCCGAATTCCGCATTCGGGCGCTGGCTGGATGAGCGCCTGCCTGTGCCGCGGCTGCTCCACGACCAGATCCTCGCCTTTCCGACGCCGCGCAACCTGACCTACCTGTGGACATTTGGCGGCATCCTGACCTTCGTGCTGATGGTGCAGATTATCACCGGCATCATCGCCGCGATGCATTATGTCCCGGATGTGGAGATGGCGTTCCAGTCGGTCGAGCGGCTGATGCGCGACGTGAATTACGGTTGGTTGATGCGCTATTCACACGCTGTCGGCGCGTCGATGTTCTTCCTCGCGGTCTACATCCACATCTTTCGCGGGCTGTACTACGGGTCGTACAAGGCGCCGCGCGAGGTTCTCTGGATCCTTGGCGTCATTATCCTGATCCTCATGATGGCAACCGCCTTCATGGGATATTCGCTGCCGTGGGGCCAGATGAGCTACTGGGCAGTGACAGTGATCACCAACCTGTTCTCGTCGCTTGACCAGATCATTCCGGGCCTTGGAACATCCCTCGTCCAGTGGATCTGGGGCGGTTTCGCGGTCGGCGACCCGACGCTGAACCGGCTGTTCAGCCTGCACTATCTGTTCCCGTTCCTGATCGCGGCCTGCGTCGGCCTGCACATCTGGGCGCTTCACGTCCCGGGCAACAACAATCCAACCGGCGTTTCCGTAAAAAGCGTGAAGAAGGAGACGGTACCGTTCCATCCGTACATCACGGTCAAGGACGGGTTCGCGTTGACGATTTTCGCGATCATCTTCGCCTACTTCGTGTTCTACATGCCCAACTATCTGGGCCATAAGGAAAACTACATCCCGGCCGATCCCCTCGTGACGCCGGCGCACATCGTTCCGGAATGGTACTTCCTGCCATTCTACGCGATCCTCCGCGCGATCCCCGACAAGCTCGGCGGCGTGATCGCGATGTTCGCGGCGATCTTCGTGCTGTTCTTCGTGCCGTGGCTGGACACCTCGCGGGTGCGCTCAACCAGCTACCGGCCTATCTACCGTCCATTTTTTTGGCTGTTCGTGTTTACCTGCATCGCGCTGGGCTACCTCGGCGCCAAGCCGGCCGAGGGTGGATTCGTGATTGCCGCGCGCTTCTTTACGGCCTACTACTTCATCCACTTCCTGGTCGTGATGCCCGTCGTGGGAATTCTCGAGCGGCCGAAGCAAAGACCGGGCAGCATCGCCGAAGCAATCTCCGGCCCCGCAGAAGGCCGGGGCGCCACCCCCGAGCCGGCGCCGGCTGCACCGGAGAAGCGGTAAAAAGCATGGACACAGCGGGTATGAGACAGCGCCTGCAGAACACGTTGACTTCGACTTCCGCGCGCATCAGCGTGGCCGCAGCAGCCACGTTGGTCGCGGCGCTCATGGTCATGGCGCCGGGCGCCGCACATGCGGCAAGCGGCAGTTCCGTCGAGATCAAGAAGCAGGATTGGACCTTTGCCGGGCCGTTTGGCTATTACGATCAGGATCAGCTCCGGCGCGGTTTCAAGGTCTACGAGCAGGTCTGCTCCTCCTGCCACGGCATGGATCTGCTGTACTATCGCAACCTGTCCGATGAGGGCGGACCGAACCTGCCGGAAGAGCAAGTCGAGGCGATTGCCGCGGATTACACCGTGACGGATGGTCCGAACGACCAGGGCGAAATGTTCGAGCGCCCTGCCACGCCGAATGACAAGTTCGTTTCGCCCTATGAGAACGAGAAGGCAGCGGCCCGGGCCAACAACGGCGTCGCGCCGCCCAATCTCTCGGTCATCACGAAGGCCCGCGGCGTGTCCGAGGACGTTGCCTGGTACATGTCCCCTGTCGTGATCGCCGAAGACCTGCTGACGATGTATGCCGAAGGCGGGGCCGATTACACCTATGCGCTCCTGACCAGCTACCAGCAGCCGCCGGAGGATGTGAATATGCAGGCGGGGCTGCATTACAACCCGGTCTACCCAGGCAACCAGATCGCCATGCCGCAGCTTCTGTATTCCGACATCGTGCAATACAATGACGGCACGCCGACCACGCAGGCGCAGTATGCCAAGGACGTGACCGCCTTTCTGATGTGGGCAGCAGAGCCGACGCTCGAAGAGCGCAAGCAGATGGGCGCCAAGGTGATGCTGTACCTCTTCATCCTGGCGGCACTGCTTTACATGTCAAAGCGCATCCTGTGGCGAAATCTCAAGCACTGAGCATCGGTCGCACCGGTAAGTTGTGATGCGCGGCGCGTGGCGGCTCGAAAGCCGTAAACCCCCGTGTCCATGACGATATTTCGGGACGGCCGTAGCCTCGCGGGGTGAGCCAACTTCGCGGCAAGCAACGCTCAAGCCGTGCCACTGCGCCCCAGCCGTATCCGCTGGGCCTGCGCCAGCTTGGCCATCTTGCGAAGCTGCGCCTGGGGCAGCCGCATGGCGAGCTGCACCCAGCGCTCCCCGATGTCCTCCATCTCGGCCCGCGAGACGGGGTGCGTCGTGCGGCGCGCTTCGAATACGTTAAAGACCCCTTCGAACCGCTCTGACATCCAGGCGATCTGACGATCCATGACCTTGATGCCCTCCTCATCCGGAGCCAGAGCGTGGACCAGATCAAGCTCATAAAGCCGCTCGGCACTGAAAATGGGGCTATCGAGAATGGCCCGCTCGGCACGCGCCTGCCCCAATCGCCGGGACAGGAATGTATAAGCCCCCATGCCGGGAAACAGCCCGTAATTCATTTCCGGAAGCGCGAAGCGGGCGCGCTGTTCCGCTATTATGACGTCGCACGCGAGCGCGGCCTCGAACCCCCCGCCCAGCGCATCACCGCACACCAGCGCGGTCGTCACGATCCCCGCTTCGCACGCGTGGTAGTTCCGGTAGCAGATATCGATGCTCGCCATCGCATACTCGCGCAGCGCGTCCTCCTCGCCCGCCTCGACGCAGGACACGAAGAATTGCAAATCCCCACCCATGTTAAAGACCCCCGGTGTGCGCGAGGCCAGAACGGTGAACCTGGCGGCGAGGGCGGCATCGACGGGGCTTTCATCGTGGAATTCGCGCAGGACGCGTTGCACGGCCTGAATGTCCCGCAGCATCTGCGGCGTGTATGACGGCCGTTCGCGGTGAACCTGAAACCCCCAGACTGCGCGCGTTTCCGGATCGTATTCCAGTTCCAGATCGCGGAGATCGAGCGCCCGCAGCCGGGCCGCGAGCGCCGCCGCCGCTGCCTGGCGATCCTCGCTCAGCTTCGCCAACTGCGCAGCTGTGCCCGCTCCGAGATCCGGCCCGAGCCAACCTGGCTCCTCCCCCGGACCAAGAACGTCAACCCCGTCGGTTTCTACGTCTGGTTGTTTCCCGCTTCGAGAACGGGTCTGCGAAACGTGCTCGGAAACGTGGCTTACCATGTGAATCGGGAGTCTCATGAGGGCATACCCATTACGCGTTTTACAACCTTAGGTAGCACAATCAACGGGGATCCGCCAGTGCTGCCGGGCAGGGCGTGAGCCGGTACCACCGATCAAAAATCCTTCGGCGTGTTCCGGCTACATGTTCAAAGCAAGGAAAACTTTCAGAGACGTCGAAGACATTTTCGTTACTTGCTGAAGGCGAAATTTAAGGATGGCCAGAGCCAACACAACGTATACGCGAGTGTGGCGTGTATACTCGCGTTCACGCGAATTAAATAACTGGCTGGCACTGTCTACGCGATCCCACTGGCCAAAAATAGACTATGCAACAAAGCCCCTATATCGCAATCATCGATGACCTCGCAGCGAACCGGGCCTACTTGGAGCGGCTTGCGCGCACCATTGAGGACGCCGTGCGGGTCGCCAGCTTCGCCGGAGCCCCGGAGGCGCTGCGTGCTTTTGCCGCAGACCCGCCCGACCTCATCATCACCGACTTCAACATGCCCGAAATGAACGCAGCGCAGTGCCTGACAGCGCTTCGCGAGATCGAGGGGCTGGAGGAGACGCCGGTGATTGTCGTTTCCAGCTACGAGCAGCGCGATATCCGCTATGAGGCGTTGGAATGCGGCGCGACCGACTTTCTCGTGACGCCCGTGGATACCATCGAGTTTCGCACCCGCGCGCGCAACCTGCTCACGCTGGGCATCCATCAGAAGCTTCTGCGCAGCCGTACCTTCGCGCTTCAGGACCGGCTCGTGAACGATCGCCTACGCTCGCTGGAGGCCCTCAAGCGCACGCGCCAGCACATGTTCGGGGTGATCGATTCCGTGCCGGCCATGGTTTACGCGGTGGATGAAAACGGCGCATGCATCTTTGCCAACCAGTATTGCTTCGACTTTGCCGGCGCCGACGATAACGCCACGCTGTCCGATCTCAGCGGCATTTTCGATACGGTTGCAGCCACGGGCCTGCTTGAGCGGCTGACAAACGGCTCACCGCAACAGGCTGAGGTGTTGCTGCAAGATGCAACCGGCCAGTCGCGCGAATTCTTCGTGGTCGCGCGCAGCACCGAAACCCCCGAGGGTGACGGGCTGACGCAAGTGATCTCCGCGCTCGACATCTCCAGCGTGAAGGCGGCAGAACGTTCGCTCAGGCTCGCAAAGGAAGAAGCCGAAGCTGCCAACCGGGCCAAGAGCAACTTTCTCGCCAACATGAGCCATGAGCTGCGAACCCCGATGAACGCGATCATCGGCTTTGCCGACATGATGCGCTCGGGACTGTTCGGCGAAATGCCGAACGACAAGTACAAGCAATATCTCGACAGCATCCTGTTCAGCGCTCGCCATCTTCTGTCGATCATCAACGGCATTCTGGACTTTGCGCAGATGGAGGCTGGCAAGACCCGCGTCGACGAGAGCGCCTTTTCACTGAACAACATCCTGCGCCAGGTCTCGGAGATGCTGAACGCCCAGCTTGCCGCGCGCGGTAACACGC
Organism: uncultured Hyphomicrobiaceae bacterium; assembly: GCA_964346065.1. GTDB lineage: Bacteria > Pseudomonadota > Alphaproteobacteria > Rhizobiales > Rhodomicrobiaceae > Dichotomicrobium. The sequence goes on from CAYFTI010000004.1 coordinate 24,566, forward strand.
TCGTGCTGCCCGATATAGACGACGTCACGCTCTGGACCGATGAGCAAAAACTGCGACAGGTTCTTATCAATATCCTGTCGAACGCCAACAAGTTCAGCGAGAACAGCCGAATTACTGTACATTGCTGTATGACACCTCAGGAATGCGGGAACACGGACCTTGCAGCAGCGGCCGGCATCGAAATCCGTATCAGTGACAACGGCCCCGGCATGAGCGAGGAGGAAAAGCGTACGGCGCTGACCAGCTTCGGGCAGATCCTCGAGCATACGTTCGAAAAGCCGCAGAACGGCACAGGGCTTGGGCTGCCGATCTCGGCGGGCTTCATGCAACTGATGGGCGGGCGGCTGGATATCGATAGCGCCAAGGGCAGAGGAACAACGGTGCGCCTATCGCTGCCAGCGTCATGCGTTATACCGAAGGACGCGCCGCAAAGCGCCTCGACGGCGCAAGACAATGCCCGCTTTACCGCTGGGGTCGGACCATGACGCGGTTCCGTGTACCCATACCGCGCGGGGTGCCACCCACACCGCTTCACCGATTCTGGCTCATGCGGATGCTGGGCATAGCGCGGCGCGCAGAAACGCTTGAATTCGAACAACTGGTCGTGCGCTGCCTGATCGGCGTTTTCACGACCGGTTGCGCGGTGGTCTCGTTTTACCTTGGAACCATCGCACCGTGGCAGGTGAACGCGCTGGCCGTCTTCATCCCGATCGCATGGCTGATCGCCGGTAGCTTCATTCTTCACTTCGCGCTCTGGCCGAAGCGTCGCATAGAGCGGCGAAGCGCAACCATCATCTTCGACGCGGTTACGCTGTCGTTATTCATTTATTTCGGCGGCGAAGCAGCCTCGATCTTCTTCCCGGTCTATCTGTGGGTCATTCTCGGTAACGGCTTCCGCTTCGGCATCCCCTACATGTACGGCGCCATGGTGGCCAACGGGCTGTGCTTTGCGCTCGTTGTCGCCTACACGCCGAACTGGCGGGCGGACTGGGCATTTGCCGCCGGAGTCATCCTGTCGCTGGTGCTGATCCCGCTTTACGTCTCGCGGCTGATCCGCGAATTACGCAGCGCAATGGCCGAAGCCGAGGCCGCCAACCGGGCCAAGAACGAATTCCTCGCCAACATGAGCCACGAGCTGCGCACGCCGCTCAACGCGATCATCGGCATGTCGCAGGTTCTCGATCGCACGGCGCAAAGCCCGCAGGACCGCATGTCGGCCATGTCGATCAACGGCGCGGCAACGCGGCTGCTCGAGATGGTCGACACCATCCTGCAATTCCAGAAGGTGCAAAGCCAGGCCGTCCGGGTGAAACACGCACCGCTCGATCTCACCCAGCTTCTGCACGAGGCGGACGCGCTATTACGCCCGCTGGCTCAGCACAAGGGTCTGAGCCTGCATGTGCATTTCGGTGCCCCGGTTGCTTCGTGCGTAATGGGTGACAGGGACCATCTCAAGACGATCCTGCTCAATCTGGGCGGCAACGCGATCAAGTACACCGAGACCGGCCATGTCTGGATCACGGTCTCCCACGCGAGCGGATCGGACGGAAGCACGCTGCGGCTTGAAGTTCGCGACACCGGCCCCGGCATTCCGGAAAGTGAGCACAAGCGCCTGTTCGACCGTTTCGCCCAGGTGGACGGGGCTCGCGACAAGAGTGCGGGCGGCGTCGGGTTGGGTCTGTCCCTGTGCCATTCTCTGGTAGACCTCATGAATGGCGAGATCGGCTTTTCCAGCGCGCCCGGCGAAGGCTCAACCTTCTGGGTCGAACTGCCCGCCGAAGCGGCCGAGGATGCGGCCGCGGAGCAAGCGGCTGCCCCCTCGGAGGTCGCGCTGCTGGTCAGGCGTCAGGACCGCCAACGGCTGCTCCCGGGACTGCGCGCACACGGTATCGACGCCGGCAAGACGATCGCCAATCCGCGCGATTTCGTGAAGGCCCGTGCCGCATCCGGTGACCTCTGGCGCTATGTCCTGGTCGTTGATGAGTTTGAACTCGACGCGCGGGCGATTTCCGAAATACGACACGCGCTCCGCGAAGCGCCGATCCCGCCAGCCCTCGTGATCACCGCGGGAAGCGAAGACCTGAAGGACTGGGCGAACGCGCGGCTCGACAACGATCGCGGGAACGATGCCGCGCTCATAGCTACCGTCGCGTCGTGGCACGGCCTCAAGCCGGGCGCACCGGTCAGCGCGGACGATACGACTGACAGCGTTGCGCCGCTTTCCGTGCTCGTGGCGGACGATAACCCGTTCAATCGCGAGGTGGCGAAAAAACTGCTCGGGCTGGAGGGACACCGCGTTACCCTCGCGAATACCGGCGAAGAGGCGCTGGACGTGCTGTTGCGGGGCGGCATTGATATCGCGTTTCTCGATGTCAACATGCCGCAAGGCGATGGTATCCAGGTCTGCAAGGATTATCAGCTCACGATCCAGCCGGATGCGCACATCCCCATCATTGCCATGACTGCCGATACCTCAAAGCCAACGCGCACGAGATGCCAGCAGGCGGGAATGGCGGCAGTCCTGCACAAGCCCGTCCAGTTCGACGAATTGCGCGAGACCATACGCGCGCATACGCGGCCTGTTCCAGCACGCCCCGCCGTTGGGCCGGCCGCGCCCGCCCAGGACACGGCGTCAGAGGCCAGCCCGTGCCTCGACACGCGGCAGCTTGACGAAATGATCGGCCTGTTCGGACCCGAGGCTTTCCGTGAGGACATGGCCGTGTTGTTCGAAGCCGACTTCGAGCGGCATCTGGAGGCTCTCAAAACAGCCATCGCCGATGGTCACGGCACCGCCGCGCGCGCCTCGCTCCATGCGCTGAAAAGCTGCGCCAACACGATTGGTGCGCCGCGGCTTGCCCAACTCTGCGACGACAAGCGCGAGGACAGCGAGGCTCCGGATGCCGGACTGACCGCTCGCATCACGGCAGAATATACCGCATTCAAGCAGGCTCTTTATGCCCGCCTTGGCTCGGCCGGACACGAGCGCGAACCGGGGGCCGCCCAAGGGTATACCGAGTCGATGGGCAAATCCCGCTAGGGGCAGCGGGGTTCGGGAACGATCCGGGCATCCGCCGCACCGGCCGCACGGTAGCTGGCGGCGTCATCCACATCGCTCAGTTCGTCAGCAAGCGCAACGCTCAAGCCACGCTGTTCAAGCTTGGCGATGGTGTCCGATCGCGCGTGCGGACCGGACCATCGCACCCCATCGAACAGACGGCAGGGTGCTGGGGGGCGGCGCAGCCCGACCAGCCAGTAGCCCCCGTCAGGTGCCGGGCCGATGACCGCATCAGTCCTGCGCACCGCCCTGAACGCGGCCGCAATGCGTTTCGCGGTGATGCCCGGGATATCGCTGCCGATAATCAGAGCCGGCCCGGGCCCGGCTTGCGCGAACACGTGCCCCATCCGCGCGCCCAGATCGCCCCGCCCTTGCGTGACCCGCGGCAGATCGCCCGGCCACCACCGCGCGGCAGACACGGATTCCGGGGCAACAGCCAGCACCAGCCGCCAGCGGCAATCCCGCAGCCGCCTTATCATCTTCATCGTGTTTTGCCGGTAGAAGCGCACCGCTGCCATGTCGCCGATCTCGCGCGCCAGACGCGTCTTGACCCTGCCAGGCAGCGGCGCCTTGACCATCAGGAAGACAGTTCCGCGCTCAGCCATAGAGCTTGACGATATAGCGCGGCGGCACACGCAGGTAATACAGAGTGAGGCAGGAGGCATTGCGCAGTGTACGCCGGAAATAGCCCTCGCGCTGGTAACGCGCCGCGCTCGTCGTCGCCCGGCTGCGCAGGAAGCAGAGATCACGCCGACCGATCCGGCGCACCATATCCACATCCTCCATCAGCGGCAGATCGCGGAATCCACCGAGCCGCTGATAGTGGTTGCGTGAAATGAGCAGGCCCTGATCGCCATACGGGAGGCGAAAAATGACGCAGCGCAGGCTCACCATGGCCTCCAGATAGCGCGGACGCGCCCCGCGATCATCAAGCGCGAAGCGAAACGCCGCCGCGCGGGGGCGGGCTCCGCGTGTGACTTCCTCGATGAACCGTTCGGCCTCCCGGTGCCAGTCATGCTCCAGCACGGTGTCAGCATGCACAAACAGCAGCCAATCGCTCCGGGCCGCGCGGGCACCCTCGGCAAGCTGCGGGCCGCGCCCGGCCGGCGCGCCCACCAGCCTCGCCCCGACGGCTTCGGCGATGTGCGCCGTGTCATCCTGAGAGCCTCCATCGGCGATGATCACCTCACGCACAACGCCCTCGACCACGGCGGGAACAAGCGCGGCAAGGCTGCGGGCCAAGTCTGCTTGGGAATTCAGCGTCGGTATCACCACCGAGATCATGGCGGCGATGATACGGTTGGCGATGTTGTCGACAAGGAAATTTTCTGCTGTAAGGCCATATGTTCTTTATTTGTTCGACTCTGCGCGCTAAGGTTGCGGCATGACTGCGCGACCCCCGAAGCCCCCGATCCCGAGCCCGCAGGACGCGGATGCCGTCGTCTCGGACCGCCGGCGCGGCCGCGGCGCATGTTCGAACGCGGCGGGACGCTACGAGGGCGAACGGCGGGATGTGTTCGATGATGGCTGGGAGAGCCTCGCCGAGCTCGACGGCTTCAAGACCGAGGTGCGCGAGGAGATGGCGCGCAGCATCATCGCGACCAATGACAGCCCCGATATCGGCTTCGACCGGTCGATCAACGCCTATCGCGGCTGCGAGCATGGCTGCATCTATTGCTTCGCGCGGCCGACGCACTGCCATCTGGGCTACTCGGCGGGCATCGACTTCGAAACCAAGCTCACGGCCAAGGTGAACGCTGCCGAACTGCTGGAAAAGGCGCTGAACAAGCCAGGCTATCGCGTCAAGCCGATCATGCTGGGCACCAACACCGACCCGTACCAGCCGGTCGAGCGGGAGCGGCGCATTACGCGGTCCATCCTGGAGGTTTTGGCGCAGGCGCGCCACCCGGTCGGCATCGTAACGAAATCGGCGCTGGTAACGCGCGATCTCGATATCCTCGCGCCGATGGCCGAGGAGGGGCTGGTGCATGTCGGCCTGTCGGTCACGACGCTGGACAACCGGCTGTCGCGCGCGATGGAGCCGCGGGCGAGCGCGCCGGCCAAGCGGCTGGAGGCGATCCGCGCGCTGAGCGAGGCGGGCGTGCCCGTGCGCGTGATGGCCGCGCCGATGATCCCGGCGCTCAACGACCCGGAACTGGAGCGGATTCTCGAAGCCGGCGCGGCGCGCGGCGCGGAAACGGCCAGCTACATCCTGCTGCGCCTGCCACTGGAAGTGGCGCCGCTATTCCGGGAATGGCTGGCGCAGAACTACCCGGATCGGGCGCAGCGCGTGATGGCGCTGGTGCAGGACACGCGCGGCGGCAAGGACTACGACTCGCGCTTTGGCGTGCGCAAGCGCGGGGAAGGCCCCTATGCGCAGCAACTCGCCGCACGCTTCAACATCGCGCTGCGCCGCTTCAACCTGAAGCGCGATCATCCGCCGCTGCGCGCGGATCTTTTCCGTCCACCGGGGCAAGCGGATCAATACGACCTGTTCGCCTTGCCTTGATACCGTCACGAGAATCGGGATGCCTGACACTGGAAAATCCGTACGGTTGGGCAATGCCGGATTTCACGCTGGAACAAGCTGCGCAGAGGGAGCATGGCGGGCCGGTCGCCGGGCTTGACGAGGCCGGTCGCGGTCCCTGGGCCGGGCCAGTGGTCGCGGCTGCGGTCATTCTTGACGAAACGGCTCCACTGAGCGGTCTGGATGACTCCAAGCTCGTTGCGGAAGGCGCGCGCGAGGCGCTGTTCGAGGAGATCCACGCCCACGCTATCGTGGGGATCGGGATCGTCGATGTTGCAATGATCGACAGGCTGAACGTCCTTCACGCCAGTCTCCTGGCGATGCGCAACGCGTTCGCCGACCTGCACACCCCGGCTCACTCCGCCCTGATCGACGGAAACCGCGCGCCCGACCTGCCCTGCCCGGCAAGTACAGTCGTGGGCGGTGATGGCCGCTCGGCCTCGATAGCCGCGGCCTCGATCGTCGCCAAGGTCACCCGCGACAGGCTCATGCGCGACTTGCACGACGGCTTTCCCCATTACGGCTGGGCGCGGAACAAGGGCTACGGCACCCGAGAGCACGCCGAAGCCCTGCTGCGGCACGGGGTCACGGTGCATCACCGCCGGACCTTCGGGCCTGTCGCCAGGGCGGCCACGAGCGTTGGCACCTGAATTGCACGCACTCTGGCGATTCCGCTCTACCTGTGCTGTCTCGGCCACGCTGGCACCCGAAAATCCATCCCGTCCTGTTGGACGCCTTCGCTTCCTGCTGAAACCTCGGCGCGGGCTTGGTATCAGCCTGATATCCGGGGAGATTAAAGGGGTACGGCCACCATGAAACTCAGCGCGCCATCTTACTTGATCTTCATACTGTCGGTCATTCTTGTCGTGCTCGTGGTTCTATCGCGATACTTCGGCGTCGAAATCCCGGTGCTGACGACAATCGTCGCCCGCAGCCCGTTCGAGATCATGCTGGTGGCGTGGGCCCTGCTCTTCCTTGGGGTAACCTTCCGCCTGTAGTCCATCAACCGGCGCTGTGCCCGGTTTGCATTTGTTAGCGTCCACGCTTTGGCATAGGCTCGACAACGCTGGCGGGCGGGGCAACCGCCGCGTTCGAGCGAATGGGTCCGGAGTTTGTCATGCGCCGCTTTCTCAGGTCCGCGACTGCGCTGATTACGGCGTGCGCGATGACGCTAACGGTGATTATCCCGCCACGGCCCGCGATCGCGCAGGACGAAAGCAGCGCCTTTCCCGGTCAAACACTCTCACCCTCCGAATGCCGCCAGCTTGACGACGAGAATGTCCGCACCGCCATCCGCTCCATCACCGAACAGCGGCTAACGGCCGAACTTGGCGGTTTGAATTATGCCGCGCTCGTCCAGCAGCAATGGACGCAGACCCGGATGGACAGGCGCATAGACGAGCAGATCGACCTCGCCATCAAGGAGGTGCGCGCAGACACGGACTGGTTCGACCGCGCCTACTCCACGATCAGCAAGTCACAGGCCAGGGAATTCGCGGTTGCCGTCGCGGAGAAGACCTATAATTCCGAGGCGTTCCGAAACGCGATGACCCGCCTCACCAGCGCCATCGGCGAGGACATCGGCGGGCGGCTGGAGACCGCGGCGGCTGATGCCTCCGGGCCGGCTGTCTCGTGTATGCGGCTGGCGCTGGAAGCACGCTATGGCGGTGCAATCGCGCAGTCCTTCGTGCAGCAGACCGAAGCGACCCTGGATGTCGCGGCGCAGTCCGGCACCCCCGTGATCTCGACGGGCGATCTGGTCTTCCAGGGCAGCGAAGCGATCGGCGGTTTGCTGCTGGTGATGACCCGGCGCATGATCGCGCGAATGGTCGCGCAGATGGGCCGGCGGCTGGCGGGCGCCATTGCCACGCGCATCGTCTCGTCGTTCACGGGCGTGATCGGACTGGCGCTGATCGTCAAGGACCTGATCGATGCGGGCAAGGGCGTGTTCCCGCTCATCGAGGAGCGGATGAAGTCCGACGAGTCCAAGAAGCTGATCAAGACCGAGATCGCCGAGTCGATTTCCGGTTTCGTTAACGACAACATCGAGAGCATCTCCCAGGAGACGGCAAGTAATATGTTCGCCATGTGGCAGGCCTTCCAGGAGCGCTACGACCTGCTGCTCTCGCTGGCCGACAAGAATGCGGCCTTCAAGACGTTCCTGCGCGAACGCGAGGCGAGGGAGCTTGCGCGGCTCGGCGAGCTTGCCCAGCTCATTGTCAACCAGGAAAGCGAGCAGGCGGTGTTTCAGCGCCTGAAGGACAGCTCGTTGAAATCCGCGCTGGACACGCTTTCGCTTGACGGCATCGAGATCGCGCGGCAGACGCGCTCGCTGGAGACGGCCATTGCATGGTCGAAGCTGGCCGGCGACAGGGTCGGGGAGGTTCTGCGCTATAACGTCTACAGCCGTATCCGGCCCGAGCAGATATCAAAACCCGACTTGAACAGGTTGCTGGAGGTCGACGACGCGACAGCGGTCTACCGCCTTGCCGCCCTGCCCAGCATGGCGCGCAACCGGCTCCTGTCCCTGACGCCTGCGAAAATTCGCGGCCTCGCAACCCGGCTTGACGAGGAAGAACTCGCTGCTTTGGCCCGCTACCAGACCGAACTGACGGACACGTCCTCCCGGACGCTTCTCGACTCCGTGGCTGCGGACCCGGCGCGAATGAGCAAACTGGCGCGCCCCGGCCTGCAGGACGCTGTGTTATCAAGCGCGGATGAGGACGCCGCGATCGACATGCTGCTCAACCCGGACGGCACATTCAGCCTTTTCGGCATGGTTGACAACTTCGGCAAGGTGCGCGCGGGACAAGTCGAACCCCGCGTGTTCGTCGAGGCCTACACCTGGACACTGCTCATAACGGCGACGGCATTACTGATCTTCATCATCCTGGTGGCGCGGCTCATCCGGGGGCGCCGCACGACGATTGTGGTCAAGAACGAGGATGGCAAGGAAATCGGGCGCAAGACGAAATGACGCTTTACACGGTCGACAGGCTTTCCGGGCGGGAGGTACGCGAAGGCGGATTGGTGGTGGCCTATGCCGTGACAGCCGCGAACCTCATCAAGGATGTGCGTGAAAAGATCACCAATACCTTTGGCGGGCGCATGGGCCGTTATGAGGCGCTTGTCCAGGATACCGTCGAGCGGGCGCTCGATCGACTGCAAGAAAACGCGCGCGAGCAGGGCTATGACGGGTGCCTAGCTGTGCGCATCGGGCACCCGAACCTCGTGGAAGGCGGCGTCGAGGTCGTCGTTTACGGCACAGGCTTCAATTTCGCCAACGGATCGGCCGACGAATCGGACTGACCCGGCTAGCCGATCGCGGACAACCATTCCCGCGTCCGTGCTTCGGGGTCGGCATGCGTGACCAGATCGGTCACCACGGCAATGCTATCCGCTCCGGCGGCCAGAACATCCGGCGCGCGCTCCAAGGTAATCCCCCCTATCGCCACAAGCGGACAGGGGATCGCCGCTTTCCACTCGCGCACACGGTTTAGCCCCTGCGGCGCCCATTTCATCTTCTTGAGCTTGGTCTCGTAGATCGGTCCGAGCGCGACATAATCGGGCTGCACGGCGAGCGCCTTGGCCAGTTCGTCGTGGTCATGGCTGGAAACGCCCAGCCGGATCCCCGCCTGCCTGATGGCCGGGACATCCGCTGCCGCCAGGTCCTCCTGTCCGAGATGAAGGAAATCCGCGCCAAGGTCGATCGCCTCGCGCCAATAGTCGTTGATAACCAGTTTCGCGCCATGCTGCTCGCATAGCGCCATCGCCGCGTTGATCTGGCTGCGCACCTCCGGCTCCGGCGCGTCCTTGAGGCGCAACTGGACGAAGCGCACGCCGAGCGGCACCAGCCGCTCCAGCCAGGTGATATCGGGCAGGACCGGATAGAAGCTATCAATCATTCTCGGGCTCGAAGAACGGCGTCCCGGCAACGGGCGTGGAGGGGCTGGCCATTTCGCGTGGCGGCATTACCCCCGCGTGATAGGCTAGGCGTCCTGCCTCGATGGCGCGGGCGAAAGCGGCGGCCATTTTCGCCGGGTCGCCAGCCTTGGCGATCGCCGTGTTCAGCAGCACCCCGTCATAGCCGAGTTCCATCGCGTGGGCCGCATGGGACGGCGCGCCGATGCCGGCATCGACGATCAGCGGCACATCCGGGAAATAGGCACGCAGCATCCGCAAGGCGAAAAGGTTGTTCAGCCCCTGCCCTGAGCCGATCGGCGACCCCCAAGGCATCAGCACATCGCACCCGGCCTCGATCAGGCGTTCAGCAACGCTCAGGTCTTCCGTCGTATAGGGGAACACCTGAAACCCCTCGTCGGTGAGGATGCGCGCGGCTTCCACGAGGCCGATCACGTCGGGCTGAAGCGTGTCGTCGTTGGCGATCACCTCGAGCTTGACCCAGGGCGTGCCGAACATCTCGCGCGCCATCTGCGCGGTTGTCACGGCTTCCTTCACCGTGCGGCAGCCGGCGGTATTGGGCAGCACGCGCACGCCCTCCAGCGATTCGATGAACCGCCAGAACTGCTCGCCCGCCCGCTCGGACGACGATTCGCGGCGCAGCGACACCGTGACGATCTGCGCGCCGGAGGCTTCGAACGACGCGCGCAACGTCTCGGGCGATGGATAGAGGGCCGTGCCGAGCAGCAGCCGCGAGGTCACGCGCGTGCCGTAAAGCTCAAGCGCCTCTTTCGTGTCGATCATGTTCATGCCGGCCTTGCCTTTCGCACGCGAACTGAGCGATTTTTGCCCTGACCAAACTGGCAATCCGCTCGGGTCTTCTGATCCAACGCGCAATCCATCCGAAAAAGGGAACCGGTTTTCGGAATGCGCTTCACCCGCCCTGGCGGGGTGCAACGATCTCGATATTGTCATCCTCATGCAGGCGCGTCTGCCGCCGCTCTTGGGCGGACACGAACTCGCCGTTCAGGGCGGTGGCGACACGCTGGTCGCCATAACCAAGCGCGGCGCACAGTTGCTCCAGCGTGGCCGCCTGGGTTTCCTGCTGTTCGCCGTTAATCGTGACCCTCAACGATAATCTCCGAATTCGGGCGGCGCCCGTCGATATACTCGGCCGTCATCTCCGCCAGCGCGGGTGCCGTGAGATATCCGTGGCGATACATCCCGTTCACATAAATCCGCCTGTCTCGCACAATAATGCGCGGCACATTGTCGGAAAAGGCCGGGCGGACATCAGCGGCAAGCTGCACGATGCGCGCCTGCCCGAACGCCGGATGCAACGCATAGGCCAGCCCGAGCAGGTCAAGGCCCGAGCGTAGCGTGACGGGGCCGCGGTCGTCGCTTTCCAGAACTGTTGCCCCGATCATATAAGTGTCACCGCCCCATGGCACCATATACAGCGGAAAGCGTGGATGAAGGAGCCGGACGGGCCGGTGCAGGGCAATCTCCGATGTTTCTACGAGCGCCATCTCACCGCGCACGCCGCGCAGGCCCGGAAGCTCGCCGCGCGCGCTTAGTCCTCGGCAATCGATGGTAAAATCGGCCCGATCCGCTACCCCGTCAACGCCGAAATGCATCTCGACGCCCGCCATCTCAAGCGCGCCCATCAGCGCTTCAAGAGATTTGGCCGGCGGGACATAGGCTTCACGAGGATAAAAAAGCCCCGTGCGGAACCGCTCTTCCAGCGCCGGCTCGAGCTCCGCTATGCGGGCACTGTCAACCTGCTCATGCCCTTGCGTCTGTGCAGCAAAACGGGTCAGCTCTGCGCGATCACGCGGTTGAGCGACGACGAGCGAGCCGGTCTGGCGGACACACGCCAGTTTCTCTCGCCAGATGCTCATGGCACGCAATCCCAGATCGCGAACGATCGGCGGCGCGGCTTCCGCCTCGCAATAGGGCGCGAGCATCGCTCCGCCAAGCCGGCTGGCCGCTTCGGCGAACGGCTCGGCGCTGCGCTCCATGAGGCGGACCTTGTGGCCGCGCTCCGCCAGCATCAAAGCCTGCCAGAGCCCGGTAATGCCCGCTCCGATGACATCAATCCGCGTCATAGCGCTCCATTCGTCAGGTCCCGCTCCGATCGATCAAGACCGATGGGCGGGCACCATGAAAAAATCCTTCTGATATGTGGAGCGGCGCAAAGCGGAATGCCAACCCGACACGTTGGCGCAAGCGGCGAGAAAAGAGCGCAGACGGGCGCCGGGGCCGACCGGACCACCGTTCACGTGGGGGCGGGGGAAGGACAGTGGCCGGATTGAAGCGCGCTTACGCAACAACCTGAAAACAGCACGCGTGCCACAGCAACCCGCCTGCGCATACATGACGCCGTTCCTTGGCACGCTGCGCGGCGGCAATCGCACAGCCCTACGGCCAAGTGGCGCGGGGAACGTTGGGTCTCTAGCGGGGGCCCAATGTTCTTTTTCTGTTCTACAAGGCCCGCTCACCGCTGTCAATTCGAAAATGAGAACGAAAGAAGAACATGTTCGCATCCAGCGGGGGGACGGATCGCTCTCCAAGCCCCTTGCATCGCGCCGTCCGACGCACTAGCCTCTAGGCATCTCCGGGCCGCTGTAGCTCAGTAGGTTAGAGCGCTAGATTGTGGATCTAGAGGTCCCCCGTTCGAGCCGGGGCAGCGGTACCATTTCCTCCATCGGATTCCCGTTCGCCACTTTCAGCCATCACGGCCAACAGCTCTTCGTAAAGTAGCGAGCAGAAATTGGCGCGGGCGTTCATCGCCGGCTCGATCAAGCCCAATTCCCGCTTTATGTTAGGGTCGCCAAAAGGCATGGTGCGAATCTCGGTGGGAAAGTTGAACCCGACACGCGGCAACGGAACGACCGAAACACCAAGAAGGCTGCTGACCAGTCGCAAGACCCCCTCAAGCGTATCCACTTCCATCCGCGACTTGATGACGATGTTGCGCCGGGCGAACTCGGCCTCGACAAGCCGGGCGACCCGCGCAAAGCGGTTGAACCGGACATATGGGTGGCGTTCCAGCAACTCGCGATCCGTCTCCCCGGCGAGGCTCTCGTGCGCTATGACGGCGAGCGGCTCCTCCACGAAGGGCCGGTATTGCAGCCCCGGATCAACCGAGCCCGGACGCGACACAACGGCGGCATCCAGCGTGCCGCGCTTCACTGCCTCGTCGAGTTCGTGCGAAAGCGCTGTCATGAGATGAATGTGCAGATCGGGACAGCGCTTCTGGAGACGGGCGAGCGCAAGCGGCACCATGCTGGAGACCGTAGTATGCACGGCACCCACCTTCAGCACGCCGCGTGTCGCCTCGCGCTTGAGGCTGTCGCTGAGATTTTCCCAGGCGGTGATCACCTCCCGGGCACGCTGGACGAAGTCGCGTCCCTGGTCAGTCAGGCGAGGCGGACGCGTGCTGCGGTCGAACAGCGTCACGCCGAGCTCATCCTCCAGTGCGCGCACCTGAAGGCTGACCCCGGAGGTGGATAGTCCCACGGCCCGCCCGGCATCGCCAAAACGGCCGTGATCGGCGATGGCAATCAGCGTATACAGCGATTTGACATCCATCCGTCGGCTCCATCCGCATTGGCCGCCAGCGCTCAAAATGAGTTTAATACGGCTCAAAAGGCAAGTGGCTTGATTGAGCCATTAAAAACTTTTAGCGTGTCGGCTCACTGACACAAGCGCCTGCGGTTGGGCTCGGGCATCGGGAGGAATGGCATGAGAGGTGCCGATATCGTTACGCAGTCACTCGCGGTATGTGGCGCGAAGACTGTGTTCGCACTCTCCGGCAACCAGATCATGCCGATCTTCGACGCCGCCCTCGAAAGCGATATCAGGCTTATTCACACCCGTCATGAAGCCTGCGCGGTGTTCATGGCGGAGGCCCACGCGCAGCTTACCGGCGATATCGGCGTAGCGCTTGTTACCGCAGGGCCAGGCTTCGCCAACGCGCTGTCCGCAATGTTTTCGGCCATGACCTCGGAAACGCCGGTGCTTCTGCTGAGCGGCGATTCGCCGCTTGCGCAGGACGGCCGGGGTGCGTTCCACGAACTGGATCAGACGGCCATGGCGGCTCCGGTGACCAAGGCGTCCGTTCGCGTGAAGAGCGCGCACACGCTCGGCGAGGATCTGGCGTGGGCGATCAGCCTGGCGCGGTCCGGCCGGCCCGGGCCGGTGCATGTGGCATTGCCGGCCGACGTGCTGATGGCGGAGACCAACGCCCCCGCGCCGCCGGCCGAAGCCTTCGCCCGGCGACCGAATTTGCCGCGCGAGAGCGACGTCGAGGCACTGGCCGACGCGCTTTCTCAAGCGGAACGTCCGCTCATCCTGAGCGGGCCGGCAATGACGCAGACGCGCGCGGGAGCACTGTTGGCAGCCCTCGCCGAGGCAACCGGCGCTCCCGTCGTTCCGATCGAAAGCCCGCGCGCAATGCGCGATCCTGCCCTCGGCCGCTTCGCGGAGTGCCTGCAACGGTCCGACCTGATCGTGAGTCTGGGCAAGCAATTCGATTACACGGTCGGATATGGTCGCGAAGGCGTGTTTCCCTCAGGCGCCAGGGTGTTCGCGGTCACACCGGAGGAGTCCGCTCGCAAGCGCGCGGAGACCGAACTCGACGGACGGCTTGCAGGATGCATCGAGGCGGATGCCGACCTGTGCGCTGAACGCCTGATTGAGACAATGAACGCGAACGACAGCGGCGAGGCTTGGCGCGCCGAGGTCGACAAGGCGCTGGCGAACCGTGATCTCGACCCGCAACCCGGGAGCGGCGATGGTGTCGTGCCACTCGATGTCGCTCGGGCCCTTCAGGACGTCGTGGATACGCGAGGCGATGCCATCTACGTTGCCGATGGCGGCGAGTTCGGCCAGTGGATGCAAGGGTTCGTGGATGCCCCGCGCCGCGTGATGAACGGGGTCTCCGGCGCGATCGCCAGCGCGATGGGCAACGCCATTGGCGCGCAGATCGCCAGCCCGGATGCGACTGTCATTTGCACCCTCGGCGACGGCACCGCCGGCTTTTATCTCGGCGAGTTCGACACGGCCGTGCGCGAAGGCGCGCAGGTCGTATTCGTCATCGGCAATGACGCGTGCTGGAACGCCGAGCGGATGCTGCAGATCCGCCAGTTCGGCGAGGACCGCCAGATTGGATGCGACCTGTTGCCAAGCCGGTATGACAAGGCCGCCGAAGGGCTCGGGGCTCATGGCGAATACGTGACGCGCGCGGAAGACCTCGCCCCGGCGCTTGAGCGCGCGATCGCGAGCGGGCTGCCAGCCTGCATCAACGTGAAGCTCGACGCGCAGCCGGCCCCTGTCTTCGCCACGGACGCGCCGGGAGCGCATTAAGGCATGCAAGACGTGATGGAACAGACGACTGCTTCGGAAGACGCCGGCCATCTGCGCGTCGATGTGTGGCGCGGCGGGACAGACGGGGATTTCGCGACCTACACCGTCCCGTGGCGCGAGAACCAGACCGTGCTGGATGTCGTCACCGAGATCCAGCGCCACCACGAGCCGGCGCTTGCCTACCGCTTCGCCTGCCGTGTCGGGGTCTGCGGCTCCTGTGCGATGACGGTTAACGGCGTGCCCCGCTGGACCTGCCGCACGCATGTGCGCCGCGTCGCCGGCGATGGGCATATCACGATCGAGCCGCTGCGCAACATGCCGGTCATCAAGGACCTGGCCTGCGACATGACGGAGTTCTTCGACAAGTGGCAGGGGGCTGGTGGCCGCTTTGAGGGTAGCAAGACCCGCGCGGACGCGCCCGCCGCGGTCGATCCGACCAGCAGGAAGCGCCGCAACGCCGATCGCGGAATCGAATGCATCAACTGCGGTATCTGCTACGCCGCCTGTGACGTGGTCTCGTGGAATGATGACTACCTCGGCCCCGCCGCGCTCAACCGCGCCTGGACGCTGGTGAACGACGAGCGCCACGCCGCAAAGCATGAGACGCTGCGCAAGGTCACCGAGGCGGGCGGCTGCGGCTCCTGCCATACGCAGGGAAGCTGCATGAAGCATTGCCCGGTCGGCATCAGCCCGACGCAGAGCATTGCCGGGCTGCGGCGCATGAGCCTGCTCGATTTCCTGGGGGTGCGCTAGGCATGGAGCGCAACCTGTACATCGCGCAGCGCCTGTCCGCCATGCTTCTGGCGCCGCTGGTGCTGGTGCATCTGCTCCTGATCCTCTACGCGGTGCGTCAGGGCCTTACGGCCGAGGCTATTCTCGGACGAACGGAAGGAAGCATCGGCTGGGCGGTGTTCTACGGCGCTTTCGTGATCGCCGCCGCTGTTCACGCGCCGATCGGCCTGCGCAACGTGCTGACGGAGTGGACGCCGCTGTCTCGCAAGCTGGTCGATTGGGCCATGGTTCTCTTCGGCGTCGTGCTGTTGGTGATGGGCGCGCGCGCCGTGGTCGCCGTGATCGGAGGGCCGCTATGAAAAGCTCGCCGCGCCGCCATCGCAGCTACTGGGCGTTTATCGGGCACCGCGTGTCCGGCGTCGCGCTGGCGCTGTTCCTGCCGATGCACTTCCTCGTGCTCGGCCTGGCGCTGGAGGGGGCGGCGGAACTTGACCGCTTTCTTGTGCTCGCCGAGATGCCGCTGTTCAAGGCCGCCGAATGGGGCCTCGTTGTGCTGCTGAGCATTCACCTGTTCTTCGGGCTGCGCCTGCTGGCGCTGGAGCTGTTGCCCTGGCGCGATGATGCACGCGAGGGCTGGATCACCGCCGGGATCGGCGCGGCGGTTGTCGCGGGCGGCGCCTTCCTCCTGGGAGCTTTCTAGATGCATATCGAACGCCACAAGACGGACATCCTCATCATCGGCGCGGGCGGAGCCGGGCTGTTCGCGGCGCTGCACGCCAAGCAGGCGAATCCCGATCTCGACGTGACCATTGCGGTCAAGGGGCTGATGGGCAAATGCGGCTGCACGCGGATGGTGCAGGGCGGGTACAACGTGGCGCTGGCGGCGGGCGATTCCATCGAGCGGCATTTCATGGACACGATCCAAGGCGGCAAGTGGCT
>CAYFTI010000005.1:0-36983 GCA_964346065.1 uncultured Hyphomicrobiaceae bacterium
AAGGTGTCCGCGTTGATGTTGTAGGTCAGCCCGTCGCGCGCAACGCCCAGCGGCGCGACCACCGGGATCAGGTCGCTTTCGGTGATGACATCCACGATGTGCGGGTTCACCGTCTCCGGCTCGCCGACGAAGCCGAGATCGACCAGCTTTTCAATCTGCGATTCCGGGTCGCGCACGGTGCGCTCCAACTTTCGCGCGGTCATGAGGTTTGCGTCCTTGCCGGAGATGCCGCAGGCCTTGCCGCCGAAGCGGTTGATCATCGCCACGATCTGTTTGTTGATCGAGCCGGCGAGGACCATTTCAACAACGTTGACCGTTTCCTGGTCCGTGATGCGCAGGCCGTGGGCGAACTGGCTCTCGATGTTCAGGCGCTTGAGCAGCGACTGGATCTGCGGCCCGCCGCCATGCACGACAATCGGCCGGACGCCCGACTGCTTGAGCATGACGATGTCGCGCGCGAAGGTTTCGCCCAGCGCCGGGTCGCCCATCGCGTGGCCGCCATACTTCACCACGACGGTCTGGCGATCGTAACGCTGCATGTAGGGCAGCGCCTCCGAGAGCACCTTGGCCTGCAAATCCGGCAGGATTCCGCTTTCGCTTTCCGACATGCCCGACTCCTTAAGCGTGTCCGCTACTTGACTACCCGCCATTGCTCGCCGCGACAACCACGCTGCGTCCTTGCCCCTTGGATTTCGCCCGAAGAAGGGAGCGTGACATATTTCGGCTTCGGTCTTCGGGAATCGTGTGCATTATGTCACATGCAAGCGCGCCGGGTCGCGTTGTGATGGCCATCGGAAAGGTGATCGGAGCAATGACGGAACAGGCAAAGGTCGGCAGCGAGTTCCCGCATTCGGCCTATTTCGCGCACACCGTGCGGCGCGCGTATTCCATCGCTGCGCGGCGCGGCAACGCGATCGTGGGGCTTGAACACCTTCTTTATGCCTTGCTCGATGATCCCGACGCGCTCGCGCTGATGGAGGGCTGCGACGCGGATATCGCCTCGATACGGGTCGAGCTCGGCAGCGCGATCGAGAAGGCCACGCCCCGCAGGATCCTCGGCAAGAGCGAAGAGCCCCAGGCTTCGAAAGGCCTGCATCACGTCCTTCAGATATCCCAGAAAGGCGCACGCGAGTCGAACCGGCGCGAAGTAGACGGAGCCGTCGCGCTCGCGGCCCTCGTAGGTCAGAGCGATAGCCCCGTGACGCGGCTATTGAATCGCCATGGCCTGAGCTTTGGCAAGGCGCTGGGCTGGCTCGACAGCCAGAACGCCCGGGCGGCACCGGCCCGCTCCCAAGAAGCGCGGGCGTCGCAACAGCCGCAGCCGCGCGTCCCGCAGTCCCGCGCGCCAGGGCCGCGCCCGCAAGCGCCATCGCAGCGGCCGGAGCCACCGAGGCAAAAGACACCCCCGGCACGGCAAGCCCGCCCGTCCAAGCCAGAGCCGACCCTTGAAGACATGCTGGCGACGATCCGCGATGTCATTGACGACGAAGGCGAAGGAGAAACGCCGGCGCGAAACGGGCGTTCGGCACCAGCACCGCGAAGATCCTCGCCGGAGGCCCCATCGCCTGCGATGAATGGCGGGCAAAAACCCCTCGATGAGGCGCCTTCGCACGCGAGACCTCGCGACCGCGCGCGATCAAAATCCAATGGGGCCACGGCGCCGCAACAACGCAAGCCTACGCAGGCTGCGCCCGAGGCCGATACCAGCGAGCCGGGCCAGACGATTCTCGGCAAGCTCGTCGAGCGCATACCGCGGGTCATGCGCGAGGGCGAGCGCGAGCTGGTCGAGGCACGTATCGGACGCGAAGCGACCGACGCGTTGATTGCCGGCGTCGAGGGACGCCACGCGCCACAGGGCCACGGCGTGGCGGTGACAAGCGCGATGAGCCTTTACCTGCGCGCACCGGATGGCGGCTTCATGATCGAGCCGCTGGCGCCGGAGACGCAGTGGGTTTTCGACAGGCCGAGTTTCCTTGGCAATGAACAGTTCGGCCTGTGGCAATGGACGGTTCTGCCTCTCTCGCGCGGCAGCCGTCGGCTCCAGCTTGTCGCGGCGGCGCGCAGTGTAGACGAGAACGGGATGGTTGGAGACGTCGCGCTGCCTGAGCAGGTGATCGAGGTCACGGTTCGGATCAACTGGGCGCAGACGCTTCGCAAGGTGGCGCTCTGGGCGGCGCTGGCTATCGCGGGCGGGGTGCTGGCCCAGCTGGTGATCAACTTTCTGCCGGGGCTGGCGGGATAGGGCGCGCTCCGGAGACGCGCTCACCGGATTTGCCGGATAACGCGCGCTGAAAACAGCGCTAACCAAGCCACATCTGCACGGCGATGGCCGCCAGCGCGAGCGCACCGGTCCAGATGCCGAGCCGGCCCCAGATCCCTCGGCGGTTCGTGGCCGCTCCGAGCCGCGCCACTGTCTTGTCGTCCAGGCGCAGGCCGTTTTCGCTCATCTGTGTCAGATCGTGCCCAAGCCTCGTCGCCTGTTCCGAAAGCCGTGGCACCGCCGCGATGAATTCGCCGAGGCTCACCGCGCCCGCAGCGGCCTCGCGCAGCCGCGCGCCCGGCCCCATCTCGGTTTCCATCCAATCCCGCACGACGGGTTCCGCCGCCTCCCACATGTTCAGCCTTGGATCGAGCGAGCGGGCCACGCCCTCGACGACCACCATGGTCTTTTGCAGGAGAAGGAGTTCTGGCCGCGTGCTCATGTCGAACATTTCGGTCACCTCGAAGAGCTGGCCGAGCACCCGGCCCATCGAGATTTCCTCCGCCGTGCGGTCCTGAAGGGGCTCGCCGATCGCCCGGAGCGCCTGGGCAAACGTTGCCACGTCCTGGTGGGGAGGGACGTAGCCCGCCTCGAAGTGGACTCGGGCGCACCGCATGTAGCTGCGCGTGATGAAGCCGAACAGGATTTCAGCAAGGTATCGTTTTTCCTGCGGACCGAGCCGGCCCATGATGCCGAAGTCGATCGCGATCACCTGCCCGCTGTAGTCCACGAACAGGTTGCCCTGGTGCATGTCGGCGTGGAAAAACCCGTCGTGCATCGCATGCCGGAGGAAGATGCGAATGACGTTGATGCCGAGTTGTTCCCGGTCGAGCCCGGCACGGTCGATGGCCGCGAGATCGCCCAATGGTATGGCGTCGACCCACTCGACGGTCAGAACCCGCCGCGATGTCCGCGTCCAGTAAATGGCCGGGACGCGAAAATCCTTGTCGCCGCTGGCCTTGATGTTGTCCGCCATCTCCGACAGGCCGGCGGCCTCCATGCGCAGGTCCATCTCGATCTCCACCCAGCGGGCCAGTGTGTCGACAACGGCCACCGGGCGAAGGCGGCGCGAAGGTTGATGCCATCGCTCGATGAGACGCGCGGCGAAATAGAACGTCTCGAGGTCACGCTGAAAGCGCTGCCCGACGCGCGGGCGCAACACCTTCACCGCAACGTCTTTCGCCGGTTCGCCGGCTTCCTTGATCGTCGCCTTGTGGACCTGGGCGATGGACGCGGCGGCGACGGGCGGCCCGAAATCATCGAACAGCTTGTCGACGTCCATGCCGAAGGATTCGCTGATGGTGCGCCTGGCGTCTTCCGTGGGAAATGGGGGCAGCTTGTCGCGCAGCGCAGCGAGCTCGGTCGCGAGTTCGAGGCCCACCAGATCCGGCCTCGTGGCCAGAAACTGCCCGAGCTTTATGTAACTCGGCCCGAGCGCGGCGACGGCTTTCGAGAGGTCGCCCGGCCGCGATTCCCTTGCGCGGCCAATGCGCGTGCGGCGCAACAGCTTGAGCGGGCCGGGAACCGGCTTACTCTCCGGCAGGGCGCGCAGCGCGTGGGGCAGGACCACGAGACCCGCCCGTATCAGCCGGTAAATGTGTAGGAGCGCCTTCACGCCTTGACGATGCCCCCGCCTTGATGCGGTTTTTGTTGTCTCAGAGCCGCCAGCCGGAATGGATCGCGGCTATGCCGCCGGTGAGGTTGCGATATTTGACGCGCGCGAAGCCCGCAGCCCTGATTTCTCCCGCGAACGTTTCCTGATCCGGGAACTGCGCGATGCTTTCGACCAGGTACTGGTAAGCCTCCCGCTCGCCCGCGACCAGTTGCCCAAGCCGTGGTATGACATTAAAGGCGTAAAGTTCGTAAATGCTGTCGAGGATCGGTGCCTGAACTTCGGAGAATTCCAGGCAGAGGAGGCGTCCGCCCGGACGTAGCACCCGCCAGGCTTCACGCAGCGCGCGATCGCGGCTGGTGACGTTGCGGATGCCGAAGGCGATCGTATAGGCATCGAACGCACTATCGGGAAAGGGCAGGGCTTCGGCGTTGCCGCGCACGAAGCTGAGCCGACGCGCCAGCGCCGTGCCTTCGAAGCGCCGATGCCCTGCTTCAATCATTTCCGCGGAGATGTCACAGACCACGGCGCTCGCCTTGGGTCCGGTCGCGCCGAGAAACCGCCGCGCGATATCACCGGTGCCGCCCGCGACGTCGATCAGCCGGAAGGCGCGGTCCTTCGGCGGCGCGAGCCAGGCGATCATGTCGTCTTTCCACAGCCGGTGCAGTCCGCCGGACATCAGGTCGTTCATCAGGTCGTAGCGATCCGCGACGCGGGCGAATACATTATTCACCAGCATCTGCCGCTCCGCCGTGGCGACCTGCTTGAACCCGAAACTAGCGGCATCCGCCGTGTCGGCCTTGAAGGTATCGTCGTTCGTCATGCGCGGGACCATAGCGCAGGGTGAGGCGTGTTGCTATCGTTTGCACGCTGCCGGACGGCGGACCAAATCGCACACCGGGAAGATGACCGCGAATGCCTGAACTGCCCGAAGTTGAAACCGTGCGCCGCGGCCTCGCGCCGGTGATAGAAGGCGCACGATTCGCAGCCGTCGAGCTGCGCCGGGCCGACCTGCGGTTTCCGTTTCCCGATGGCTTCGTGCAGCACCTCGTCGGCCAGCGCATCGACAGACTGGAGCGTCGCGCGAAATACCTGCTCGCATGCACCGAGAATATCGTGCTGGCGATGCACTTGGGCATGAGCGGGCGGTTTGCCATCGCGCAGTCAGCAAGGGGCGCACCGCTGAGCGCGGCGCCAGTGCAGCCGGACGCGTTCGTTCACGCTGCGGGGCACCTGCCGGCGCACGATCATGTCGTGTTCGATTTCGATTCGGGCGCGCGGGTGATCTACAATGATGCGCGGCGCTTCGGCTACATGACGTTGATCACCCCGGACGACCTCGCAGCGCATCCTTTGCTGCGCGATCTCGGGCCGGAGCCACTCGGCGACAATCTGACAGCCGCCTATCTTGCCGCCCGCGGCGCTGGACGTATCCAGCCGCTGAAAAGTTTTCTGCTTGACCAGCGGAACGTGGCGGGCCTTGGCAACATTTATGTCTGCGAGGCGCTGTACCGCGCGCGCCTGTCGCCGTTCGCGCCGGCCGGCCGGCTCGCTACGAAAACGGGGCGGCCTTCGGCAGGCGCCAGGAAGTTGGCCGTTGCGATCCCCGAGGTGCTGGACGAGGCGATTGCCGCCGGGGGATCCAGCTTGCGCGATCATCGGCGCGCGGACGGCACGCTTGGCTATTTTCAGCATGCCTTCGCCGTATACGACCGCGAGGGCGAACCCTGTCCCCGGCTCGATTGCGGTGGATCGGTACATCGTGAGGTTCAAAACGGTCGTTCGACCTTCTATTGTCCGCGCTGCCAGCGATAATGCCGGGCACGGGATCACAAGGGGGAACTCTCCATGACTTACGAGACGATCATCGTCGAAAAACGTGGCCGCGTCGGACTGATCCGTCTGAACCGGCCGGAAGCGCTCAATGCGCTCAATGAAACGATGATGAGCGAACTCGGACGCGCGCTCGATGCACTGGAGGCGGAGACGAACATCGGTTGTCTCGTCATCACCGGATCGGAACGCGCCTTTGCGGCCGGGGCGGACATCAAGGAGATGCATCAAAAGGTCTTCCCCGCCACATACCGCGAGGATTTCATCGGTAACTGGGACAGGATCACGCGAACGCGCAAGCCCGTCATCGCCGCCGTGTCGGGCTATGCGCTCGGCGGGGGCTGCGAACTCGCGATGATGTGCGATTTCATTCTCGCCGCGCCCACCGCCAAGTTCGGCCAGCCCGAGATCACACTGGGCATCATCCCCGGCGCGGGGGGCACGCAGCGCCTCACCCATCTGGTCGGCAAGTCGAAGGCGATGGAGATGTGCCTGACGGGGCGCAACATGGACGCGGAAGAGGCCGAGCGCGCCGGTATGGTGAGCCGGATTGTGGGAAGCGGCGATCTTGTCGAGGAGGCGGTCCGCACCGCGGAAAAGATTGCCGACATGTCGATGCCGGCAGTCATGATGGCGAAGGAAAGCGTGAATAACGCGCTGGAGGTCGGACTTACGGCCGGCACGCGGGTGGAGCGGAGGCTGTTTCAAAGCCTGTTCGCCACGGCCGATCAGAAGGAAGGGATGTCGGCCTTCTCGGAGAAGCGCAGCCCACAGTTCAAGCACAAGTAAAACGCGGGCCCGCGCGTCTGCTGCCGCCGCACGCCAAGATTTGACATCGGTCAAGCGACAATTCGCCCTGTGAGCCTGCATTGACCGCGCTTGAGCGCAAGGCCATCACTTAGGGTGAATATGTCGGTTGGGGAGCGAGAAACATGTTCGGCTTCGAAGCGCTCGAATTGGCGCGGTTCCAGTTCGCATTCACCGTTGCCTTTCACATCATCTTTCCGGCCTTCACCATCGGGCTGGCCAGCTATCTGGCCGTACTGGAAGGCTTGTGGCTGTGGACGAAAGACGATGCGTACATAAAGGTCTTCGATTACTGGAAGACCATTTTCGCGGTCGCGTTCGGCATGGGCGTGGTCTCCGGCATCGTCATGTCCTATCAGTTCGGCACGAACTGGTCCGTGTTTTCCGACAAGGCCGGCCCTGTGATCGGCCCGCTCATGGGCTACGAGGTGCTCACCGCCTTCTTCCTGGAGGCGGGCTTCCTCGGGATCATGCTGTTCGGCATGAATCGCGTCGGACCGAAGCTGCATTTCGTCGCCACACTGGTGGTTGCGTTCGGAACATTGTTGTCCGCGTTCTGGATCCTGTCGGTGAATTCCTGGATGCAGACGCCGGCGGGCTTCGCCATGAACGAGGCCGGTCAGTATATCCCCGCGGACTGGTGGGACATCATTTTCAATCCCTCGTTCCCGTATCGGTTCGTGCACATGGTGCTCGCGGCCTATCTGACCACGGCCTTCATCGTCGGGGCGGTTGGCGCCGTTCACCTGCTGCGCAATTCGCAGAACCGCGGCGCGCGCATCATGTTCTCGATGGCCATGTGGATGGCGCTCATCGTCGCGCCGCTCCAGCTTGTTGCCGGACATACCCACGGCGAGAATACCCTGGAGTACCAGCCGGCCAAGGTGGCGGCGATGGAGGGGCACTTCGAGACCAAGGCCGGCCAGCCGCTGATCCTCTTCGGCGCCCCGGATGCCGATGATGAGACGGTCCATAATGCGATCGAGATCCCCAAGCTCGGCTCCCTGGTCCTCAAGGGCGACATGAACGCCGAAGTGCAGGGGCTGAAAGCCTTCCCGAAAGAGGAGTGGCCACCGATCGACATCGTGTTCTGGTCGTTCCGCGTGATGGTCGGGATCGGCATGTTGATGATCCTGGTCGGCTTGTGGAGCGGCGTGGCGCGCCTGCGCGGCGACCTGTTCGAGGCGCGGTGGCTGCAGCGGCTGTCTGTCGTGATGGGGCCAATGGGCTTCGTTGCCGTGGTCGCTGGCTGGATCGTGACGGAAGTCGGACGGCAGCCCTGGACGATTTACGGGGAACTGACCACGGCTGCGAGCGCGTCACCGATCGAGACACCGGCGGTCGCCACGTCGCTAATGGTGTTTATCGTGGTTTACTTCACAGTGTTCGGCGCCGGGACGTTCTATCTGCTGCGATTGATGGCCAAGACGCCCGACGCTGGGCTGGATGTCGATGATCTGGGCCCGATCCGCTCCAGCGGCATCACCCCCGGACCGGCGAAGACCCTGGGGCAGAAACCGAAGCCAGCGGAGTAATCAGGTACCGAGACTTAGGAGAAAATGTCATGGTCCTCGACCTTCCGTTCATCTGGGCCGCACTGATCGCGATTGCGGTGTTGGCTTATGTGCTGCTCGACGGTTTCGATCTCGGCGTGGGCATCCTGTTTCTCGGATATCGCTCGGGGCATCAGCGCGACATCGCCATGAACTCCGTGGCTCCGGTGTGGGACGGCAACGAGACCTGGCTCGTGCTCGGCGGCGGCGGCTTGTTCGCGGTGTTCCCTCTTGCTTACGCGGTGGTAATGCCGGCGCTTTACGCGCCTATCATTGCCATGCTGTTAGCGCTCGTGTTCCGCGGCGTGGCGTTCGAATACCGCTGGCGCACCGAGCGCGGGCGATTCCTCTGGGATTGGTCATTCGCGCTTGGCTCGATAGTGGCCGCCCTCGCACAAGGTATCGCGCTCGGCGCGCTCGTGCAGGGTATTCCGGTTGAGGGCCGCGCTTATGCTGGCGGCTGGTGGGACTGGTTGACCCCGTTCTCGTTGCTCACGGGTGTGGCGGTCGTCGTCGGTTATTCGCTCCTGGGCGCGACATGGCTCGTGCTCAAGACGGAGGACGAGATCCAGCGAAAGGCGCGTGACTATGCGATGCGCGCGGGTTTGACACTGCTGGTGCTGATTGGCGTGGTCAGCCTCGCGACGCCTTACCTGAATCCGGTGTATCTCGAACGCTGGTTCGCCTGGCCCACAGCGATCTTCAGCGTCATCGTGCCCGCGCTGGTGCTCGGATGTGCCTATCTGCTGTTCGTCGGCCTCAGGCGGGGCTATGAGATGCAGCCGTTCTTTGCGACGCTGGGCATCTTTCTGCTTTGCTACATCGGCATCGGGATCAGCTTTTATCCCTACATGGTGCCGCCGAACCTGACAATCTGGCAGGCAGCGGCGCCGGATGACAGCCTGATGTTCCTGCTGGTCGGTACACTTGTGCTGCTGCCACTGATTATCGCCTACACGGCCTATGCATACTGGGTGTTTCGCGGCAAGGTGCAGGCAGGAGAAGGGTACCATTGATGCGCGAGGGCCTGCGCAAGGCGTTATGGTTTGTCGGCCTGTGGGTGGCGGGTGTGGCCACCGTCGCGGCCGTTGGCCTGATCATCAGGCTTGCCCTCACTTGAGCGCGGCGCCTGAGCGATTGCCTGGACCGGGCAGTTCGTGAATGGTCACGGCGTCTTGCATCGCCTGGCGGGCGAGGCTGCACAAGTGGGCATGGTGCGTGAGATAGATCACCTGTCCCAGCCGCGCGACATCTCCCAGCATCTCCAGGCTTGCCCGCGCCCGGTCATCATCGAAGGTCTGCATCACGTCGTCCGCGATGAAAGGGAGCGGCTCGCGGGTGCCCGAGAACTCCTGATAGCCTGCCATGCGCAGCGCCAGATAAAGCTGGTCGCGGGTCCCGTCCGACATGCCGTCCACCAGCAGCGAGCCGCCATCGCTCTTGATCGCCACCAGCGTCTCCCCGTCCTTGTCAGGCCGCGACTGCAGGTCGGTGAATCGCCCGCCCGTGATGCTTGTGAAACGCTCGGCGGCGTTCAGCATCATGGCGCTGCGGTGCTTGTCGCGGTAAAGGCGCAGTGCTGCCTCGGCGGCCGAGGTGCCCGCCATGAGCCGCAAGTAGCGCTGGGTCTGCGCTTCGATCTCCAGCAGCAGAGAGCGCCTTTCTTCTGCCAGCGCTGCCGCTTCCTCGTCCGCGCCGACGCCTTCGACCTGCTCCTCGGCTTTCTTCATCGCGTGATAGAGTTGCTGGATCCGCTCGTCCTGCGCCTCGATCTCCGCGCCACGTTCCTGCGCCTCAACAGCGAGCGTATCCGCGTCGCAGGCGCTGAGCTCATCTTCTATCTCTGACAGGGCTCGCCCCTCGAACGCGGTGCGCAGGGTGTCTTCGAGCTCCGCGATCTCGCTCTGGATGCGCGCCTTTTCGGCTGCCTTCTTGATCGCACCGCGCAGGGTTTCGATGTCCGGGCAGGCGAAGCGCTCGAGCAGCCCATTCAGTTCCGTGTCGATACGCGCCAGGTTCTGTCTGGTATTCGCGAGTGTCTCCTTCAGACGCGCAATTTCCTGCTCGGTCTGCTCCCGTCTGGCCTGGGCATCCTGCGCGCGCTTGAGGCCGTCGCGGAGCGTCGACAGGGCCTTGCCCGGGTCTTTCTCGTCGAGAGAGGTGCCTGTTGCGGCACATACCTCATTGCACAGCGACACGAATTCCGCCTCGCTGACGCGCCAGCGGGCAATGTCGCGTTCAAGCGAATCGCAGCGTTGCGCCGAGGCGCGCAGGTCATCCAGCAGGCTCAGGATCTCGCCGACCTCGGCGGCCCCGCGATGACGTCCATCGCTTCCGAGCCAGCATGAGCCCAGCAGTTCGTTCCAGAGCACGGTCCAGTCCTCCAGCGCCTGCTGCGCATCGGCCAATCGTCGCTGCCGCGTTTCATGCTGGGCCTTGGCCTTCGCCCACGCCTCGCGCTTTTGCTCCCGCTTGACTTCCAGGGTCTCCGCCTGCTGCGCGATGGCCTCTGCGAGGTCGAGCAGCGCATCGAACGCCATGCCAGCAACTTGTTCCGCACCGGCGGCATTCAGGTTTTCTGCCAGCCGCGTGTAAAGCGCGTTGCGGGCCTCCCGCTGACGTTGCAGTTTCGCCTCGCGTGATTCAAACTCGGCCTGCGCAGACAGCGCGCGCTCGCGTGCCTCGATCCAGCGGGCGATGCGCTCCGGGTGCCAACCGGCCGGGAGCCGGAGCCGACCGGCCAGGCCGTCGATCTCGGTTTGCAGCGCATCGATCGCCTCTTGTGCCGCGTGCCGAGCCTTTTCCGCCTGGGCCGCGGCTGTCTCCGCCTGGGCGATATCGGTGGCAAGCTGGCGAAGGCGCGCGGCGTCATTGCTGTGGCGTTCCCGAGCCGCACGCGCCTGGTCATCGGCGGCCATCGCCTGCTCGAAGGCGTCGGCCGTCTCGCTGATCGGCTTCAGCTCACCTTCGGAAATCGCGTCGCGATGCGCACGCCAACGCGCATCGCGGGTCTCGCGTACACTGTGCAGATCCGCCTCGGAGGCAAGGCCTGTTTCTCCTTTCAGGGCCTCGCTTGCAGCACGCAATTCCGCCGCGCGTTCGGCGTGCTCGGCCTGCCGGCGCTGGGCCTGATCACGTGCCTGCGTATGCCGGGCCAGCGCGTCGCGCCACTGTTCGAGGTCTTCCTTATGCGCGGGCTCCAGAGCGCGCAGGTCCGCCGCAGTTCCGGTCCAGGGCTGCAGCTCCCGAAAGGCCGCCTCACACGCGCCTTGCGCGTTTGACACCGACTCTTCCAGGCTGGAAATGTCCATCGCGGCACGGGCGTCGCGAAGGTCACGGCGGAGCTGATGGATGATCGCCGGGTCTGGTGGCTCGCCAAGCGCTTGCGCATTCTGTTTTATCTCATCGAGCCCCGCGCGGGCGTGTTCGGCTTCCTCGCGGGCGGTCTGAAGCGCCGTTGCAAGCCCATCGTATTCGCGGATCTTCTCGCTAAGCTGGCTGACCAGAGGTGTCGGCAGCAGCAGCTCATGCGCATCGGTGCGCGCGTCGAAGCCGAGCTTTTCCAGGGTTCCGGCGAGCCGCCCGCGCTCCGCCGCAAGCTCGTTTTCCGCCCCGGGCAAGCTCTGGCGCGCCTCCTCGAAGCCGGTCTCCAGCCGTACGAGTCGGTCGATGCGCCCGGCCTGGGCCAGAAGCGCTTCATCCGGGGCCAGCGTTTCGCGTTCTGCGCTGAGGCGTTCCAGTTCAGTTTCAACATGTTCGATGTCGCGGCGCAGCCGTGCGGCCTGATCGTCCAGTTCGTGAATGCGTGCGGCGGTCTCCTCGGAAATCTCCGGCGTATCGCACAACGGGGCCAGGCGTTCGCGCGACATGCGCAGCTTCGCCCAATCGCGCATGGCGTTTTGCCAGCGTTCGATCTGCCGCAGGCGCTTCTTCACAGCGTCGCCTTCGCGCCTGGCTTGCGCGAGTGCGGTGCGCGCCTGCTCATGGGCTTCGACCAGCTTGCGATATTGCGGCGCGCTGACCTGCACCGCCTTGAGGCGTGCGTCAAGCGCGTCGCGTTCGCGGATCAGTTCATTGAGCCGCTGCTTCTTGCCGCGCGGCTTGAAGAACGCCTCCGCTTCAGTTCGGACATCCTCGAGCGCCGCGCTGATGGCCGACAGGCCGGAGGTCGCCGCGAATAACGCTTCGCCGAGCCGGCCGCGGCTGCGATGAAGTTCCTCGCCCCCTTGCTTGAGCGTGTCGCCGTCAAGCGAGAACATCATCTCGAAGGTCTGGCGGTCCATTCCGGCCAGAGCGGCGTCCAGCGTGGCGCGGCCCGCCGGGCGGCCGTCTGTGTCCACGAGATCATCCTTCCGCCGTTTTAGCCGGCGAACGCTGAGACCGTGCCCGCCGATGTCCAGTTCTGCACCGATCTCCATGGCCTTGTAGTCGTGCAGAAAGGCGTAATCGGAACGTTCGGGCATGCCGAATAGCAGATCGTTTATCGCCGCGCGCAGCGTGGATTTGCCGGCTTCGTTCGCACCGTAGATGATATGCAGGTCCGGCTTGCCGTCCGCTGCCCCGAAATCGATCGAGGTATCGGTGAAGGTGCCATAGCGCGTGAGATCCAGACGCCGCAGCCGCATCACGCCTCCTCAGCGCCGCGCAAGCGGGCGATCACGTCGTTCGCGCCCTCCGCGATCAGGCGCTCCGCCAGCGCGCGCCGGGCGTCCTCGTCATCCGGGAGGGTCTTGCGGAGTTCCGGCGGTAGCTTGGTCCGGATCGTGTCCATCGCCGCCAGCGTTTGTTCGGCGACCTCGGGCGGCAGGCTGTCCGGTGTCACGAGAGCCGCCAACTCGCCAACAGGTCCGCTATCCGCCTGCTTCGCTGCGCCGAAAGCGAATTTCACCCGATCTATCAGCGTACTCCCTATGCTTTCGCCGGTCTGCCGCGCTTCGCTCAGCGTCAAGTCTTCGTCACGGCGCAGACGCGCAGCCAGTGAAGTGTCGCCGGTCAGCGTAAGCCGCGCCACGAGCCAGGGGGCGGCGACCGCGTCGCGCGCATCGGCCAGGGCACGCTCCATCGCCTTGGCGGCGTCCGCCATCGTCTCCGCGCCGGTCAGATCGGCCGCGACACGCTCGAACTGCGCGACCGCTGTCGGCACGGCCTCTGCGGCAACTGCGCCGTCATCGCCGACCGTCACGAGCGTGGCGGACTTCGGCCCGTCCTCACCGATGTCGCGGCCCTGCGGAATGCCCGGCATGACAACCCAGGGCTGTTGGGCGTGAACGGCGGGCTTGTGCACATGGCCCAGCGCCCAGTAGTCAAAGCCGTGCCCGCGCAGATCGGCGAGCGTGCAGGGCGCGTAGACATCGTGGCCCTCGGCGCCCGTCAGGCTCGTGTGCAGCAGCCCGATATTGACCATCCCCGTCACCGGCGGGGGGTAACGGTTCAACAGATTCTCCGGTACATGCGCGGACTCGAAGCTGATCCCGTGGATGGCCACGCCGTCATCGGTCAGGCGCACTGTGTCGCCTTGCGCACCGAACAAATGAACGTTCTCCGGCAGGCTTAGTTCGCGGGTCAACACGGACTCCGCGTCGTGGTTCCCGCGGATGATGAAGACGCGAATACCGGCCTCGTCCAGGCGCCGCATTTGCCGCGAAAAGAACAGCGCCGTACTCATGTCGCGGATATCGCTGTCATACAGATCACCGGCGATAACCAGCGCATCCAGGCGTTGGGCCAGACAGGCGTCGACCATGCCGACAAACGCCCGGCGGGTGGCGTTGCGGATTTGCGCGCCCAACGACTCGTCTCGCATCGCCAGCGTCTTCAAAGGCGAGTCGAGATGGATGTCGGCCGTATGCAGGAAGCGGAAAGCCATTGCCCGATCTGTCGCAGGACTTTCCGGCCCAGTCTATAGATTTGCGGAGCCCCGCCTATCCCTGTCGGGCGACTGTCCCCAGCCGGCAAGAACTGTATTTGCCCCGGATACGGGCGCGCGTCTGATCGGCTGGAGCCCGGAGGGCGGCTGGACGACCGACATGCTCGCGATGAGCACGCAATACGGCATGGTGATGCTGCTGCTCGCTGCCGTTTATGCGATCATGGCCGCTGATCCGTTGCGCTATATCGCCATGCTCTGGGTCGCCATTGGCGAGCAGGTTCTCGGTATCGCCTACGCGGTTTATATCTATGCAAATATCCGCGGCGTGACCGTCCCGCAGGTCGCCCTGCTGGGAGGCATCAACGTCGTGATTATTGCCCTGTTCTTCGGTTTCTGGGCCAGCTTGCGATCTCGAAGCGCGGCGGCAGCCGCCTAACCGCTTTACGGGGCTGGCCGCAGCGGCGATAATGCGGAAATGCGTTTTGCGTCCGTGAGTTGGCCCGTGCCGCGTCCTTGTCAGCTGGTGTTCGTCGGAGTTGTAGGCGCCCTGGCTTTGGCCGGGGTAGTGATGGTTGCGGCCTCGGCCACGGGTCGAGCGGATGGCTATTGTCGAATTGATCGTGTCTGCTTCCATCCGCGCCGCGTATGTTCCGTGTATGGCGAATGCTACGCCCCTGATTGCGCCTTTCCGCGCGCCTGTTATGACGATGCTCCGCGACCGCCGCCACGGCATCGCTGGCGGGAGCCGCTGCCAATGCCGCCCGACAGGCATGTCTGGCGTGAAACGGAACCGACCCCGCCATTACCCGAAAAACGCCCCCCAAGCCCGGAGGACGAATCAGTGGCCGGGAACGGCGCCGAAGAAGGCCGCGAGCGGACCGCGGGGTCAGCCGGGCCTGAAGATGTCAAAGGGACGCGCGAGCGGACTGACGAGCCAGCCGTGTCCGGCTCCACGGGCGACAGGCTGGAAAGCGCTCCAGCCGATCGGGCGGCTGCAGCCCGCGTACCGAGGCGCTACCGCGAGATGAAAAATCCCGTTGGCCATACCCTGGCGGCTATCGAGGAGGGCTATCAACTCTTCAATCGGCACTGTGCTGCGTGTCACGGCGCGGCGGGCGAAGGCAATGGTCCAAGGGCGCAGGATCTCGGCGAAAGCATGCCATCGCTTACGGACCGGCTCGCGACCGGGCGCGTCAGCGACGCTTATCTTATGTGGCGTATCATGGAAGGCGGTAGGTCTCTCAAGTCCGAAAATCACAGCTTCCAGGGCAGGATCACGACACGCGAAGCCTGGCAAATCATCGCCTATATGCGCGCTGATTTTCCCGCCATTGGGCTGTCATCCGCTAGCGAGCAAAGCCGCCAGGCGCGAACCCCCGGCGAAAACGGCGTCCGCACGCGCTGAGTGGCAGACGCCTGCTGCACAAAAATCCTCACGCGATCAATTCTTATTTAATCCGCCCGAGGCATCAATTGGGTCGACGGCCTCAATCGTTCCCCGCGTTTCAACAGGGGCCGACGCGGGCGACTCGCGCCGCGTTCATCATACGGCCGGCCACGACCTGCGCCTGTTCCGCGCGCACCCGCCGGCTCATGCAAACAAGGCAACGCGCAGGCATCCGCTGGAGTGTCCTGATCGCACACGATTGAGGATCTGAAACAATGAGCCACTATTCAGCCGTGCCACATCACACGACCGACCAAGCTGCCCGCGCGACCCGCAGGCTCATTGAATTGGTCGAGAGTTATCTGCAGCGCCTCTGCGCTCCGGGGGCGGGCGAACCCGGCGCCCATGTCGTGACCCTGATCGCCAGATCCCCGGCCAGCCCGGCAGCGGGGGCACTCGCTGCCAAGGCCGATGAGCTCGGCGCTCGCCAGGTGAGTGCGCGCATCATATTCGCGAAGCCAGCGCCGACCGAGGCGCTTGAAGATCAGCTGTCGGCCATGCAGCCGCTCCTGCGCGGCGAGAGGATCACAGAGCGCGTGCGCTGGGCACGCAATTCCGGCTTGCTGGACGCGCACGAACAGATGTGCCTTGGCGCCGCGATCTGCTGGTCGGGCGATGCCATGCGCCGGTCGCCCCAGCGCCAGGGTGTGCTCGACATGGTTGAGGAAGGTGCGCCGGACGCGGTGCGGCGCGCGTCGCTGGCGTTCTCCGCCTTGTGGGCCGCCTCGCACCCGCTGAGCAGCCGTCATCTGCGCGGCGAGAAGCGGAAGGTATTCGATTCTCTGTCCGAGATGGCTCTGGCACTGCACCACCGCGAAGCTGGCCACGTTGCCATTCCCAGTGTCGGCGAGGACACCACGCGCCACTGACGGTGGCCCTCAGCAGCCCCGCCAGGGATCGCTGTAACCCGTTGTAACTGTGTGCCCGGTGGCTTCTCGCCGGGCACCTTTCGGGGTCTCGGTGTCCCGCCCCTCGGCGTTAACCGGGGCAACACCGGTTTGCGGCGCTTCTTGCATGTCGTCCGCTCCCTAAATCGCCTTGCGTGCGGTCTCTAATCCACGCGCAGCCTCTCTTGCGCGCCGGGCCTCAAGGCCCAGGAAGATCACGGCCGGGCCGGTTATGTCCGCCGCTTCGATCTGCTCGCACATATCGCTGAGGTGCGCGCCCACGATCTTCTCATTCGGACGCGAAGCGTTCTCGACGATGGTCACGGGCATCTCAGGCTTCGCGCCGTGGAGCATCAGCCGTCCCTGTACGAAGCGCGCGGCCTGCAGGCCCATGTAAATCGCTACCGCACTGCCGGGTTGGGCGAGCGCGCGCCAGTCGTGCTCGGCGTAGCCTTCGGCGTCCTGCGCGGTGATAAAGCCGATCGCGCCGTTACGCCCCCGACGGGTGAGCGAGCGTCCGCTGGAAGCCGCGGCGGCCGAGGCAGCAGTTATCCCCGGGACCACCTCCCAAGCGATACCTGATGCGTCCAGCGCATCCAGTTCTTCGTCGGCCCTTCCGAATACCATCGGATCACCGGACTTCAATCGCACGACGAGCGCGCCAGAGTGGGCATGTTCGATCGCCGCGGCGTTGATGTCGGGCTGCTTCCAGGCCGGGCCTCCGGGCTTTTTCCCCACCTCAATCAGCGTAGCCTCGCGCCGGGCGAGTTCCAGGATGCGCGGGTCGGTCAGGCGATCGTAGAGCACGACGTCCGCGTCGTGAAGCGCGCGGCGTGCCTTGAGCGTCAGCAGTTCGGGATCACCGGGCCCGGCGCCGACGAGGAGCACGCGGCCTGTTTCATCGCCGCCCAGCGCACTCTCCGAAAATTCCGCGATGAGCTCACCAAGCGCCGCCCGTGCCGCCGATTCGCCGCCTTCGGCCAGCGCTGCCGGCCCGTCGGTGTCGAAGAAGCGCGACCAGAATGCGCGCCGGATACGCCCGCCGGGAAGCGAAGCCGCCTGCCCTCGGCAATCACGGGCGATCGCGGCCAGCCGCCCCAATTCGCCTGGCAGCATTTCCTCCACGTCGGCCTTGATCCGCCGTGCCAACACGGGCGCGGCACCCTCGGTGCCGATTGCCACGGTCACGGGATCACGGTCGACGATGGCCGGCGTAATGAACTGCGACAGCTCCAGGTTATCGACCGCGTTGACAAGGACACCCGCCTTCTCCCCATGGGCGCGAACCTGCGCATCCTTTACGGGGTCGTCATGTGCGGCGTAGACAAGGCGTGCGCCGAACAGTGCCGCGAACGGAAGTGATTTCGCAAACCACCGCAGACGCCCCTCTTCGTGCCAGGTCCGCACATCGTCACAGGCCTCTTCCCCATAGACCTCGATCAGCGCGTCGGTCTTGAGCAGCAGACGCAGCTTGGCGGCCGCCGTCTCGCCCGCTCCGGAGAGCAGAACCCGCTGGCACTTGAGGTCAACGAAAATGGGAAAGTGACGCATCGCAGTTCCCTAGTAATCGGCCAGGATCAGCTTCAGTCCGTCCAGCGACTCATCCCAGATGATCTGGCATGAAAGCCGCGAGTTGGGTTGAACCGCCGGGAGCTCGTCCAGCTTGAATTCTTCCTCGTCGCGCGGGGGATAAAGCTTGTCGATCCAGGCTTCGTCCACCAGCACATGACAGCTCGCGCAATCACATCCGCCGCCGCATGTCCCCTCGACGCCAACGCCGTGATCGCGGAGGATCTCCATGACCCGCCATCCCTCGACGGCGTCCAGCGCGTGCTCGTTGCCTTCGCGGTCGGTAACGATGATCTGCCCCATCGCGGTCTCCCAGTTTTGCAAGGTTCGCTGATGGGCATACCTTATCCTGAGTTGGCCGCGATGTGGATGCCGCATTCGGTTCTTGCCCGCCCGCGCCACCGTCCCGCGCGCAGATGTTCCCCGGGCGCGACCGGCGTTGTGCATGGCGCGCAGCCGACCGAGGGATAGCCCTCGGCCTCCAATGGGTGCTCCGGCAGTTCGTTGACGTCGCGATAGATCTCGACATCATCCGCGCGCCACGGCGCGAGCGGGTTCGCCTTGACGTGCCGGCCATCCGGCTCGAACAGCGCCAGGCCCGCGCGCGTCTCGGCCTGATAGCGCTTGCGGCCCGTGATCCAGAGATCAAAGCGCTGAAGCGCGCGGCGCAGCGGAACAGTCTTGCGCAGGTGGCAGCAGCCATGCGACTCCCGCTCCCAAAGCCGGCCATCGGGATCGGCACTGCGCACGTCGTGCGGTTTCGGGCGGATGCGGCGCACATCACTCAGGCCGAGCGATTGCGTGAGGTCGTCGGCGTAATCGAGCGTTTCGCGAAACAACTTGCCGGTGTCGATGAAAAGGACCGGCGTGTGCGGCGCGACCCGCGCGAGCATGTGCAAGAGAACGGCCGATTCGGTGCCGAACGACGATACCACCGCGACGCGGCCGCTGTCTTCCTCGGCCAGGATCGCCCTGATAAGCTCCGCTCCGTCGAGATGCGCGTAGCGAGCCTGCAAGCGGGCCGCGCGTGTCTGCGCGGTCTCGGTGCCTGCATTGCTGGCGTGCAGCGGGATCGTGTATGTGTTTGCTCTCGTCATGCGGTGCAGCATGAAAAGCGGCGGGGAAATGCGCAACGGCTTCGCCGATGAACGGTAATCTGTTTCGCATGGGCCGCGCGCTCTAGACTTTTGGGCCGGGCTCGCGGCACTTAAATAACTGTTAGTCGGGAGGGGCGGCGCGCGCGATGAGGCGGACAACAGACTGTCCGGCCGCCCGGACTGCATGATCCCTTTGATAATGTGAGACGATGACCAAGACATATGACCAGCGCCGGACCTTCGCGATCATCTCGCATCCGGACGCGGGTAAGACGACGCTGACCGAAAAAATGCTTGTTCAGGGTGGCGCCATTCACATGGCCGGCGCTGTCAAGGCGCGCGGCGAGGCGCGTCGGGCGCGCTCTGACTGGATGAAGATCGAGCAGGATCGCGGTATCTCGGTGACCAGTTCGGTGATGACCTTCACGCACCAGGGGCTTCTGTTCAATCTGCTCGACACGCCGGGCCACGAAGACTTCTCCGAGGACACCTACCGGACGCTTACGGCGGTGGACAGTGCGATCATGGTGATCGACGCGGCGCGCGGGATCGAGAGCCAGACGCGCAAGCTGTTCGAGGTCTGCCGCCTGCGCGACATCCCGATCATCACCTACATCAACAAGGTCGACCGCGAAGGGCGCGAGACATTCGACCTGCTCGACGAGATACAGGAGGAACTCCAGCTCGATATTGCGCCGCGTGTCTGGCCGCTGGGCATGGGCGGGCAGTTCCACGGCTGTTATGACCTCGTGCGGGGCGAATTTCACACCTCTTCGCAAGGGCGCGGGGGGCCGTTCGACACCGTTATCCCGTGTTCCGGCCTCGATGATCCGCAGCTTGAAGAGCGCGTGGATGCCGCCGTGCTGGCGCAGGCGCAGGAAGAGGTCGAACTCGCCGAGGCGGCCTATCCGCCGTTCGACCCCCAGGCCTTTCACGAGGGGCATCAGACCCCGGTGATCTTTGGCAGCGCCCTGCGCGACTATTCCGTCACCGGCCTGCTCGACCTGATCGCGGAGCAGGCGCCGCCGCCGCGCCCCAGCCCGGCCACGCCACGCAACGTGACCCCCGGCGAGGAAAAGGTGACCGGCTTTGTCTTCAAGATCCAGGCGAACATGGACAAGAACCATCGCGACCGGATCGCCTTCGTCCGGTTATGTTCAGGGCGCTTCAAACGCGGCATGAAGCTGCGGCAGGTACGGACGGGCAAGGACGTCACGGTGCACAGCCCGATCATCTTCATGGCGCAGGATCGTGGCATCGCCGACGAGGCAGGCCCCGGCGACGTGATCGGCATCCCCAACCACGGCACCATCCGCGTGGGCGACACCTTCACCGAGGGCGAAGACCTCAAGTTCACGGGCTTGCCAGCGTTCGCGCCGGAAATTCTGCGCCGCGTCCGGCTGACCGATTCGACGCGCGTGAAGCAGATGCGCCAGGCACTTCAGGACCTGTCGGAAGAAGGCCTGATCCAGGTGCTCAAGCCCGATATCGGCTCGCAATGGGTGGTCGGGGTCATCGGGCAGCTTCAGCTCGATGTCGTCAGCGACCGCGCAAAGAGCGAGTACAAGGTCGCGCTGGAGTTCGAGCCGACGCCCTACCAGATGGCACGGTGGCTGAGTTCGGACGACGAAAAAGCGCTCAACACGTTCGTCAGCAAGCACAAATCCGCGATCA
This sequence comes from uncultured Hyphomicrobiaceae bacterium, assembly GCA_964346065.1. Lineage (GTDB taxonomy): Bacteria > Pseudomonadota > Alphaproteobacteria > Rhizobiales > Rhodomicrobiaceae > Dichotomicrobium. The sequence goes on from CAYFTI010000005.1 coordinate 20,609, forward strand.
TGACGGACCGCGACGGCGACCCCGTGTTCATGGCGTCCAGCCCGTGGGAGCTGAACTACAAGATCGAGAGCAACGAGGCGATCCGCTTTTCCAAGACCAAGGAGATGGAATAAGCGGTTACTTGCGCTTCCGTTTTTGCGGTTTGCGCTTCGGCCTCTGCGGCTTGGGCGCGCGCAGCCGGTCCGGGCCGAAGCGGATACGCACATCCGTGCCCTCCCCCGGCTTGCTGAAGATGTCCAGTTCGCCATGATTGTCGGACACGAAGCCCCGAACGAGCCGCAGGCCGAGACCGCGCCGGCCGGCGGCCTTCACGTCGCCCGCCTGCTCGGGCGCCTTGGCGGCGGCGATCTGCTCCGGCGTCATGCCTGGCCCGTTGTCCTTCACGCTCAGCACCAGTCCGCCATCCTTGTCCAGCCGGGTCATCACGCGGATCTTCTGCCCACCGTCGCCGTGGCGCAGCGCGTTCATCAACAGGTTGAGCAGGATCTGCCGGATGGAGCGCTCATGCGCCAACAACTGTGGCGCGTCCCGCTTGAGCCGGCGGGTGAGCGTCACGCTCTGCGCCTCCGCCACGGGTTCCAGCAGATGCAGACAGTCGGCCACCAGTGTATTGAGATCCATCCAGGCGTGCGGCGGTGGTCCGCTGCCTTCGACACGCTCGGCGAACCCGAGGAGATCGTCGGCCAATCCCAGCGCCAGTTGCGCGGTGCGGTAAATGTCGCTGGCGTATTCCTGGGCCTTGCCCTCGGGCAGCCGGTGCAGCCGATCACTCATCAGGATTTCGGCGAAGCCGAGTATGATGGTCAGAGGATTGCGGATTTCGTGGCTGACACGGGCGAGCAAACCCGCCATTTCGGTGCTGGAGGGGCTCGCGGGCAGTGGTGCGGCGGGGCCGTGGGTCGTTTCGCTGCTGGTTTTCCGGCCACGCGCTGGCGGCGGTGTCGCCTTTTTTTGGCGCGTTTTTGAACGTTTCGAGCCCGATGTCGTCCGGGCGACCGGGTTCCTTTTCTGTGACGTCCCGCTATCCGGCTGCCCCCTGCGGCTGGCGTCGTCGATGTCGCGCGCGATCGCCCGGAGCGCGCCGAAATCGGATGGAGTCGCGCTCTTGCGCGCGGTGGCGGTTTCGCTTGGGGCGCTCGTCTGCGTCGCTGCGGTTGGCTGAGCGCCGTCGGCAACGGCCGGATGCAGGGCGATTTCCGCTGAGGTCTCCGCGTTGTCGCGCTCTGGCAGGGCCCGCACGACCAGGCCCGGCCTGTCACCCGCGAGCTTGAGCCTTTGGAAGACGCACGGCACGGTCACTGGGCCGTTGGCGGACGGCACGCGGAGGCTTTCCACGTGATCGTTCAGCGAGGCGGTGGATCGCGCCAGAGCCGTGAGCCGTGCAGGTGCGTTTGGCGTCTTGCCCGTCCGGCGCCGTCTCAGGCGCTCGGGCGTGGGATCGCCCCATAGCTTCGCGCCCGCCGAATTGGCCCAGAGAATACGACGGCCTTGCCCGTCCCAGACCCAGACGGGGTCATCTGTCGCCAGAAAACTCTCCAACGGCAACGCCTGCGCTGCCGGCGGTGCCGGCACGGCTGTGCTTGCTGTCTGCGCCATCGATGTCGGTGCCCGTTCGTAATTCTTTAACGGACTATCACCAAGCGCCTGTCGATTGAAGAAGAATCCCGTTTTGCCCCCAGGCGCGGCGACCGCTCGGAAGGTGGATGCGGCATGGCTTTTGCCCAGTTGCAACGAGTTTGGCATTCACGATTTATGCTGCACTGCAAAAAATTGTTGCAACGCAGCATTAGCCTATTTATATCTCTCATAGATGGGGTGCAGGGAAGGCTCAGCACGCTGCCCCCCCTTTTGCAAGTGCACACTTTAGATTTCGAGGAGATCAATGATGAACGACGCCAGCAATTTCGATATTCCGGCTCCGGTCCGCCAGATGGCCGAGAAGTCCGTCGAGCAGACCAAGCAGGCCTATGACCGGATGTTGGAAGCCGCGCGCCAGACGCAGGGCATGTTCGCCGATTCGACGAACGCCATGGGCATGGGCAGCAAGGAACTCCAGGAAAAGACCATGCAGTATGCCGAGGCCAATGTTCAGGCGAGTTTCGACCTCGCCGAGCGCCTGGTGAAGGCGAAGGACCTGCAGGAGGTCATGGAGATCCAGACCCAGTTCGCGCGCCAGCAGATGGAAGCCTATACCCAGCAGGCCCAGGACATCTCCAAGATGATGGCCGAGGCGGCGCAGAAGGCGCAGCCCAAGGCGTAAGCGGCCATCCTGGCGACGCCTTGAACGCCCATCAAACGCAGGAGAAATACTTATGAGCGAACAATCGACACATAATACGCCTGCATCGACCAATCTGCACGATACCGGTTTCGCACCGGCACGCGTCGCAGAGCCAACGCCGGAGTTCGGCGCGCAGGTTGGTGAAACGCCGGAGGCTGTCCGCGCCTACGCCGAAAAAACGCTGGCGCAGCTTCGCGACTCCTACGCCAAAGCCCATCAGACGATGGAAGATGCAACCGCGGCGATGGAGGCCTCTCTGGACAAGGCCAGCAAGGGGACCGCGGAATTCAATTCCAAGGTCATGGAACTGGCCGAGCGCAACATGAACGCCGGCTTCGAGTTTGCCCGCCGGCTTGCGGGCGCGCAGACGCAGACCGAGGCTATGGAGCTTCAGGCCGGCTTCATGCGTGAACAGCTCGATGCGCTGAAGACGCAGGCTGACGAGATCCAGCAGTTGAGCACCCGGATCGCGACCGATGCGTCGCAGCCGCTTCAGCAGCAGATGACGCGTACGGTCGAACGCTTCTCGTCAAGCGCGTGACGCTCAAGCGCCCCGTGGCCGCGCCGGACTCCCGGTGCGGCCCCGCTTTTCTCTTAACACCGCGGTAACCCTGTTTTGGCAGCTTCGGACCTCTCGCCCGTACCGGGAACCAGAGAGGAACGGATGAGCCATCAACCCGAACAGGACGCGCTGCAGAACGCCGTCGCGGATGTCGGCTATCTGCACACGGATTTTTCGGTTGAGGTGACCACTGCCGACCGGCTCGATGGCGCCAGCACGGGGTCAAAGGCGAAGGTCGTCATTGTGCGCAATGAACTCACAAAGCAGTGGCAAGCCTATTGGAGGGGGCGCCGCAATGCATGGCTGGCGGCGTTTCGCCGGGATCTGACCGCCGGGGCATTCAACTAGCTGCCGCCGCGTCCTGCGGCTTTCAAGACCGACGCAGCGCAAATTCGCGTCGGTGTTCGAGGGCCGGGATCCTCTGTCGCGCTTCGGCGACTTCGGCAGGCTCGATCGCCGCGCTGATGACGCCGGGCTTGTCCCCCGACATTTCCGCCACAAGCTCGCCCCACGGCCCGACAATGAGGCTGTGCCCATAGGTTTCCCGCCCGTTGTCGTGTGTCCCGCCTTGTGCAGCCGCAAAGATGTAACATCCCGTCTCGACTGCACGCGCGCGCAGCAGGATATGCCAGTGCGCCGCGCCCGTCTGCCGTGTAAAAGCCGAAGGCACGGTAATGAAGTCCGCGCCGGCTTGCGCCAGCGCCACGTACTGCTCGGCGAAGCGCAGGTCGTAGCACGTGGTCAGCCCCAGCGTCCCCCAGGGCAGCCTGGCCAGCACGGCGTCTTCGCCGGGGCGGTAGTTTTTCGACTCGCGGTAGCTCTCGCCGCCCGGCAGGTTCACATCGAACATGTGGATCTTGTCGTAGCGCGCAGCGATGGTCCCATCCGGCGTGATCAGCAGTGAGCGGTTGGCAGCCCGCCGTTCGCCGACGCGCACGGGGAGCGAGCCGATATGAAGCCAGATGTTCAGCTTGGCGGCGAGATCGCGGAAGTGATGGACCGCGGGCGTTTCGTCCTCCGGTGCAATTGCGGCGAAGAGCGGGTCGCTGCGGAGCTCCATCAACGAGGTGTTTTCCGGCGTCAGCACGTAGTCGGCTTCGGCAGCGGCCTCGCGGATCAGAGGGGTCGCGGCTTCGACCGAGGCGGCGGTGTCACGGCTCGACCGCAGTTGTACGAGGGCACAGCGGAAAGAACCGGATGGGGTCCTGGGATCGGTCATGGGTCTGGAGCCCTCTCCTGGGGGCGTGTGACGGCAGCCCTTAACATATCGCCGATGGGCATCGGCAACGCACCGTGGAACGGGCACGGAGCCGGAGTGTCAGGCCCCTGCCAGAAGCGGATCGAGTTCGCCCCGCGCATCCAGTTCATGTATCCGGTCGCAGTCACCGATATGCTTTCCGTCCACGAAGATCTGGGGCACGGTGTGGGCGCCGCCCGCGCGTTCGCGCATCCTTGCGCGCGCATTCGGTTTCATGGTGACGTCGATTTCCTCGTAATCAAGGCCCTTGCGTCGCAGCAGACGCTTTGCGCGAATGCAGAAAGGGCAAAACAGGGTGGTATAGATCTCGATACGCGGCATCGTGTTCGTGTTTCTCCCGAGAAGCGGGGAACGGCGTGTCCAGCAAGCCGTTCGCGCCAGGGGTTGATGACTGACGAAATCAGTTCATCTCGCTGGGCGGGCGTATTGCCACGCTCGCAGCGGACTGGTTCGGGGCTCCGAAATGGCCGAAATATCGCGTGTCGATGGCTTCGACCGGCAGAATGACCAGCACATCCGTCGTACCGAATTGATGGTCCACGACCGCCCCCTCGCCGACATGTGCCCCCAGGCGAAGATATCCCTTGATGAGCGGGGGTAACGCTTTGAGCGCGGCGCGCTGGTCAATCTGATCGCGGGGCAGCAGGTTCATCTCTTCATAGAGATGGTCGTGCGCGCGCACGCGCCATTCATCCGGCGCGCTGGCGTAGTGGTACAGAAATGACATCGCCATCGCATGTTCGCGTGGATCGGTGCCGGAAAAGCTTGCACAGCCCAGCATCACGTCGACGCCGTGTTCGCGGACATAGCTCCAGATTCCCTGCCAGAGGAGTTCCACGGTGCGCCGGTTCCGGTATGGCTTGAGCACACACGAGCGGCCCAGTTCCATGAACGTATGCGTATCGCGCTTGCGCGCGATCACGGGTGCAATATCGTATTCGCTCTGGGTATAGAAGCCGCCATGGCGTTCCGCGACGTCCTGGCGGAGGACGCGATAGGTCCCGACGACGCGCGCGCGGCGGGGCCAGCGCTGGCGGGCCACTGGGACGGGGCCGCGATCCACGACGAGCAAGTGATCGCAGATTTCGTCGTAGGGATCCTCATCGCGGCGCTCAAGCATTGTCGCGGCGTCCGGAATGGCAGCCATTTCCTCGTAGAACACGCGGTAGCGCAGCCGCTGCGCCCGACGAATATCCCCCCTTGAACGCGCAAGCCGGACCTCAAGCGAGCCGATCTGGCCATACACCTTTGGGGGCAACCGCCGCATCATGAACGATCGCGCCTTGCCGCGGCTTGGATGAAAGGCGGCACTTTGGCCCGATGCCGGCTTGACCGATATGGCTGGCCGAAACTTGCTGGCGATCCGTCGAACGTTGAGTCTCATCTGCCTACCGGCTTTATGCCTTGAGATCGTCGGTCTTCCTGTCGGTGCCGGGTGGTGGTCCAGCGGCTGTATGGGCGAAAACGTATCGATGGTTGGACGCGTCCATGAACACAGGAGATTCGCTGATGGGCCCTTCTGGGACGCCTCTATTTACGGATAGGATAAGTGCAAGCGTGCCAGTTGTCACCCGCGCGACACTGCGCCTTCTCCCCGGCCGGATGCCCGTCCTGCTCGTAAGCCGGATCCCTGACGTCTCTACCCTTGAGTATGCTTCACGCCGCCGCGCGCGCATTCATGGCCTCGCCGCGATACGCAAGCGCCTCAGCCATATGGATATGCGATACATCAGTGCTCTGATCAAGATCGGCGATCGTGCGGGCGAGCCGGAGCGCCCTGTGATACCCTCTGGCCGTCATGCCGAGGTTTTGTGTTGCGTCCTGCAACAGGCTCAGGCTTTCGCGTGTGGGAACAACAAGCTCGCAAAGCCGGCTGGCCGGGCAATTGCCATTCGTGCCGGCGCCCGGGAGGCCGAGCTGCGCGTACCGGCGTTTCTGCAGATCGCGTGCGCCAGCCACACGATCGCGCACCACGGCGCTCGTTTCGGGCGCGCGCGGCTGGGTCAGATCGAGCGCGCTGACGGCAGGCATGTCGATCTGCAGATCGATCCGGTCGAGCATTGGCCCTGATATCCGGCTCATATAGCCGCTGACGCAATTCTTTCCGCGCCGGCAATGGCTTCCAGCTTCAAATCCACGCCCGCAGCGGCACGGGTTCATGGCGGCGATCAGCTGGATTTGCGAGGGGTAGGAGATGCGGTGGTTGGCCCTGGCGATCGACACTTCACCCGTTTCGAGAGGTTGGCGCAGTGAATCCAGAACCCGTGGCGAAAACTCCGGTAGCTCGTCAAGGAACAGGACGCCTCGGTGTGCCAGCGCTACCTCGCCGGGCTGCGGCCGGGAGCCTCCGCCGACGATTGCCGCCATAGTGGCTGAATGGTGCGGCGCTCGAAACGGGCGCTCCCGAGACATGCCCGAGTGGGATAACAGCCCCGCCATGCTCTGGATCATGGCGACTTCGAGCATTTCCTCGCTCGGCATGGGTGGAAGAATCGTTGGAAGCCGCTGAGCAAGCATCGATTTACCCGCGCCGGGCGGCCCGATCATGAGCATGTTGTGCCCGCCCGCTGCGGCGATTTCGAGCGCGCGTTTCGCACTTTCCTGCCCCCGGACATCCGCAAGATCCACGTCTGGCCCGGGGCCGGTGACGGCCTGTGTCGGTTCGGGCCGTGCCAGCATCTGCTCACCCTTGAGATGGTTGACCAGCGAGAGGATGTCGGGCGGCGCCAGGATATCGACGCTTTCGCCAGCCCATGCCGCTTCTGAACCGGACGCAGCCGGGCAAATCAGCCCTTTGCCAAGCGCGCTGGCGCCGATCGAGGCGGGAAGGGCTCCGACGAGAGGCGAAAGGCTGCCATCAAGGGAAAGCTCGCCCGCGACGCAGTAGTGTTCCAGAAGATCACCGGGGATTGCGCCACTCGCCACCATGACGCCGAGGGCGATGGCCAGATCGTAATGGCTGCCTTCCTTCGGCAGGTCGGCGGGAGACAGGTTGACGGTAATGCGCTTGGGCGGCAGGCCAAGCCCGATGGCGCTGAGGGCGGCGCGCACACGCTCACGGCTTTCCGTGACCGCCTTGTCCGCGAGGCCGACAATGGTAAAGGACGGCAGACCCGCCGCGAGGCTGACCTGCACGTCGACCGCTCGGGCATCGATGCCGTGGAGCGAGACCGTCGAGATACGCGCAAACATGTTTCCCCCTCCGATAACTTCTCCGGCGGAGTTTACGCATCCCGTAATCTCACTTCAAGAACAATATGAGAACAAAAGCGTCAGACCAGCTTCGCTTCGATCCAGTTCCATAGCAGCGCCGCGATATCCGCGCCACCGAAGCGCTTCACTTCGCGCAGGCCCGTGGGGGAGGTTACATTGATCTCGGTGAGGTAGGGGCCGATCACGTCGATCCCCGCCAGAACCAATCCCCGGCGTTTCAGTTCCGGCCCGATGGCAGCACAGATTTCGTGATCGCGCTCGGTCATGTCCGCGGGCTCGGCGCGCCCCCCGATATGCATGTTGGAGCGGGTTTCGTCGTCCGCCGGCACGCGATTGATTGCGCCGACCGGCGCGCCGTCAACGAGCAGGATGCGCTTGTCGCCGGCCCGCACCTCGGGGAGGTATTTCTGAACAAGGAAAGGCTCGCGGAACACGCCCTGAAACAGCTCCACCAGCGCGCCCAGGTTGGTGTCCCCCGCCGCGAGGCGGAAAACCGCCGCGCCGCCGTTGCCATAGAGCGGTTTCAGGATGATGTCGTCGTGTTCCGCGCGGAAGCGCCGGACACCATCGAGGTCGCGGACGATCGCCGTGGGCGGCATCAACTCCGGATACGCCATCGTCAGAATTTTTTCCGGTGCGTTACGGACATTGGCGGGCTCGTTGACCACCAGAACATCCGGGGCGAGCTGCTCCAGAATGAAGGTCGTCGTGATGTAGGCCATGTCGAACGGCGGATCCTGGCGGAGCATGACAACATCGAACTCACGCAGGTCGGCACGCCGGAGGTTTGAGGCTTTGTAGTGATCGCCCTCGACATCGCGTACCTCGACGTCGCAGCCGGTCGCGAATACGCTGCCATCCCCGTAAACCAGTCGCTCGGGCGTGTAATAAAAGAGGGAATGGCCGCGCGCCTGTGCTTCGAGCATCATGGCAAACGTCGAGTCGCCACGGATGTCGATGCGGCTGATCGGATCCATCTGGAAAGCGGTCTTGAGCGCCACGGTGCCCTCGTTTAGCGAAACGGTCTGCCGGCGGGTGACGGATGCCGGCTTCGAGGCCACCAGCTTTAGACGAAAAGGCGCACCGGGCACAACACTCCGGCTAACGCTGCGGCGGCGGGCTCAACGCAACGCGCTCATCTCGGTCGTCCGCCACTTGTCCGCGGCTGTTTCGGCCTTTTCGCGCTGTTCCTTGCTGAGTCCGGCAAGGAACACGTCCAGGCGGCCGTCGCTGATCCCGCGTTCGCGGGCGAGCAGATGCCACTTCGCGGCCGTTACCGGATCGGCTTTCACCTCCACGCCATAGGCGAGCACGCGCGCGATACGGTTCTGGGCGACCGGGTTGCCGTTTTCGGCCGCCGCCTTCAGCATCGCCAGGCCCTTGTCGTGATCTTTCTCGGTGCCACGGCCCTGGATCAGCATGATCGCGTACTCAAGCTGGGCATCCGCAAGTCCTCCCTGCGCGGCCTTTCCTGTCCAGTGGGCAGCTTTTTCCGGATCGGGCGGTACGCCTTCGCCGGCGGAATAAAGCGCACCCAGATCATATTGCGCCTGCGGGTTCCCCGTCTCGGCAGCCTGGCGGAACAACTCCGCGGCGCGCGCGAAATCAAGGTCTACCCCGCGCCCCTGAACATGCAGGAGGCCGAGATTGTAGGCGGCCTCGGCGTGACCCTGTTGCGCTGCCAGTTTCAGCAAGGCGGCCGCCTGCGAGAGGTTCTTGCTGATGCCGTCGCCGTCGAGGCGCATCATGCCCAGCGCGAACCGGGCATCCGGGTCCCCGCGCTCCACGCCGGTCGCGTACCATTCGGCCGCTTTGCGCTTGTCCTGCGGCACGCCGAGGCCTTCGGCATAGATCCGCCCGATGAGTGTTGGCGCCTGCGGCTCTCCGCGTTTGGCGTCCTCCTTCGCCAGCTTCAGGGCCTCGAGATAGCGCCCGCTGAAAAACGCGGCGAAAGCGGGGTCTTCCGCTTCGGCGTGTGCCGGCCCACTGGTCCCCAGCGTAAGGACGAGCGCGAGGATCAGTCCGGCTGCCAGGCTGCGATGCCTCAGGTCGATGCTCATATCCGCTCTTATCCGGTGCCTGCCGTCTCCAGGACCATCCTGCTCAGTCTGTCCAGCGCCACTGCGGGGTCGTCAGCTTGCTCGATCAACGCGGAAACGCCGATAAAGTCCGCGCCGGCCGCGACCAGCCGAGCGGCCTCGTCCCAGCCGCCTCGATGCCAGCCGACCACCGGCGGCTCACACACTTCCTGCCACCAGCCAACGAGGTCGGGCGCCTGTTCACCCCCGGCCTGCCAAGGCTCCGGGCCAAAGGCGACGTAGTCGGCGCCCAGTTCAGCAAGAACCAGGGCGTCATGCCGCGAGGTTGCGCAACCGGCCCCGATAATCGCGTCCGCGCCGAGCTGTCTCCGCGCTGTTTCGTAAAGGTTTTCGTTGGCGGGAATATGAACGCCGTCCGCGCTGACGGCCTCGGCCACATCTGCATGTCCGGCGACGATCAGCGGCACGCCGTGAGCATGTGCAACGCCAAGCCAGCCGCGTGCCGCATCGGCCGACGGTGCACCCCCTTCATCGTACAAGAGCAAGGCCGCTACCTGGCCGTTCGCCAACGGGTCGGCCAAAACGCCGTGGTCAAATCCCGCGCACACCGCCAGGTAAATCTGGCATGCACGCTCACCTCCGGGCTCACCCATGCGTTGCGTCCCGACGCCCGTGAATAATCAACCCGCTTTCGCCATCGCGATGGCCACATCCGCCATCCGGTTGGAGAAGCCCCACTCGTTGTCATACCAGGACAGCACCCGGACGAGCCGGCCGTCGACAATCTGCGTCTGCGTCATGTCGAACGACGAGGAACACGCGCTGTGGTTGAAGTCGATCGACACGAGCGGCTCGTCGGTGACGGCGAGAATGCCGGCAAGCTCCTGCTCGGCGGCGCGGCTCATCGCGTGATTGACCTCGTCCACCGTGGTCTCGCGCGTCGGAATGAATTTTAGGTCGATCATCGAGACATTCGGGGTGGGCACGCGGATCGCCGTGCCGTCCAGCTTGCCGTCAAGCTCGGGCATCACGAGCCCGACCGCGCGGGCGGCTCCCGTCGTGGTCGGGATCATCGAAACGCCGGCGGCGCGAGCGCGATGCATGTCCTTGTGCGGCGCGTCGAGGATGCGCTGGTCATTCGTGTAGGCATGCACCGTTGTCATGAAGCCCTGTGAAATCCCGCACATTTCGTGCAGCACCTTGACGACCGGCGCCAGGCAGTTGGTCGTGCAGGAGGCGTTCGATACAACCTTATGACTATTGCCGAGTGCCTCGTGGTTGACGCCGTAGACGACCGTCATGTCTGCATCCTTGGCCGGTGCGGAGATCAGCACCTTCTTCGCGCCTGCATCCAGATGTCCGCTCGCTCCGGCACGGTCGGTGAAGATGCCAGTGCATTCGAGCGCGACATCGATCTCCATATCCGCCCATGGCAGCTTGGACGGATCGCGCTCGGCAAGCACCTTGATCGGTCCCATTCCGGCATCGATGGTATCGCCTTCCACCTTCACCTCGCCGGGAAAGCGACCGTGAACGGAATCGTATTTCAACAAGTGCGCGTTGGTCTCGACCGAGGTGATGTCATTGATGGCGACAACCTCGATATCGTTGCGCCGGGCTTCGATGATCGCGCGCAAGACGTTGCGCCCGATACGTCCGAATCCGTTAATGGCGACCCTGACAGCCATGCGTGCCTCCTGAGTTCATGCTGTGTCATTTTGGGGCATTCGGTGCCTGTCTTGCCCGAAGGGTGCAAGGGGCCGAGTCCGATCCAGACCGGACATGTCGCTTACCGCCGCCCGGTGGACATTCTTGTATGCCCGGATGCGCAAAACGCAAGGAAAAGCCGATCGAGAGGCGGCGGGTCTCCCGCGTTCCATGATCGCTGTGGGCCGTAAGGAAAAACAGGTTGTGGCGTCGCCGTGTTGCACGCGCTGATTCGGCATTTCGCCGCCGGCAACGAATAAGCGCCGCATCACGTGCGGTGCTCCTGTGCAGAATGGGCCTGCTCATCCGGCGCCTTCTGGCGAGAAAAAGCGTTCAACAACAACGGGTTGCATTTGCGCCGCCGCGGAGGGTTCTAATAGCGGTCGTGGGCGGCCCGGTTCCGGGGCGCGCGCTTGACGCCTTTCCGAAGCGCTGCCTATGGTTGGACGAGGGCACGGGTGATAGCGGCTCAAGCAAAAAATGCGTTTCAACGTCGCGGTGTGTGGTGAGCAAGCCGAGCAAAGCAGCAGGCGCGCATGGGCAATCGAAGGCGCGATCGCAGGGCGGCGCGCGGGGCGGGTCCGGGAGCAAGTCCGGAGGCGGCGCGCAGCGGAAATCCCCGAAGGCGCGCACCAAGGCGGATCTGGAGCAGGAAATCGCGGAACTGAAAAAGATCAATGAAGAACTGCGCGAACAGTTGCATCGGCAGGAGGCGCGGGCCGAGCAACTGGAGCGAATCAATCAGGAGGCGGGGCAGCGGATCGACAGTGTGATCGGACGGATCAAGACGCTTCTGGCGTCCTGAGCAATCCCGCGTTTTTTGTCTGGTGTTCGCGTCGTGATCCGGTTGCCGGCCGGGAAAGGCAGGCGCACATGCCGCAGGTAACCCTGACACTTGCCAACAAGACCTATCGCTTGACATGCGAGGAGGGCGAGGAGCCGCGTATTCATGCGCTGGCCTCTCATTTCGCGGCGCGGGTCGACAACCTCGGCGAACAGTTCCCGCGTATGCCATCGGACCAGCTCTTCCTGATGGCGGCTCTCCTTGTGACGGACGAGCTTTTCGACGCCCGCGAGGAACTGCAAGGCACGCTCAAGCAAATCGCCCGGCTGGGCGGAGCCCTGAATACCGCCTCGGGCGGCAAGAGCCCCTCCAGTACGGAAATGGCGCAGATCGTAAAGAACGCCAGCGTGCGGCTCGACACGCTGGGCAGCGACAAGCCGGCCGCGCCGGCGAAAGCCGGAACGTCATCCGCCGATACGGCGCCGAAGGCAGGATCGCTGTCAGTCGCGCAGTCCGAAGCGCCCCCTAAAGATACATCTCCCAAATCGGGATCGCTGGCGGGGGATCCTCCGGCCAAGCCCGACAAGGCGGCGAACCAGTCGGACTAGCCTTGGCACCAATATGGCACGCTGTACGGTCTCCGCTCTGGACAATCGGCGCCGACACATCACATTGTCAATCGGGAGCTGCCGAGTGCGTGAGGGGCTCTGTTTCCCGGGGCCGATACCGATCCGAAAGGGAGCCGACACTGCCCGGGGCCGTGGCCTCGGACAATCGGCACCCACCTGCTTATGTAGGGACCCAAGGGATCACGCACCCCCACGGCTACGGCGGCTCCACCTCCCACCCTCGCGAGGACGGCGCATGACGGCTCGCATCGGCGACAAACAGGCCCTGCGCCGGGAAAGTCTCGCTCGACGTGCCGCGATCTCCCCGGACCAGCGCGAACGCGCCGCCGCTGCCCTGGCCAGGATCGGTCTGTCATTTCTCGATTTGCATGGCCCGGCGGTCATCAGCGGCTATTACCCCTTTGGCGATGAACTGGATATTCTGCCGCTGTTGCGCCGGCTCATCGGCGAAGGGCACACCATCGGGCTGCCGGTCACGCGCAAGGGCAAGCCGCTGCTATTCCGCGCCTGGACGCCGGAGACGCAAATGACGCGCGGTGCGCTTGGCATCCCGCGCCCGCCCGACGAGGCCCTGGAGGTCACGCCCTCGATCCTGCTCGTGCCGCTTGCCGCCTTCGATGGCCTCGGTTACCGGATCGGGTATGGCGGCGGCTTTTATGACCGCACGCTGGCGAAGCTGCGCGCCACGGGCCCGGCCACGGCCATCGGCGTGGCGTTCGATGAGCAGAAGGTAGACCGGGTGCCTGCCGAGCCGCATGACGAACCGCTGGACTGGATCCTGACCCCGTCCGGCGCCGCACGCGCGGGAGAAGGGTGATGCGCCTGCTGTTCATCGGCGATATCGTCGGGCGGTCCGGCCGCCAGGCGGTTCTGGAGACCCTGCCGGAGCTGCGCGCGCGCTACGCGATCGACTTCGCGATTATTAACGGCGAGAACGCCGCGGGCGGGTTCGGCATCACCGAGCAGATTTTCAATGACCTGCGTGACGCGGGCGCCGACGTCGTGACCACCGGCAATCACGTCTGGGACCAGCGCGAAACGCTGGTCTACATCGAGCGCCACGAGCGCCTCCTCCGGCCGATCAACTTCCCGCCGGGCACACCGGGGCGCGGCGCGGGCCTGTTCGAGGCGAAGAACGGCGCGCAGGTGCTGGTGCTCAATGTCATGGGCCGGCTGTTCATGGGCGATCTGGACTGCCCGTTCCAGGCGCTGGACCGTGAATTGGCCGCCTGCCCGCTGAAATCGGCGGCTGACGCGATCTTCGTTGACTTTCATGCTGAAGCGACCTCGGAAAAGCAGGCGGCCGGACACTATATCGATGGCAGAGCCAGCGCGTTGGTGGGGACGCACACGCATGTGCCGACGGCTGACGATCAGGTTCTGCCGGGCGGCACGGCGTACATGAGCGATGCCGGCATGAGCGGTGATTACAACTCGGTCATCGGCATGGAGCAGGATGAGCCGACGAACCGCTTTGTGCGTCAGATCCCAAGCGGGCGGTTCGCCCCGGCGCTCGGCGCTGCGACAGTCTGCGGCGTGGGCGTGGAGATCGACGATGTCACCGGCCTTGCCACGCATATCGCGCCCGTGCGCGTTGGCGGGCGGCTGCGCCCGTGTGAGCCGGCGTTCTGGAGGCCAGAGGCTGGCGATCCCCCCGGCGAATAAGGTATAAAGGCGCGCAACAGTGTGCTCCGCGCCGACGAGCATCGCGAAAACGGCCGCAAGATCTGCGTGTCGCGGAACAGCCGTGCGCGGGGGCTCTCTCGATAGATAGAAGCAGGACGGATATGGCAGGACATTCCAAGTTCAAGAACATCATGCATCGCAAGGGTGCGCAGGACAAAAAGCGCGCCAAGATTTTCTCGAAGCTGTCGAAGGAAATCACGGTCGCCGCGAAGATGGGCGCGCCCGAGCCGGAATGGAATCCGCGCCTGCGCCTCGCCATTCAGGCGGCGCGCGCGCAGAACATGCCCAAGGACAACATCGAGCGCGCCATCAAGAAGAGCCAGGATGACGGGAGCGCGGCCTACGAGGAGATGCGCTACGAGGGCTTCGGCGCGGGCGGCGTCGGCGTGATCGTCGAAACGCTGAGTGACAACCGCAATCGCACGGCGGGCGATATCCGCGCGATCTTTTCCAAGCATGGCGGCAATCTCGGCGAGACCGGGGCTGTGTCCTGCATTTTCGACCGGCTCGGGGCCGTCGAGTATCCGGCGGACGCCGGAACGGCCGAGGAAGTGGTGGAAGCCGCGATCGAGGCGGGTGCGCAGGACTGCGAATCGTCCGAAGATGACCATACCATCTATTGCGACGCTGATGATCTGGGCGACGTGTCGAAGGCTCTCGAAGCATATTTCGGCGAGGCGCGATCGGCACAGATCATCTGGAAGCCGCAGAACACCATCGAGGTGGACGAGGAAACCGGCGGCAAGCTCATGCGGCTTCTGGAGGCGCTGGAGGACCACGACGACGTCCAGCACGTCTACGCCAACTTCGAGATCTCCGACGAGGTGATGGAGAAGCTGTCCGCCTAGCGCGCTTTCGGTCGAGGTGGGCCGGTTTTCGGACGAATCGCGCACGGGGAATTGACGCGCGGAAGAACGGGGGCGAGACGGAATGGCCGCGGTGCGCATCATGGGCATTGACCCCGGCTTGCGGCGCACGGGCTGGGGGGTGATCGATAGCGCGGGCGCGAACCTTTCCTTCGTCGCGGCAGGGACAATCCGCCCGCCGGATGACCACGCGGTCCCTGACCGCCTCGCCCATCTTTTCGCCGGTCTATGCGAGGCGATTGGCGCCTGGACGCCGAACGAGGCCGCTGTCGAGCAGACATTCGTGAACAAGGATGCCCGCGCGACCCTGAAGCTGGGTCAGGCGCGCGGCGTGGTTCTGCTCGCGCCCGCGCGGGCCGGTTTGGCCATCGCGGAATACGCACCGAATGCGGTCAAGAAATCCGTGGTCGGCTCCGGCCACGCCGACAAGGCGCAGATCCGCGCCATGCTCCGCGTTCTGCTGCCGCGCGCGACCCCGGACAGCGAGGATGCCGCCGACGCGCTCGCCATTGCGATCACGCACGCGCACCATCGAGGGGCTGTGGCGTTGCTTGCGGGAGCAGTGCGGTGATCGGCAAGCTGAAAGGGATCGTCGATGCCACCGGCGAGGGCTGGGTGATCGTCGATGTCGGCGGCGTCGGATACGAGGTTCATTGCGCCACGCGAACGCTTGCGCGCCTGCCCGCGCGCGGCCAGCCCATCGAGCTCGCGATCGAGACCCATGTGCGCGAGGACGCCATTCGGCTGTTCGGTTTCGCCAACGAGCTGGAGCGGCGCTGGTTCCGGCTCTTGCAGGGCGTGCAGGGCGTCGGCACGCGGCTGGCGCTCGCCATCCTGTCGACGCTGGAGCCGAACGACATCGCCAACGCCATCGCGCTTGGCGACAAGGCCGCGATTTCGCGCGCGCCGGGCGTCGGGCCAAAGGTGGCGCAGCGGCTGATCGGCGAGTTGCGCGACAAGGCGCCGGGGCTGGTCGAAGCTGGCGCGGCCGCGGCGGCGCTGCCAGACGGCGCGGACATGCAGGATGGCTCGGCGACGGGCGATGCGGTTTCCGCGCTCACGAATCTGGGTTATCAGCCGGCCCAGGCCGCCGGGGCGGTCGCCACCGCCATGCGCGAGGCCGGTGACGATGCCCCGGCCGAAACGCTGATCCGGCTGGGCCTGAAGGAGCTAGCGAATTGAGCGAACGGCTGATCGAGGGTGAGCGCCGCGACCAGGACGAGGCGGAACAGAGCCTGCGGCCGCAGCGACTCGCGGAATTTATTGGCCAGCAGCGTATCCGCGCCAACCTGCGTGTGTTCATCGACGCCGCGCGCGGCCGGGGCGAGGCGCTGGATCACGTGCTGTTCG
>CAYFTI010000006.1:0-34223 GCA_964346065.1 uncultured Hyphomicrobiaceae bacterium
TGCAGGACAGCATTGCCCGGCAGGGGCAGATCATCCTCGGCGGCGACGTCTCGGCTTCGGTTGTGCATCGGCGCGCCAGCGAAGATGAGCGCGCCGTGTTCTCACGCTTTGGCACCGTGAGCGAGGTCGGCACCATGCGCGCCATGGCCGTGCGGCCCGATGGTGAGGCCCAGGCGCTCATCGACGTCAAGGCGGTTGATAAGGCGTATCCGCTTTACGGCGAAGTCGCACTGGACGGCGCTCAACCATTCCGTCAGGCGGTTTCAGACCCTGATACAGCGGTTGTCGAGCAAGCCCTGTTCGACCGTCTGGACCTTGAAGTCGGTGATCAGGTGAAGCTGGGCGAGAGCACGCTGCGTATTACCGGCGTGATCGCGCGCGAGCCGGATCGCCTGTCCAGCGGCGCAGGCTTCGGCCCGCGGCTGCTCACCACGATCCCGACACTTCAGGACACGGGTCTTCTTGCGCCGGGAACCCTGATCGACTGGCGCTATCGTATTGCCTTTCCCGAAGGCGCTGGCGAGGATCGCATCGCCACCTTCCGCGACGCCGTGACCACCGAACTCGATAACAGCGGCTTTGAGGTGCGCGACCGCACCGACCCGTCGCCGCAAATCACGCGCGCCATCGCGCAGCTCTCCGGTTTTCTGACGCTCGTCGGACTGGCCGCGCTGCTCATCGGCGGGATCGGCGTGGCCAACGCCATCTCGGCCTTCGTGACGCGCAAACGCAAGTCCGCCGCCATTTACAAGGCGATTGGCGCATCAACCGGCCTTACACTCTCGAGCTTCGGGTTGCAGGTGCTGGTGGTCGCGGCGCTGGGCATCGGGATCGGCCTTATCGTTGGCTCGGTGATCCCGCTCGCGCTGGACCGCGCGTTTTCCGACCTGCTGCCGATTCCGATTGATCTGAGCCTTCAGCCCGGCGCACTGCTGCTCGCGGCGGCCTATGGCCTGCTGGCGGCGCTGGCGTTCATCCTGTGGCCGCTCGGCCGTGCGGGACAAATTCGCCCGGCGGAACTTCTGCGCGAGGAGATCACGACGCAGAAAAGCTGGCCGCCGCGCGCCTTCATTGCCGGGTCGGTCGCAAGCGCCCTGGCCCTGGCCGCGCTGGCCATCTGGCTGTCCGAGGTCCGGCTGATCGCGGCGATCACCGTCGCCGGCGTGGGCGCCGTATTCGCAATCTTCCTTGGCGTCGGGCGGCTGATCCGCACGGCGGCGGCACGCGCGCCGCGCCCGCGCCAGCCGGAAATGGCGCTTGCCGTCGCCAATATCGGCGGGCCGGGCGGTCTGACGATCACGCTCGCGCTTTCGCTCGGGGCGGGGCTGGCGCTGCTGACAATGATCGCGCTGACCGATACCTCGCTGCGCGGCGAATTACAGACGGACTTGCCGGAAAACGCGCCGAGCCACTTTTTCCTTGGCATCCCCAAGGAACGTTTCACCGACTTCAGCCGCATCGTGACGACCAACGCGCCGAGCGCCGAGCTGAACACAGCGCCGATGCTGCGCGGGCGCATCGTCTCGATCGACGGCGTGCCCGCCAGCGAGATCGACGCGCCCGAGGATGCGCAATGGGTTCTCGATGGCGACCGCGGCATCACCTACTCCGAAGAGCAGCCCGAATATTCCGAGATCCGGGCCGGCGAATGGTGGGCGCCGGACCACGCCGGCGAGCCGCTGGTGTCCTTCGAGGTCGAACTCGCGCGCCAGCTCGGCATCGAGGTCGGTGATATGCTCACGGTCAACGTGCTTGGCCGCGAGATCACCGCGCGCGTGGCCAACCTGCGCACCGTGTCGTGGGAACGGCTCAACATCAACTTCGTGATGATCTTCTCGCCCAATGCGCTGGAAAACGCGCCCTATCGCGTGCTCGCGACACTGAACTGGCCCGATGGGCGAAACGCGGAGGCCGAAAACGCGGCGATCCGGCAGATAACAGCGAGCTTCCCCACGGTCACCGCCGTCACGGTGCGCGATGTGCTCGACTCCGTCGGGCGGGTCCTGGCGCAGGTCATGACGGCGATCCGCATTGCCGCAAGCCTCACGCTGATCGCTGGCGTGATCGTGCTGGCGGGCGCCTTCGCCACGGTACAGCGGCGGCGCATTTACGAGGCCGTTGTGCTGAAAGTGCTGGGCGCGCAGCGGCGCAATATCGTGTTTGCCCATATCCTTGAGTACGTGCTTATGGCGGTCGCTGTTGCCGTATTCGCAGCCGGCCTTGGCGCCGTCGGCGCCTGGCTGCTCGTGACGCAGGTGATGGGGGTCGATTTCACCTTCTCCGCGCTGGCGCTGGTGCAGGCCGGCATTCTGGCCGTGCTGCTGATGGTGATTTTCGGCTCGATCGGCACCCTGCAGGTGCTCGGCGCGAAAGCGGCGCCCTACCTGCGAAGTGAATGACGGCGGCGGCATAAGACCTCCGTCGCAAAACCGCTGGTTCCCGTGCGATTGGACTTGTTTTTGACCTGCATCAAAACATATTCATGATGCGAACCAGTTTTCCCGGCCGCAAGGCCAAAGCGACTTTGGTTTCAACAGGGGAATGACATAGATGGCTGATTTCGACAGGAACCAGGCGACCTACGGGCGCGCGGGCGCTCAGGAGGCCATAGATGAGGGCCTCCGGTCCTATATGCTCCAGGTGTATAACTACATGGCCGCCGGCGTTGCCATCACCGGCCTTGTGGCTTATGCGCTCTACTCTTTTGCCGTGCAGCCGACCGCCGCTGGCGCGGCCGCGCAGGTGCGCGACGGCTTGTACCTGACCGATCTGGGCTATGCGCTGTTCGCCAGCCCGCTGAAGTGGGTCGTATTCCTTGCACCGCTCGGGATGGTCTTCTACCTCTCCGCGCGCATTCAGAAGATGAGCGTCTCCGGCGCGCAGACGGCATTCTGGATCTTCGCCGCGCTCATGGGCGCGTCACTGTCCTCGATCTTCCTGGTTTACGCGCACGGCTCGATCGCGCAGGTCTTCTTCATCTCCGCGGCCGCGTTCGGCGCGCTGAGCCTGTGGGGCTACACCACGAAGAAGGACATCTCGGGCTGGGGCTCGTTCCTGTTCATGGGGCTGATCGGCATTATCATCGCTTCGGTCGTGAACCTGTTCATCGGCTCCTCGGCGCTGCAGTTCGCGATCTCCATTATCGGCGTGCTGGTATTCGCCGGCCTGACGGCTTATGACACCCAGCAGATCAAGGAGATGTATTTCGAGGGCGACAGCACCGCCGTCGCCGGCCGCAAGGCGATCATGGGCGCGCTGCGGCTGTATCTCGACTTCATCAACCTGTTCATCATGCTGCTGTCGCTGTTCGGTCAGCGCGAGTAAGCCTGGCACAAAGCCAACGAAACAGCATGAGCCGAGCGGAACCAACCGCTCGGCTTTTTCATTGCCGGATGGCAGACGTAGTGGAGCGTGAATGGTGGGGCGCTGCTTCGGCCAATTCGCCAGTGGTCTTCTTCAATGACAGCACGGCACGTCTGTAGATCGCAAAAGCCGTTCTGTTGAATCCCAGAGAAGCTGCCGTGGCGCTCGGCAGAATATAAAGCGCGTAGGTCTTCAAAAGGAGCGTCCTGCCGCGCGGATCCGCGCAGACCGTTTCGACCAAACCGGGCGCAACCGCGTAATACCGCGCCACGTGCTCTTGACCGTCGGGACGCTCGGCCAAAACCCGGTCGCGGAAACTGCGTAGCGTCCTTAACTCCCAGCAATCGTCGCTCAGGCCCACCGCATGGCAGCACGCAGTGGTCACAAAGCAGTCCACACGCTGGCAACTGCCCGCCGACTCGCGTGATTTGATATTCGTAGCCAAGCGCCCCCGCCGCGACATGATCTCGGCAAAACCGTCCAGAGTGGTCGACATGGACGCGATCACGGCACCTGAGGTGCGCGTAACGAGCCCGCGCACATCAACCAGATCGACCCGCAATTTGCGCGCCGCCGTCAAGGCGTCCGCCGCGACCGAGAAGCGGTTGAGCGATGTGGTCTGGATCCGTGAATGGAAAGCGTCGTCAATGACAAGTTCCGCCGCGACCGAGTCGAGCGGCAGCTTCTTGTCGCCGAGTGTGCGGTGCCAGGTCTCCGAAGCCTCGTCCTCGACGGCAATCATGAAGCCGAGCGCCTTGCGAAGAGACGTGGCTGGCCAATTCACGGAGATCAGGTTTTTATCAGGATCGAATTCGACGGCGGCACTCGTGTCGGAAGGGCTGGCCGTCAGGGTTTCGGGCGCCGCTTTTTCATGAAGGGCAAGGCGCGACCTGATCGCGCGCGCCTCTAACGACACGTCATCCGAATTGACCCACAACTCGCCGCTCAATCGCCAGTTGCCAGCTTCTTCGGTCTGTTTGCACGGTGGCAGTTCCTGCGCAAGGGCCGAAGCCGGCAACACCCCCGTCGCCGCCAGAAGCCCCACGCCGCCCGCGACGAGACGGCGCCGCGATGCGTCGACCGGTGCCTGCATGGACTGTCCCCCAATATCAAAGCGAAACGATGCGCAATCATACGCAATTTTTCGCCAGATGAGAAACAGCTCTCATGATCATTTCTTCTCGGGAAGAAATTCGTGCGCTTGTTCCTGCGCGCTACGCTGAGTAGCCTTCGGACGCGTTGTCGTCCGAACTCGCGGCTGCGCCATTGGTTTTGGCGGATTTCTGGCGGGCGCCGGTCGTCTCGACCTTCTGACGCTTGCGCCGCGCCTGGGTCCCACGCGAGGATTTCTGTCCCTCGCCGCCGCTCGCCTCGATCTTGGCGTCAGAGTTTCCGGAGCCATTGGATGACCGGCGCCGCCGCGGGGCCTGATCCGGCTCAGCGCTGGCGGACGATTGCGCCTGGCTATCACTTGCTGGCGCGTGCTCTTCGTCGGCCCCGTTGCCCTCCAATTCCTCGGCGTGATCTCGGCCATTACCGCTCGCGGGCGCATGCCGCTCAGCACCGTTCTGCTTCTCGGCCTGGGCCGCCGCAACAATGCGGTTGTAGTGCTCGGCATGCTGAAAGTAGCTCTCCGCGACGATGATGTCGCCCGAGGATAGAGCATCGCGGGCCAGCGCCAGATACTTCTCCGCGATATGCGAAGCCGTGCCCCGGATTTTGACGTTGGGGCCGTTTGATTCGAAATTGCGCGTGAGAGCGCTCTGCGGCTTGCGTCCGCCGCTTCTGTTGCGCCCCCTGCGGTTCTGCTGTCCTTGCCTCATGGGCTCCCGTCTTTGAGTTGAATTTCCAAACGATTTGACGCATTCACGCGCGCTGCGCGATACGCCGGAGATCCAGTTTCCACGAGCTGACGAGTCGCGCGCGTACGCCGGCCTTGCGGCTTGGTTGACCGTGTCATTCAGTGAACGATTGTTTACGCATTCATCTTCGCCGGAGCGTCCTGAAAACTGCCAGCATCGCACGCCGATCCGGCATGACGTTGCATGGATCAGATACCGACAGGCTTGTCGCGTTCATCGACCGTGCCATCCGATTTGTATCGGACCCGCTCACTTGACGGCCGTCCCACAGTGCATTCTGCTGAACACCGGTAACAGGTTATATTGGCGAATTGCTTGACCGCCGGGGCAGCGCTCGGGAAAGGATCCATCGGGACCCATAGGCGCAAAAATTTACCCGCGATATTTATGTCAGGCTAGCGCGATTGGCCCGCCATTCCAACTCTTTTTTCGCCATTTCACCCACTTCCGGGTTGCGCATGAGGACAACCCGTTCGATACCGGCGAGGTCATGCATCGTCGCCGCGCCGTTGTGCAGCGCGGGACGCAGGCCAGCCGTTGACATCATCTCGCGCACGTGCTCCGCCTGCCCGTGCCCGACCTCGAACGCGGCCACGCCCCCAGGCTTCAGCACGCGGGCCAGGTCGGCCATGATCCGGCGGTAGCCATCAAGTCCGTCCACCCCTCCATCGAGGGCGACGGCAGGGTCGTGATCGCGTACCTCGACGCTCAAGCCGGAAAGGTCGTCCCGGCGGATATAGGGCGGGTTGGCGACCACGACGTCGAACATATCCCTGACCCCTTGCAGCCAGTCCGATTGTGCGAAACGCGCACGGCCCGCCACGCCGTGGCGCCGTGCATTGTCCCGCGCCATGACAAGCGCCGCATCGCTGATGTCCGTCCCGACGCCAGTGGCGCACGGCAATTCATGTAAAAGCGCAACCAGAATACAGCCCGTGCCTGTTCCCAAGTCGAGGATATCCGGGCGTACGGATACCTGCTCGGGCACGGCCGCGAGCACCGCCTCGACAAGCGTCTCCGTATCGGGGCGCGGGTCCAGCGCATCCGGGCACAGCCGAAACTCCAATCCCCAGAAGGCCCGCGTGCCGAGCAGGCGCGAAACCGGCTCTCCGGCCAGCCGCCGCGCCGCGAACTCGCCCAGCCTCGCACGCTCCACCCGGGTCAGGGAACGGCCGGCCGCCCCGATCAGGTCGGCGTGGCTCATTCCGCAAACATGCTGAACCAATAGCCGCGCATCCAGTGCCGGCGTCGTGATGCCGGCCTCGCGGAAGGCCCGGGCCAGTTCCCGATGAGCGTCATCCGGGGACGCGCCGGACCGTGACTGATCGGCGTCAAGCATGGGTTTCCTGCTGGTCCATCGCGGCAAGCTGGCGCGTCTGATGATCGGTGATCAGCGCTTCGATGATCTCGTCGAGCCCCTCGCCGGCCAACACCTGCGGCAGCTTGTGCAGCGTCAGCCCGATCCGGTGGTCGGTAACCCGCCCCTGCGGGAAATTGTAGGTGCGGATGCGCTGCGAGCGGTCGCCCGAGCCCACCTGATCCTTCCGTTCGGCCGCGCGCGCCTGTTCGCTGCGTTGGCGTTCCTCGTCAAACAACCGGGCGCGAAGCACCTGCATGGCGCGGGCCCGGTTCTGATGCTGCGATTTCTCCGAAGAGGTCACCACAATGCCTGTCGGCAGGTGCGTGATGCGGACCGCGCTGTCGGTCGTGTTGACATGCTGGCCGCCCGCGCCAGAGGCGCGCATGGTGTCAGTGCGAAGGTCCTCGTTGCGGATCTCGATGTCGATGTCCTCTGCCTCCGGCAATACCGCCACGGTCGCCGCCGAGGTGTGAATGCGCCCGCCCGATTCGGTTTCGGGCACGCGCTGCACGCGATGCACGCCGGATTCGAACTTCATGCGCGCATAGACGCCCTTGCCGGAAATGGAGGCAATGATTTCTCGGTAACCGCCGGCCTCCGATTCGCTGGCCGAAAGCACCTGCACCGACCAGCCCTGCGCCTCCGCGTAGCGCTGGTACATGCGGAACAGGTCGCCGGCGAACAGCGCGGCCTCGTCCCCGCCGGTGCCCGCGCGGACCTCAAGGATCACGCTGCGTGCATCGGCAGCGTCTTTGGGCAGCAGCTTGATCTGAAGATCGCTCTGCAGCGCCGCGATGCGCTCGCGCAGGTCGGCCTGTTCCGCGCGCGCGAGTTCGGCCATCTCAGGGTCGGTGTCCGGCGCGGAAAGCAGTTCGTCGGTCTGCTGAAGTTCGTCTTCCGCGCTGCGCAGGTCGCGAATGACCGCCACGATCGGGTCCAGTTCGGCAAACTCGCGCGAAAGCGCTACGAAGCGATCCTGCTCCGGTGCCGAGGCCAGTTCGGACTGGACCGCTTCCCAGCGTTCCACCAGCATGTCGAGTTTTTCGGGCGAAATTTCAGGCATGTCTTGTGGTTTCGTGTGCTGCCGGGCGGCTCAGCCGAGCGGGATATTGTTGGCTTCGGCGAAATCGCGCAGCCTTGCGCGGATCGATTGATTGCCCGTTTCCAGCCATTTCAGGACATAGCTTTCCAGCTTGCCCGCATCAAGCTCCAGCACCATCGCCTTGACCGGCCCGATCGACGCCGCCGACATCGAGATCGAGCGATACCCCAGCCCGATCAGCGCCATCGCCTCGATCGGCCGTCCGGCAAGCTCCCCGCAGAGTGTCAGCGGCACGCCGTGGCGCTCGGCGGTTTCGGCGATCTGGCGCAGCACCCGCAGGCCGGCCGGCGCCAGCGGATCAAAGCGGTTGGCAACATGCGCGTTCGCCCGGTCGGCGGCAAACAGGAACTGGAACAGATCGTTGCTGCCCACGGATATGAAGTCGACTTCGGGCAGAATTTCATCGAGCTGCCACAGGAGCGCAGGCACTTCGATCATCGCACCCATGTGCACTTCACAAGGCAACTCGTAGCCATGGCGCTCAGCATGGGCGAGTTCCCTTTTCAGATAAGCGCGCGCTTCCTGAAGCTCGGAAACATCCGTCACGAACGGGACCATCATCCGCATGTCGCGGCCCGCACATGCACGCAGCAATGCCCGCATCTGGGTACGTAAAAGGGCCGGGCGATCAAGCGCTATACGCACCGCGCGCCAGCCGAGTGCCGGGTTCGGCTCCTGCGTATGCCGGATATAGGGAAGCACCTTGTCGCCGCCAATATCCAGCGTGCGAAACACCACTGGCTTGCCGTCCGCACCGTCCATGATCTCCTTGTAGCTGCGGATCTGCTGATGGAGCTTCGGCAAATTGGAGGAAATCATGAACTGCAATTCGGTTCGGTACAGACCGATTCCGTCCGCGCCGCTGTCGTTCAGGTGGGGCACATCAATAGGAAGCCCGGCATTCATGCGCAGGTAAACCCGCTGGCCGTCCAACGTGCGCGGCTCCCGATCACGCAAGCGCGCGTATTGCGCCTGCCGGCGGGCGCGGAAGCGCACCTTGTCGGTATAGGATTTCACCAGATCGCCGGTGGGCCGGAGGTGGAGCGCGCCTTGCTCGGCATCCAGAACGGCGGCATCGCCCGGCGCGGTCGCCGTCAGCACATTTTCGGTTTCACCGACGGCCGCGATACCCAGTGCGCGGGCCACGATCGCGACATGGCTGGTCAGCCCGCCTTCTTCGAGAACGAGGCCGCGCAACTTCTCCCGGTTGTAGTCCAGAAGCTCCGAGGCGCCCATCGTGCGGGCGACGAGGATCGTATCCTTGGGCAGCTCTTCGCTGGCGGCCGTCTGGTCACGTCCGGCAAGCAGCCGCAAGAGCCGGTTGGCGATGTCGTCCATGTCATGCAGCCGCTCGCGCCAGAACGGGTCGCGGTGGCGCATCATCTGGGCCCGCTGGACATTTTGCACGCGCTTCACGGCAGCTTCGGCCGTCAGCCCGGCGTTCACGGCTTCGCGGAGTTTGCGCAGCCAGCCCTCGTCGTGGGCAAAAACGCGGTAAACCTCAAGGATTTCGCGGTGCTCGCCCGTCAGCGGCACGTCACGCCGCTCCAGCATCTCGTCGACACTACGGCGCAGCGCCTCCACCGCCTCCTCCAGCCGGCCCAGTTCACTGGCGCTGTCCTCCGAGATGAGGCGTGTCACCATGATCTGCGGCTCGTGGAACACGATATGCCCCAGGGCGATGCCCTCGGACAGCACAACGCCGCTGACGGACTGTGTCTGCGTACGGCGGGGGTCGGCCTCAGCAGGCGTCATCCCCTCGATCGCCCCGGACCCGATGATCTCGGCGAGCACCATCGCGATGGTCTGGAGCGCCTCGACCTCCTCGTCCGTGTATTTGCGCGGCTGCACGTTCTGGATGGTCAGCACTCCGAGTGTGCGGCCCGCGCGCAGAACGGGGACGCCAAGGAACGACGTATAGCTCTCTTCGCCAGTCTCCGGACGGAGTGAAAAGGCCGGATGGGATTGCGCGTCAGGCAGGTTCACCGGCCGGGCGTTCGATGCGATCAGGCCCACAAGGCCCTCGTCGCGCTTCAGCCGCGTATCGTGGACTGCCTCCTGCTTCAGACCCTGCGTGGCATAAAGCTCGAGCGCGCCATCGGAGCGGCTGATGTAAATGGAGCAGACTTCGGCGACGAGGTTGGAAGCGACCAACTCGACGATGGCATCGAGACTGACCTTTCCGCCGGGTGAATTGGCCATGGCCTCGCGCAGCCGCCGCAGCAGGACACGTGGTGCGCTCAGTCTCCAAGGCATGCGCCCGTTCTCTCCTTGGCCGGTATTGGCCGCGATTTTCGCCGATCCGGTCATGCCAAACACACCCGTTGCAGGGCAAGCGAAGCCGGCATGGGCGCCCGCCTGTCAGAAATGCAGCAAGGCCCGCCTGCATACCGGAACCCGAGGTATGTGAAAGCACACGAGCGGGGCGGGCGCTCAATAACTTCCGTCAAATTTCAGGCCGTTTCGGTCGCATCCAGCCCATAGATGCTGTGAAGGGTGCGGATCGCCAGTTCAGCATAGTCTGCATCGATGAGAATGCTCACCTTGATCTCCGAAGTCGAAATCGCCTCGATATTGATGCCCTTCTCCGCGAGGGCGCGGAACATTTGCGCCGCGACCCCGGCATGGCTTCTCATACCCACCCCTATGATGGACAGTTTGGCAACATCCTCCGATCCGCGCAAATCCGAATATCCGATTTCGTCTTTCGCGTCCGCCAGAACGTCGAGCGTGCGGCTCAGATCGCCGGCCGGCACGGTGAAGGTCATGTCGGTGAATCGCCCGTCTTCGGACACGTTCTGGACGATCATGTCCACGTTGATGTTGGCCGCTGCAAGCGGGCCGAACACCCGCGCGGCCACGCCGGGCTTGTCGGCCACCTTGAGCAGCGTGACCTTGGCCTCGTCCTTCGCATAGGCGATCGAGCTTACGACCTGCTGTTCCATGATCTCACTCTCATCACACACGAGCGTTCCCGGCCACTCGCTCCCGTCCGCTTCGGGAGAAGCGAAGCTGGACCTGACCTGTAGCGGCACACCGTGGACCATCGCCAATTCGACCGACCGGGTCTGGAGAACCTTCGCGCCCAGCGAGGCCATTTCCAGCATCTCTTCATAGGAAATCTTCTGAATCCGGCGTGCTTTGGGCACGATACGCGGATCGGTCGTGTAGACGCCGTCGACGTCGGTATAGATATCGCAGCGATCCGCCTCGAGGGCGGCAGCCACCGCCACAGCGCTGGTGTCCGATCCGCCCCGCCCGAGCGTTGCGATACGCCCGTCATCAGCGATACCCTGAAAACCGGCGATCACGGCGACCTCGCCCTCACGGAGACGTTCGCGCAGGGCGTCCGGCTCGATGTCCAGGATACGCGCGGCACCGTGGGACGCACTGGTGCGCACCGGCACCTGCCAGCCGAGCCATGAGCGTGCCGGCAGCCCCATGCCCTGCAGGACGATCGACAACAGACCGCTGGTGACCTGCTCGCCCGAGGCGACGATGCTGTCATATTCACGCAGATCATGCCGGGCCGAGGCCTCGCGCGCAAGCTGAACCAGGTAATCGGTCTGCCCGGCCATAGCGGAGACGACCACGGCGACCCGGTGACCGGCCTCAACCTCGCGCTTCACGTGCAGGGCCACGTTGCGGATGCGCTCGACATCCGCAACGGACGTGCCGCCGAATTTCATAACCAGGAGTGACACGCGCAAATTCCCCGGGACGCAGGCGGCGATCCAGCGCCGCGAAACCATTGCGCCCCGCTTATAGCTACGCGTTGCGACTGCTGCAAGGCGGCCACACGCTGCCGCGGTGCGGGCGCGCCGAACATCTGATATGCTCGCGCCCATGACCCAGCCCGACAGCACACTGGACCCGCGCGAGGTCGAACGGTTTCGCGCCCTCGCGGCAAAATGGTGGGACCCGGAAGGAGAATTCGCCCCGCTGCACGCGATCGGCCCGGAGCGGACACGCTTTCTGCGCGAGCAATTGGTGCGCCACTTTAGGCGAGACGCGAGCGCGGCGCGCCCGCTCGAAGGGGTGAGCATCGCCGACATCGGCTGCGGCGGCGGCCTCGTCTGCGAGCCGCTGGCCCGGCTGGGCGCCGACATGACCGGCATTGACCCGGCGGAAGAGAATATCGCCGCCGCCCGCGCCCACGCCGCGGAAAGCGGGCTGGAAATCGCGTACCGCGCCGCGCGCGTCGAAGACCTCGCCGCCGAGGGTGCCCAGTTCGATGCCGTGATCGCGCTGGAGGTCGTCGAGCATGTGCCGGATGTGCAGGCGTTCGTTGGCGTGTGCGCGCAGGTCCTGCGGCCCGGCGGCATGATGCTGTTCTCGACGATCAACCGGACAGCGAAGGCCTTTGCGCTGGCCATCGTCGGGGCGGAGTACGTTTTACGCTGGCTGCCACGGGGAACGCATCAGTGGGACCGCTTCGTCACGCCGGACGAATTGCGCAAGGCGCTCGCCGCGAATGGCCTGTCGGTCGTCGAGACGCGCGGGCTCAGCTATATCCCGCTTACGCGCCAATGGCGGCTTTCGGACGATACCGGGGTCAACTACTTCCTGTCCGCCGCAAAACCTGCCAGCGCCCGCTAATTGCCGCCACCGCGCCGTTGGAACATGCGGCGCATCTGCTCGCACGGGTCAGGACGCTCGGCGCGCGGGGTCAGCCAGACGAAATCCGCAGTGGGCGCGCCATCCGGGCCGGTCTGGACATACGCGGCCGGCGCCTTGCCGCTGCCGTCCAGCTCGACGAGCATGACAACCACCGTTTCGCTATCCGGCGCGCGCCGCCGCAAATACCAAGGCACCCCGCGGTCAGCCCGCACGTGCCCGTTGCCCGCGATCAAAGCGGCCGTCTCACGGTCCGCGCTGATGAGACCATCCGCCATGAAGGCGTCGCGCAGCCTCTGGATCTTGGCCATCGGAGCAAGCCGTTCCCGCGCCAGAAGCTGGCAATGCCCGTCATAAAGCTCATCGCCGAGCGCCTCGGCCAGCGGCTTCGAGAGCGGCTCGTCCAGCGCCAATTCCGTCCTGCGCTCCCTTTTCAGGCTGTCGAACCCGTTTTGCGCCGTCTTTCGGGTGATTTGACGGGGCGGATTGCCGGGCGCGATGGGCAACCCGGCGTTCAACGCCGCGTCGGCGATCGGCTGATAGTATTTCCAGTCCGGCCAGCCGGACTCGCTCCAGTTTAGCGCCGCGCCCAGGCCTTCGGCGGATGCGTCGTCCATGGCGAGGTAATCCGACAGGGCGTCTGCCTTATCGCGCGTGATCATCTCCATGACGACCGTGGGGGATGCGCCGGCCTCGGCCAGCTGCGCGATGACCCAGCCCTGCAGGCGATGATGATCGGGGTTGTCGTGAACTTCGCCGATCAGCGCGAACCGGGCTTCCGTTAAACGCGCGGCCATGTCGGCAGGCGCTATCTCGGCCCCGGCGCGGACATCCCAGATACGCCCCGCCTGCGGGCTATCTGCGTGAAGACGGGTCTGCCAAGACTGCCACGGCGTCTCGCTTGCCGCCAGTGGCGCCGCACATACCCATGTCAGCGCGAGCGCGGTGAGGAAAGGGCGCAACATGGGTCTCCTCGATCAATCCTGCGGTTCGGCGGTTTCCGGGCCGGTGCGGTGATCCCACACCTCGGGCATTGGGGGCTGACCACGCCCGGTTCGGATCATGTTCATGAAGCGTACGAACAGATAGTGACTGTCTTGCGGGCCGGGCGACCCCTCTGGATGATACTGGACCGAAAACACCGGCCTGTCCTGTAGCCTGATGCCGCAGTTGCTGCCGTCGAACAGCGAGACATGGGTCTCCGCGACCCCGGCGGGGAGGCTGTCGCGGTCAACCGCGAAACCATGGTTCATCGAGGTGATCTCGACCTTGCCGGTTGTATGATCCATCACCGGATGATTTGCGCCGTGATGGCCCTGGTGCATCTTCCGTGTGCGCGCGCCGAGCGCCAGCCCGAGAAGCTGGTGGCCAAGGCAAATCCCGAAGATCGGCTTGCCCGAATCCACGAGCTTCTTCAGTTCGGGGACGGCATATTCCCCGGTCGCCGCCGGATCGCCGGGGCCGTTGGACAGGAAGATGCCGTCCGGCTCACGGCCGAGGATCTCCTCTGCAGTTGTCGTAGCCGGCACGACCGTCACGCGGCATCCCGTCGTGGCGAGACACCGCAGAATATTGCGCTTGAGCCCGTAATCGACCGCAACAACATGCGCGCTTGGCCGTGTCTGCTGGCCGTAGCCCTGCGGCCACCGCCAGATCGTTTCATCCCACTGATAGCTCTGCCCGCAAGTCACGTTGCGCGCGAGGTCCATGCCTTCGATACCCGGCCAGGCATCGGCGTCGTGCTTCAGAGCAGGCATGTCGAAGGCGCCAGACGGATCATGAGCGATGACCGCGTTCTGCATCCCGCGATCGCGGATCAGCGTCGTCAGTGCCCTCGTGTCAACGCCGGCGATGCCGATGATGCCGCGCTGACGCAGCCACGCATCGAGCGCCTGGGTCGCGCGGTAATTTGACGGGTCAGTGATGTTCGCGCGCACGACACAGCCGCGCACGCCCGAACTCGCGGCGAGGTTGGAGGTTTCCATATCCTCGATATTCGTTCCGACATTGCCGATATGCGGAAATGTGAAGGTGATGATCTGCCCGGCATAGGATGGATCGGTGAGGATTTCCTGATAGCCTGTCATCGCCGTATTGAAGCAGACCTCCCCGCAGGCTTGCCCCGTTGCGCCGAGCCCGGCGCCGCGCACGACCGAGCCGTCGGCAAGAACCAGTACGGCGGTCGCGCGCGTTCCGGAGTGATGTCCAGGCGGCGGCACGGGCGGGAGACTGGCAGGCGTCACGGAGCCACGCGCGCTCTGATCGGTCGGACGGTCGCTCATCGAGGATTTTTCCAACATGAAACGAAGGGTTGGCAGGCCCGTGATCGCCGGGCGAACGACTTGACCTGCTCGGCGAACATCGCCAATTTCCCGCCACGCGGCGGGCGTCAAGGGGAAAGTACGTAGGCGGCTGGAAAGGGTCAAGGATCCCCTCGCGCAGGATCGTGGCTTCCCGAAGATCAGCCGGCATTGCTTTTGCGCGTCGCCGGACTCCGGTGTCAGAACACCGCCGAGGGTCCTGGAATGCCATGTGCTCACAATCGCAACCCGGATACGGCAGAACACCAAGGGCTGGCCCTTCGCGGCAAAGTGCAAAAGACATGATAAGAGACCAGATCCACCATGCGCTGAAGCAGGCAATTGCGTGCGGCGATCACCGCCGCACCCATACGCTGCGCCTGATTAACGCGGCAATCCAGGACCGTAGCGTGGCAAAGGGCGCAAACGGGGAAGGTCGGCTCGACGAAACCGATATCACCGAACTGCTTCAGCAGATGGTCGAGCAACGACGCAAGGCCGCGCGCGAATACGAGCAATCCGGACGCCTTGAGCTGGCCCAGCAGGAACTGGACGAGATCGAAATCCTGCAATCCTTCCTGCCGGCTGAACTCGACGAGCCGCAGATCCGGCAGGAATGTCGCAAGGTCGTTGATGAAATCGGCGCGCGTGGTCTCAAGGACGTTGGCCGGACCATGAACACACTCAAGGCGCGCTACAAGGACAAGATGAATTTCGCCAAGGCGAGCCGCTACGTCCGCGAACTTCTCCAGTAGCGCCGATCAGCGTTGAGCCAGACGCGAGCGTTTCGGTGTGGCGCGGCCGGCGGTCTCGCGCCGCTTCAGCACCCCGCTGATGGCGCGGCCCGAGAAGCGCGATGCGCGATAGAGCTTGCCGTACTGCAGACCGCCTTCGAACGTGAAGGCTATGCTGCTCTGCGCATCCGCGAACAGCAGGTGGGCCTGATGCTTCATGTCAGGCATTTCGCTGGTAAAATCCATCGACGCGACGCCGCGATCCGTGATCATCTCGCGGAGCGGCAGCGGCTGATAATAAAGCTCACCCTCGTGCTCCGGATCGTCAAATCCATTGCCTTCGAGGCTCGCGCGCGCGAGATCCGCGCGTGGCTCGTTTGCTGGCGCCACCTCGGCCGGCGCGGGGACTGACGCGGTCTCAGAGCTGGCGGGCCTGGAGTCTTCCTCTCGGACGCCAAAGCTCGACGCAACAGGGCCCAGACTTGCCAGCACCGGGCGCGGCACCTGCTTGAGTTGCTGACGCGTGGCCCAGGGGAGGGGCTTGCCATCATTTTCCAGGTTGGCCAGCGCCTTTTTGACATCCTCCTTGCGCAGCGGTCTGCCGTCCGCGGGTACATGCTTGGTCTCGGCGGACGGAAACAGCAGCGCCAGTTCCTGGCGTGGCAGCCGCGGCCAGTGGCGCACGCGCGCGACATCCAGGTGCACGAATGGAATGGCTGAACCCGGATAATAGCCGACGCCGCCGTATTGACGGATCAGGCCGGCATTGCGCAGCCGCTTCACGGGCACGTCGGGGAAGTGGACATCCGCGGCGTTACCGAGAATATGCTGGCTCTTGCGCGCCTGTCCGCCCTTGGTGCGGCGCAGCTTGTTATTGGTCTTCTGCGAGCGGTACCCCGAGATGAGGTGGATCGGCTCCTTCGAATCCAACTGTTTGTGCACCTCCCAGAGGAGATCGATAAGCTCCCGTGAAACCTTGATTTTCTCGTCGCGGCGCCAGTCGCGCATGATCCAGTCGATCTTGTCCAGCGCATCGGGCACATAGTCGCCGTCGCGCTTGTAGATCACGTCGATCCGTTCTTTCGTGTTGACGCTGTAGATGCGCAGCCGCCGCTCGCTCGCCTCGGCAGATTGCAAGCTCGGCGCGAACAATAGGGTCGAGGAAGCGAAAAGCGTCAGAAAAACTGTGATAACGAGCTTGCGCAGATCGCGGAGCATTCGATTCCCGTGGGCAACACGCCGGCGCGGCAGGCGCAGGCACAAGAACACCCAAGTGTTCTACAGACGCTTAATTAACAGGGAGTAATTTCCGGAAATTGCGGGGAAAACATGACAACCAGGCGCTCGCCAGGGTGAGCCGGACCCAGCCCGGGCGCCCATCCTGCGTGGTGATCGCGCCGAACCGCTTGCTACAAGCGGTCCAGCGCCTTCAGCAGGCGGTCATCGTATTTGTAGAGGTCCGCGAAGTAGCGCATGGCCCCATCATCTGAAATTGCGGCCGTGAAATAAGTGATATGCACCGCGAGTTTCTGCTCCAGTCGCACCGCGCGGTTGGCGCCAGCATTCACAGCCCGCGTCACATCACGCTTGTCCCAGCCCTGTTGGCCCATGATTGCCGCGGCGAACTCACGCGGATCGCGCACCCGCATGCAGCCATGACTGTAGGCGCGCCGCGAGCGGTTGAACAGGTGCTTTGACGGCGTGTCATGCAGGTAGACCGAGTGCTTGTTGGGGAACAGGAACTTGATCTTGCCGAGCGCGTTGTTGCTGCCCGGCGTCTGGCGCAGGCGCACTTTGCCCAGATCAACATCGTGCCAATCCACCTGGTAGGGTTCGACCGTGCGGCTACCCCGCCAGATGACCTGGAGGTTGTTGCGGTCCAGAAAGCCGGGATCACGCCTGGCGCGCGGGACCAGTTCGTTTTTCATGATGGAATAGGGCACGTTCCAGTAAGGGTTGAAAACGACCAATTCCATCTCGTCGCTCAACATCGGCGTGGCAAAGCGGGGTTTTCCAACGACGATGCGCTCCCGGAACGTGGTCGTCCCGTCATCGACCAGGCGAACCATGAACTCGGGGATATTGACGCGCACATACCGCGGCCCGAGATCGTTCGGCAGCCAGCGCCAGCGTTCCAGGTTGGCCCGCAGCGTGTCGATCTTGTCGGACGGGCTCATGTTGAGCGCACGCCGCGTGGCCGGACCGATCAACCCGTCGACATGCAACCCGTTCTTCTTCTGGAAGCGTTTGATGGCGGCGACAAGCGCCTCGTCATAGACCCGGGGTGTTTCGCTATCGCCGAGATCGAGACGCTTGCGCACGAGCGCCACGTGGGGATGCCTGTCGCCCGGCTCGATCACATCGCCCGACGGGATACGCACCGGCTCGCGCTGCGCCATGTCGCGCATGTCGTTCAGGCGTTCCAGTAGCCCCGTGAATTGCGGATGTGTCGGATGGAAGCCTTCAAGGTATGCGGCCACGTCCGTGCCTTCACGCGCCAGACCGCGCAAGACGTCCAGCGGATCGGGGATATCCGGGCCAATGTCCCAGTTCGTGCTGATCGTGCGGGGATCGACGTGACCGGACTGCGCATGGCGGGCATAGGCGAGAACAGAGCGGCTGATGCGGTATTCCGCGTTCGCCAGCCACGAAGCGCTCACGCCCGCGTCGCGGGACGCGGCCGCTGGCTCGGGCAGTTTGTATTCTTCTGCTCTCAGGTCGTACCGGCCGGCCCTGGCGATGACCTCCGCGACAGCGCTGGCCCGATCGGTCAAGCCGTTCTCGTCGATCCAGAGAAAATCGTAGCCCGTCTCGGCGTAGAACTCAGCCATCGCGCCGCGCTCGCGCTGCTCGGCTTGCGAGATATCGTTGTTGAACGTTTCGCTCAGGCGGGTCTGGAGCTTGAATGCGACGGCGTCCATGCGGTCCGGCAACGCCTTGGGCGCACCGGGTTCGACAGCGCCCGCCGGCAGTCCGGCCGACACGGCACAAAAGAGCACAAAGGCCGGAAGCAAACCGCGCAGCATGATACCCCTCGAATTATTTTATACGCGAGCATACCCGATCGTGTGCACTGCTGCCACTGGCGCGGTCGAGACCCGCGCGCTTTCGCCCATCCTGTGGCGCGGATGCAAATCCTACCGTCCCAGCGAAACGATCCAGTCAGCCAGCCGGGCCGCGCCCTTCTGCATGTCGGCGAAATTGCCGGCATAACACAGCCGGACATAGCCATGTCCGCCGTCGGGGTCGAAGTCGATGCCGGGGGTGATTGCCACGCCCGCCTCGCTCAAGGCGCGCTCGGCGAAAGCGCGGCTGTCATTGGTCAGATGGCTTACGTCAGCGTAGATGTAGAATGCGCCATCCGCTGGTGCCAGTTCGCCCATGCCTGACTCGCTGAGCACACTTAACAAATGGGCCCGGTTGCGGGCGTAGCCAGCATTGATCTCGTCCAACTCGTCGGTGGCGTCGAAAGCGGCCGTTGCCGCGATCTGCGACAGGGTCGGGGCGCAAATGTACAGGTTCTGCTGGAGGCGCTCGGCCGCGCGGACCAACCTCTCAGGCACCACCATCCAGCCGATCCGCCACCCGGTCATGCAGTAGTATTTCGACAGGCTGTTTATGACGATGGCATCGTCGGAAGAGCGCAAAGCCGTCTGGGCGTCGATGGTGTGTTCAAGCCCGTGATAAATCTCATCGGAAATAAACCACATGCCGCGGGACCGGCAGTAGTCGATGAGGGTAGCCAAATCCTCGGCGCCAAGCATGGTGCCCGTGGGGTTCGCAGGGCTGGCCACGATCAAGCCGTCGAGCCCGTCCAAGCGAGCTCCGGCTTCTTCGAGCGATCGGGGGGTCGGCATCCACTGTTCCACCGGTCCGGCCTCGACCGCGGCGGGTCGCAAGCCCAGAGCCCGGGCAATATGCCGGTAGCAAGGATAGCCGGGCTGCGGCAAACCGAGCGCAGCGCCCGCGTCGAACAGCATGAGAAAAGCGAGGGCAAAGCCGGCCGAAGAGCCGGTTGTCACGATAATGCGCTCCGGGGCGATATCGATGGCGTGGCGCTCGCCATAATACCGGGCAATCCGATTGCGCAGGTCTGGCAGGCCAGGCGCGTCGGTGTACCCATGCACCCCGCTGTCGAGGGCCAGTCGCACGGCCTGACGCGCTCTTTCCGGGGCGGGACTGGCCGGCTGGCCGATCTCCATGTGGATGATATCCTCGCCCGCACTGTCGCGCCGGTTCGCCTCGGCCAGCACATCCATGGCGACGAACGAGTCGATCTCCGCCCGCCGCGAAACCTCTGGGCTATTCATGTTCGCTCCGCATGTTCGCGATCACTCTCTCGTTACCGAAGCGCGGCGTCACCCTTTCGTCAATGTCCGCGTGTTCAGATCGTGGTGATCCGCGTGAAAACGGCGGCTCGCCGGCGCGGCGCGCAGGCCCAATGAGATGGGTAGCATGCGCTCGTCCGGCGCGGTATACGAGTGCAATCCACACAATCCGCTTCGAGAAGTTCATGTTCGCACGTTTCTGCCGTCCCAGGCGATTGCCCGGCACGGGGTATCAATCCGCCGGGACATCCGCTCGCCAACACGCCTCCACCAAGCGACTGTCGCTCAGATTACAGGCTGCGGCAGTCATCACCGCGATTTTGACGCTGGTGGGAAGTGTGTCGCACGCGCACGCGCAGGGCCTCATCCGCGATGCGGAGATCGAGGGGCTCATGCAGGATTATGCCGAGCCGATCCTGGACGCGGCCGGGCTCGGTGCGCAGAACATCAACATTCACCTCGTCAATTCCGAGAGCTTCAACGCGTTCGTGGTCGACGGGCGCAACATGTTCATCCATGTCGGCGCGATCATGCAGGCCTCGACGCCCAACCAGCTTATCGGCGTGATCGCACACGAGACAGGGCACATCGCCGGCGGGCACCTTTCGCGCCTGCGCGGTCTGATGCAACGCGCCCAGAGCGCCTCGCTGATGCTGCAACTGCTGAGCATCGCCGCGATGGCGGGCGGCGCGATCGCCGGTGGCGGCTCGGACGCGGTGCAGGGCGGTCAGGCGCTGATGCTCGGTGGCCAGACGGCCCTGATGAACACGATCATGGCGTATCGCCGCGCCGAGGAATACGCGGCGGACCAGGCTGCGATGACCTACCTCAACCGCACCAAGCAGTCAGGCCGCGGGATGATCGAGGTCTTCGAGTTCTTCGCCAAGCGGGAGTCCACGGCGCTGAGCGGCATCAATCCGTACACGCGCACGCATCCGATCTCGCGTGATCGCATTCAACAGCTCAAGAAGCTGGTCCGCGAGAGCCCCTATTACGACCGTCGCGACCCGCCGGAGCTGCAAAAACGCCACGACATGGCGCGCGCAAAGCTCGACGGCTTCATGAACAAGCGCAACCCGCAAGCGGTGTTCAACAAATACCCTCAATCGGACAACAGCCTGCCGGCCCGCTACGCCCGGGCAATCGCGAGGAACTTTGCCGCCGGGATCGAAGAGGCGCTGCCCGAGATCAACGCCCTGATCGAGACGCAGCCCGGCAATCCCTATTTCCGCGAACTCAAGGGACAATTCCTTCTGAACAGCGGGAAAGTGGAGCAGGCGATCAAGCCGCTGAAAAAGGCCGTGGACCTCGCCCCGCAGGCCGGGCTGATCCGGATCATGCTTGCCCAGGCGCTGCTGGGCGACGGCGACGAGTCAAACCTCAAGCCAGCGGTCAATCACCTGCGCAAGGCGCTGGTGACCGAAGACAAGTCCGCCACCGGGTATCGCCAGCTCGCCAATGCCTACGGGCGGCTCGGGCGCATTGCCGATGCCGAGCTTGCCTCTGCACAAGCCTACTTTTATGAAGGCAAACTGGAACTTGCAAAGAAACAGGCGAAACGCGCGAAAGTCGGCTTCCCGCCACACTCCGCCTCATGGGTCAAAGCCGACGATATCGTGAAGTTCGAACCACCTCAGAAATAGTGACTGCATTCGCGATAATCCAAAAGGTCCGAGAGAATGAAGAAACTCCTTATCGCAACCGGTGTTCTGCTGATTTCCGCCGTGTTCGCAATCCAGCCGCGCGCCGCCTCGACCGAGCAGTTCAACGAGGACCAGGAAAAGGCGATCGAGTCGATCGTGCGGTCCTACCTGCTGAAGAACCCGGAACTCCTTGAAGAGATCATCGCGGAACTGCAGACCAAACGCGAATCCGAGGCGGCAATTGCGCGACGGCCGCACCTCGAGGACCTATACGACCCGACCTCACGGTATGATCGCTTCAGTATTGGCGATGGTGAGATCATCGTTGTCGAGTTCATGGATTATAACTGCGGCGCTTGCCGGCAAGCCTACTCGACCCTGAGTGAAATCTCAGAGCAGGAGGATGTGGAAGTGAGGTTCGCCGAGTTTCCAATCCTCGGACCGATGTCCGTTGTAGCCTCGCGGGCAGCGATCGCGTCGGCAAACCAGGACAAATATGCTGAATTTCATGACGCGCTCATGCGCCATCAAGGCCGTATCGATAGTCGCGAACTGATAATGAGCATTGCCAAAGAGGTCGGACTGGATATGGAGCAGCTTAAGGCGGACATGGAGGCTCCCGAAACCCAGGAGCTTATAGACGAGCATCTGAAATTGGCGGACACGATCGGGGTCCAGGGCACGCCCGCCATTTTCGTCGGCGACACTTTCATTCCGGGTGTGCCACCTGACCTGCGCGAACGCTTGCAGGAGGCGGTCGCCGAAGCGCGGGAGAACTGCGTAACGTGTTGAGGCGGGGCTGCGACGGCTTTACGAAAGCCGTTTGCAGACATCGGTTTATTTGTTAGGCAAACACGAACGCGGCGCGCCGCGGCGGGCGAATGTGTTTGCCGGCCTCGCTGCA
The DNA here is from genome assembly GCA_964346065.1 of uncultured Hyphomicrobiaceae bacterium. GTDB lineage: Bacteria > Pseudomonadota > Alphaproteobacteria > Rhizobiales > Rhodomicrobiaceae > Dichotomicrobium. The sequence continues at coordinate 22,214 of CAYFTI010000006.1, forward strand.
CGCGCCATTCACGCCCCGCCCGACCGGAGAGAATGTCCAAACCCGTTTTCATCCTCAACGGCCCGAACCTGAACCTTCTGGGCGAACGCGAGCCGGAAATCTACGGCCGTGAAAGCCTGGATGACATCAGGACGCGTCTGGCAGACACCGCACGCGCAAAGGGGTTGACCATCGAGTTCCGCCAGTCGAACCGCGAGGGCGAACTCGTCGACTGGATTCAGGAAGCGCGCACCGGCGCCAGCGGCCTGATCATCAACCCGGCCGCGTATGGCCACACATCGATAGCAATCCTCGATGCGTTGTTGGCAGCCGCAAACATTCCTTGCATCGAGGTGCATCTCTCGAACATTTATACACGCGAGCCGTTCAGGCAGCGGTCAATGGTGTCCCAGGCGGTGACGGGGCTGATATGCGGATTTGGCTCGCTGGGATACGATCTGGCGCTGGAGGCCATGGCGAACCGGCTGCAACAGGATGGGGCCGTGACCGCTAACAGCAAGGCTAACCAACACCCATGAATGACAAGACAAAATCGGCGCTCATCGACGAAGATGCCATTCGCGGACTGGCCGAGCTGCTCAATGAAACCGGACTGAGCGAGATCGAGGTCGAACAGAAGGGGCTGCGCATTCGGGTCGCACGGAATGTCAGCGCAACAGTGAGCGCGCCGGCACCACAACCCGGCGCAGCCGTCGAGAGTGCGCCGGCGCCCAAGCCCGCGGCCGATCCCGACGCGGACCTCGCCACCCACCCTGGCGCCGTGACCTCGCCAATGGTCGGGACCGCCTACCGCGCGCCAGAGCCCGGGACCGCGCCGTTTGTCGAGGTCGGTACGGCCGTGGAACGTGGCCAGACCCTTATGATCGTCGAAGCCATGAAGACGATGAACCATATTCCCGCCCCCCGCGCCGGCACCGTCAGCGCCATCCTCGTGGAAAACGGCCAACCCGTGGAATATGGCGAGCCGCTTATGATCATCGAATGACGGAGCGGAGCGCGCAATGTTCGACAAGGTCCTGATCGCCAACCGCGGCGAGATCGCATTGCGCATCCAGCGCGCCTGCAAGGAATTGGGCATCGCGACTGTTGCGGTCCATTCCACGGCGGACGCCGATGCCATGCATGTCCGTCTGGCCGACGAGAGCGTGTGTATCGGCCCGCCCTCGGCCACGGACAGCTATCTGAACATCCCGGCGCTGCTGGCGGCCTGCGAGATCACCGGCGCGGACGCGGTCCACCCTGGCTATGGCTTCCTGTCGGAAAACGCGCGCTTCGCGGAAATCCTCGAAGAGCACGAAATCACCTTCATCGGCCCGACCTCGGAACACATCCGGCTGATGGGCGACAAGATCCAGGCCAAGGAGACCGCGAAAAGTCTCGGCATTCCCGTCGTTCCGGGCTCGGAAGGCGCGATCACAACCGACAAGCAGGCTTACAAGATCGCAGGCGAAATCGGTTATCCGGTTCTGGTGAAAGCCGCGGCCGGCGGGGGCGGACGCGGCATGAAGGTCGCGCATTCGGAGGACCGGCTGTCGGTGGCGCTTTCCACCGCGCGCTCTGAATCCAAGGCGGCGTTCGGCGACGACGCGGTCTATATCGAAAAGTATCTTGCCCAGCCGCGCCATATCGAAATCCAGGTACTCGCGGACGGGCGGGGTAACGCGATCCATCTCGGCGAGCGCGACTGCTCGCTTCAGCGCCGGCACCAGAAGGTCTGGGAAGAAGCGCCTTCACCCGCGCTCAATGACGAACAGCGCCGCGAAATCGGCGATACCGTCGCCAAGGCCATGCAGGCGATGAAATACCGCGGCGCCGGCACGGTCGAGTTTCTCTACGAGAACGGCCAGTTCTTCTTCATCGAGATGAACACGCGCATTCAGGTCGAGCACCCCGTAACGGAGATGATCACCGGCATCGACCTGATTATCGAGCAGATCCGCATCGCCTCCGGCGCCCCGCTGACGCTGGCGCAGGAAGACATCGAGTTTAACGGCCATGCGATCGAGTGCCGCATCAACGCGGAAAACCCGACCACATTCGCGCCCTCGCCGGGCAAAATCCGCTACTTCCACCCGCCCGGCGGGCTCTCGGTACGCGTCGATTCCGGCGTCTACGCGGGCTATTCCATTCCGCCGTACTATGACAGCCTGATCGGCAAGCTCATCGTTCACGGCCGCCACCGTAACGAGTGCCTGATGCGGCTGAAACGCGCACTGAGCGAGTTTGTGATCGACGGCATCGAAACGACGATTCCGCTTTATGCTATGCTGGTCTCCGAGCCTGATATTGTGGATGGCATGTATGACATTCACTGGCTCGAAAAATTCCTGGACGAACACTAAATCGGGTTGGACCTGGGTGTTCGGGCCCCGGACGATCAGCTAGCGGTGGAGCATATGGGATCGCCATCCGATCTCAATACACAAATCACGCCACAAGTCCTGCTCAAGGCCTATGCCTGCGGCATATTCCCGATGGCGGAAAGCGCACTCGATCATTCCCTCTTCTGGGTCGAGCCGGAATTGCGCGGAATATTGCCGCTCTGCGATGTCCATGTGCCGCGCCGCCTGGCTCGCACGATCCGCCAAGGCAAGTTCGACGTGCGTATTGACACGGACTATCACGGCGTCATCGACGGCTGCGCGAGTTCACGCCCCGGCAGACGGACAACCTGGATCAATCCCCAGATCCGCCGGCTTTACGGCCAGCTTTTCAAGATGGGGCATTGCCATACCGTCGAGACCTGGCTGGACGGTGAGCTTGTCGGCGGGCTTTATGGTGTTGAACTGGGCCGCGCGTTCTTCGGCGAAAGCATGTTCTCGTTTGAGCGGGACGCGAGCAAGGTGGCCCTGGTCTACCTGATGGCCCGCCTGATCGAGGGCGGCTTCACGCTGCTGGACACACAGTTCGTGACCGAGCATCTCAAGACGTTCGGGGCGCGGGAAATCGGCCGGGAGCAGTTTCAGAGCCTGCTAGCGGCCGCCGTTCGAGGGAATGGCGCGTTCTACCGCCTCTCCGAAGACACCTCGCCCTCGGGCATCTTGCAGTTGGTCAGCCAGACATCGAACACCGGGTGCTCCACACCGTGAACACCCGGGCTTTCGGCGAACATCCAGCCCGTGAAGATGCGCTGTTCCTGACCGTCCAGCTGGATTTCGTCGATTTCGACGAACGCCGACGTGCGCGGCTTGTCGGTCGGGGGGCGCGTGTAACAGGCCCGCGGGGTGATTTTCAGGGCGCCGAATATCGTCGTCTCATCGATCGTTATCCGGAGCTCCGAGACCCGGGCGGTGACCTTGTCAAGCGCGGAGAACACGGCAACATTGTTGGCGATCTTGTCCGCGTAAGCCGGCGTCGCGGCGATCAGCCCCAACAGGCTCGCGGCAGCCAACGTCGTCAGTCGCGCCAGAATGGACTGTTTCATCCGCTTAACGGAGTTTCCCGTCGTTATGATTGGAGCGTGGCGGTTACGCGAAGACGCATGTAATCCGCGAACCACTGGCCGTCGCTGGCACGCAGGACAGGTTCCAGAAGATCGGTCACCCATGCGATGACCTCGTCCTTTCGCTCACCAAACTGCTCAAAGAATGGCGGCCGGAAGGTCATCAGCCATCCCTCCATACCGGTCGGCAGGGGCGTCGGGCGCGCGACAAGCGCAGTGCGCTCCACCGCGAAGCCTGCCCGTTCAAGCCGCGCCTCGTAGTCCTCCGGCGTCGGAAAGAACCAGGGCCCGGCCAGCGCCGCATCGCCGCCGAACGTGTCAGCCGCCGCGCGCATGGCCGTGACGCAGGCCGCCACGTTTCCGTGCCCGCCGAATTCGGCGACAAAGCGTCCGCCGGGCTTGAGCGCGCGCCTGACTCCGTCGATCACCGCATCGGCATCGCGCATCCAGTGAAGCGCCGCGTTGGAGAACACGGCGTCGAACTCCCGGCTGAACGGCAGCGACTCACCGTCGATATGCCTCGCGTCGATCCCGCGCCCGCGCGCCGCGCGCAACAGATCCTCGCTGGTATCCGCGCCAACGACCTCCGCGCCGGCCTCCACGATTTTCGCGCTGAGCACGCCGTCGCCACAGCCCAGGTCGAGGATGCGCTCGCCCGGCTTCGGCGCCAGCCAGTTCAGGATTTCCACGCCATACGCGGAGACAAAGCGGGCATTGGCGTCATAACCCGCCGCACTCCATGTCTGCGCGCGCTCCGGGCGTTGATCCGGCCGGGTCGTTTGTTCGCTCATTCGGCCGTCCAAGGTTCGTAATCAGGCTTGCCCTGCGGGCGCGGATGAGGCCGAAGGATACTGCCCGGCGGGCGGTAGGCTTGTTCCGTGCCGGTCATGTTCGGCAGGTGCGGCTTCTCCCAGGGCTTCGCGCGATAAGCCTCTTCGGTCGGTGGCGTGTCAACGGTGTAATGCAGCCACGCATGCCATTCCGGCGGCACTTTCGAGGCTTCCGCCTGCCCGTTATAGATCACCCATCGACGGGGTTTTCCGAGCGGCCCGTTTCCGGAGCGCTGTTCATAATACTTGTTGCCGCGCTCATCCTCGCCGACCAGACGGCCGTGGCGCCGCGTGAACAGCTTGGTGCCCAACGTTGCGCCGTTCCACCATGTGAAGATATCAGAAATCAGGCTCATACCAGCGATCAACTTTTTTCATTTGCTGTGCAATATGGCACCGCCATAGACTCAAGTCCAGTTCACGCGATATCCGCGCCGACGCGGCACAACGTCAGGAAGCTTGTCTTGTCATCATCACGCTTGTCCGCCGCGCCGCTGCTCTGGCTGATCGTGCTGGCCGCCGGTCTCGTTCTGGCGATCAACATGGGCATTCGCCAGAGCTTCGGGCTGTATCTGACGCCGATCAGCACCGACCTCGGGCTCGGCCGCGAGGTTTTCGGGCTGTCCATGGCCCTGCTCAACCTGATGTGGGGGATGACTGCGCCGGTCGCAGGCGCGCTGGCCGACAAGTACGGCGCCGGGCGCGTGCTGACAGGCGGCGCGCTTTGCTATGCCGCGGGCGTGACGCTCATGGCGAACAGCGCGGGCGAGGCGAGCTTGCTGAGCGCGGGCGTCCTTATCGGTCTCGGTGTCAGCGGCACGGGGTTCACGGCCGTGCTCGGCGTCGTCGGGCGGGCCGCGCCGGATGAAAGCCGGGCGAAGGCGCTGGGGCTGGCGAGCATGGGCAGCGCCATCGGCCAGTTCGCCGCGCTTCCCTACGTGCATGTGCTGATCGACACATATGGCTGGTCGTGGAGCCTGCTTGTCCTTGCACTCACCGCCGCAATGATGGCCCCGCTCGGCTGGGCGCTCGCATCCGGAGCCGGGCGCGAGGCAGCCGCGCGCGCCCGCGCGGGAACCGCGCCACAAGCGGGCCAGCAGACGATCCGCGCCGCGCTGGCCGAGGCCTACCCAGACCGCGATTTTCGCCTCCTGTCCACCGGATTTTTCGTATGCGGCTTTCATATCGCCTTCGTCGCCACGCACCTGCCCGCTTTCGTCACCGACCAGGGCTTCACTGCGGAAACCGGCATGCTCGCGCTGATGATTATCGGTATCGGCAACATCGTGGGCACGTATCTGTTCGGCCAGCTTGGCGGACGCTACGAGAAGCGGCATCTGCTCGTGGTCCTCTACGGGACACGCGCGGTTATTTTCCTCGCATTCGTGCTGCTTCCGATGACCTACACCAGCCTTTTGGTCTATTCGGCGATGCTGGGCCTTTTGTGGCTTGCGACCGTGCCGCTGACGAGCGGACTGGTTGCGGACATGTTCGGCCCGCGCTGGATGTCCATGCTGTTCGGGATCACCTTCCTGTCGCACCAGCTCGGCAGCTTCCTCGGTGCGTGGCTGGGCGGCTATTTCTATGACATCTTCCAGTCTTATGACATCATGTGGTGGATATCGGTCGCGCTCGGGGTGATCTCCGCAGTTCTTCACGGCCTGATCCGCGAGCGCCGCCCTATCCCGGCAAGCGAACCCGCCGTTTAGGAAACCCACGGATGCCCCGCCCAACAACATGGCTGCTGCTTATTGCGGGCACCGCGCTGATCGCCGGTGCGGCGGCGCTTTGGCTTGAGCGGGGCAACGCCATGCTGCTCGACCTCTCTTCCGGCGTTGCCGCGTTCATGTGCCTTTAGCCGCCGACCTCGCGGCCGCGCGGGTTGCCCTTGCCAAGCCCGCTCTGCGATCTCAATATGGCGCACATACCGAAAAAGGCGCACCTTAACTGTTTGCTGCGCAACAACAAGAATACCCGCCGAGCCTGGGAGCGAAACCGATGAGCCGCTATCACGACGTCTATCGCGAATGGCAGAACGACCCAGAGGGCTTCTGGGCCAAGGCCGCCGAAGAGATCGACTGGGACAAACCCGCGGACAAGATCTTCGATCCGGACATGGGCGTCTATGGCCGCTGGTTCGTCGGCGCGCAATGCAACACCTCCCATAATTGCCTTGACCGGCACGTGCCGACGCGCGGCGATCAGCCGGCGCTGATCTACGACAGCCCGCTCGCGGGTTCGCGGCAAACGCTGACCTACCGGGAGTTGCGCGACGAGGTGGCATTGTTCGCGGCGGTGTTGCGCGATATGGGCGTACAGAGGGGCGACCGCGTCATCATCTATATGCCGATGATCCCGGAGACCGCGATCGCCATGCTAGCCTGCGCCCGGCTTGGCGCGATCCATTCGGTCGTGTTCGGGGGCTTCGCAGCGCACGAGCTGACCACACGCATCAATGACTGCAAGCCGAAGGTGATCCTGTCGGCCTCTTGCGGTATCGAACCGGGCCGAGTCGTGAAGTACAAGCCGCTGCTCGACGAGGCGATCGCGCATGCCGAGACCAAGCCGCAAGCGACGCTCATCTACCAGCGCCCACAAGCCTACGCGCCGCTGTTCGCCCCGCGCGATCATGACTGGACGCAGGCGGTGGAGCGCGCGCGGGTTGCCGGGGAACACGCGGACTGCGTGAGCGTGGCGGCAACCGATCCGCTCTATATCCTCTACACCTCGGGCACGACCGGCATTCCCAAGGGCGTTGTGCGTGATAACGGCGGTCACATGGTCGCGCTCAAATGGACGATGAAGAACCATTACAACATCGACCCCGGCGACGTGTGGTGGACAGCCTCGGATGTCGGCTGGGTGGTCGGACACTCCTACATCATCTACGCACCGCTGCTGCATGGGGCCACCACGATCATGTACGAGGGAAAGCCGGTGGGAACGCCCGACGCCGCCGCCTTCTGGCGTGTGATCTCCGAGCACGGGGCCAAGGCCCTGTTCACCGCGCCGACGGCGTTCCGCGCGATCAAGCAGCACGACCCGAGCGGACAGCTTGCCTCCAAGCATGACATGGCGGGGTTCGAGACGCTGTTTCTGGCGGGCGAGCGCGCCGACCCGGACACGATCCGCTGGGCGGAGAACGTCCTCGACGTTCCCGTGATCGACCACTGGTGGCAGACCGAGACCTCTTGGGCGATTGCCGGCAACCCGGTCGGGCTGGGGATGCTGCCCGTGAAGTATGGCTCCCCCACCGTCCCGATGCCCGGCTACGACCTGCGCATCCTGGATGACCAGGGATATGACGTTCCGCCCGGCCAGAATGGTTCCATCTGCATCAAGCTGCCGCTGCCGCCAGGCTGCCTGCCAACACTATGGAACAACGATGAAGGCTTCCGGGCCTCGTATCTGGACGACTATCCCGGCTACTACCGAACCGGCGATGCCGGCTATCTCGACGAGGACGGCTATGTCTTCGTCATGGCGCGCACGGACGACATCATCAATGTTGCCGGCCACCGGCTGTCGACGGGCGGCATCGAAGAGGTGATCGCCAACCATCGGGACGTCGCGGAATGCGCGGTTGTCGGCATTTCGGACCCGATCAAGGGTCAGGTTCCCGCCGGGTTCGTCGTGCTCAACGCAGGTGTGAACCGCGAGCCTTCGGAGATCGAAGCAGAAATTGTTCAGCTCGTGCGCGAGGAAATCGGCCCCGTTGCCGCATTCAAGCTGGCGCTAACGGTCAACCGGCTGCCGAAAACGCGCTCCGGCAAGATCCTTCGTGGCACCATGCGGAAGATAGCGGATGGCGAAGACTATCGCGTGCCCGCCACGATCGACGATCCGGCCATACTCGATGAGATCAAGGCGAGGTTGCAGGCCCAAGCGCCCGGTTAGCTGGCGCCGGCCGGTTCGCTCGGCGTCGGCACAATGCCGCCATAGGACAGCGCCATTGCAGATGCGTCACGCCATCAAAGCCGTCTGGCTTGCGCCCCACTTTTGAGGCGATTTTTCAGCAAGAGATCGCTGAGCGAAGAATTTCCGTTGAAGGCAACGAACTGAAACGCTGCAGATCATGGGTTCCCCCCGATAACCCAGCGTTTCAGTTCTTGACTCCAGGCGAAGTAACGCACTCCGCACTGAGGCGCTTCAAGAGTGGCGCCTTGTTAGCGGACGATGTGTACGGCCACGTCGGCAGCGCCAAGCTTCAGCGACGGCTCGGCGACTTCCTTGCGGCACGCACTCACGGCCGCAGCAGCAGCCATCACGGTGGCGACGACGATAACGCCTTTCAGACCCTTCATGGTAATATCTCCTCTGAATTTACGGCATCTGCCGTCTTCAGCACTTACCGGCCCAGCCCTTCCAGATCAAGCGAACCCCCACGTGTCACCAAAGGAATTCAGCCGCCATGATGCGAAAAAGACACGTCGCGGGCACACGCCATACCCCCTGCTGCGGCGCGTGTTTACCCCTTGTTTATAAGCCGAAAGCGGCTCAACGCATGCGATCAGGCCCCCATGGCCCCATGGTCGCGGACCATGTCGGATCGATCGCCGAGTGGGGCGTCTCCAGGGGCTGCTCGGCGTCGCCGGTCACCGAGATGAAGAAGAGCTGCCCGCCGGCTTGATCGCCCCGACGAAGCCGCGAGAACACGAGGGCGCGGCCGTTCGGCGCCCATGACAGGCCATTGATGTCAGGTCCCGATGTCAGCAGCCGTTCCGCGGACCCGTCCGGCTTCATGAGACCAAGAAATGCCTGCCCCCGGAGACGTTTCACGAAAGCGATAACATCGCCCCGCGGGGACCAGACCGGCTCGCCATAACTCCCTTCGCCACGGCTGATCCGCCGCTGCGCGGTGCCGTCGCGGCGCATCACGTATAGCTGCCGGGTGCCGCTGCGCCCAGACACGAACACGATATGCTTGCCCGACGCCGAAACGCTCGGCTGGGTATCGATCGCGGCCGTTTCCGTCAGGCGCGTGATCTTTCGCCTGCGGAGGTCCATTTCGTAGAGGTTGGCGTTCCCTCCGCGCTTGAGGCTCATCACGATGCTGTGGCCTCCCGGCGCGAAACGCGGCGCGGCGATGAGACCGGGAAAATCTCCAACAACTTCCGATACGCCGCGCTGGAGGTCCCGCAGCACGATTCGCGGCGACCGCCGGCGATCCAGGATATACAAAAGCTGCTGCGCAGCCGGGCTGAAGCGTGGATAAAGGACGGGTTGCGCCCCCTCGGTGAGATATTCAAGGTTCCGGCCATCCTGGTCCATGACAGCGAGCCGGCTTAGGGGCGGGTCCACATCGTTGCGCTGCTCAATGAAGGCGATGCGCGTGTCAAAATATCCCGGCGTCCCGGTAAGACGCGCATGGATCGCATCCGCCGCGACATGCGCAAGACGCCGCCAGTTGTTCTTCGGCGCGTAGTATTGCGCACCGATGAGCTGCTTCGCGGACGCGACATCCCAAAGTCTCAGGGCCAGTCGCAATCGTCCGCTCTGCGACATCGAAACATGCCCCACCAGAACGGCATTGGCCCGGGTCGCCCGCCACTGGGAGAACAGCGGCTTGACATTCAGGCCAACGCGCTCCTGTGCCAGGGCCGTCTGCTTAAGCGGCCGAAACGCGTGGGACCGAGACAGATCGGCGGTGACAACACGTGTCAGGCGGTTCGCCCATTTATCCGGCTCCGTGTCGTCACTGGAGAACGCCGGTATGGCGATGGGGATCGGCGTTTCCGCCGAATCGGCAGGCGTTTGGGCCAGCAGGCTTTGCACCCCGCCCCATGGCGTGAGCGTCAGCGTCAACGCCAGGACTACGAGAACCGCGCGCCACACGGCGCAGGGTCGTCCATGGATCCTCGCGCACCGGCTCATAGGCTTGCATCGATCTGGCGAGAGGCAATCACGATGAACTCCTGGGCAAAGTCCCTGATACGGCGCTCCATCCCCTGAACGCCGCGCCGCAGCCCACGATGCAGGCCCGTGGCCACCGCCGCAACCAGCAGGCCAAGCGCGCCCGCGAAAAGACCGGGGGTCGCATCAGCCGCAAACACCTCGAAGCCCTGAGCGCCCGCGAGGCCGGCCATCGCACCCCACAGCGCACCCGCAAGGCCCAGAAGGGGGGTAACGATCGCCATGATCTCCAGCGTCACCAGACCACGCCCGAGACGGTCCGTTTCACGCGCCGCGGCCACGGACATAAGCCGCTCCATCCGCCCCTGCACACCAGCCAGTGCGCGCGGCGATGTCTCCATCGTGCGTCGCCACTCGTACATTGCCGCCAGAAATACCGCGGACAGCGGGCCTTTCGGCTGACCGTTCGTCCGCGCGTAAAGCTCATCCAGCGACAGCCCCGACCAGAACAGCCGCTCGAAGGCATCCGCCTCCTGCCTCGCGCGCATCAATTCGAGATACTTGCCCGCCGCAGTGATCAAGATCCAGATCAGTGAGCCGAGCAACAGGGCATTGACGACCTGTATCGCCGGACCAGCCTGCCCGAACAGTCCGAATGCCGCGACGTCGGCGGTCGATGCCAGCACGATCTTCAGGCTCTGCGGCTCCATGGTCCCCGACATCAATCCAGCGTGTTGAAGGATGCCAGACCACTTGACTGATGAGTGTGGAAAAGCCGTGGCGCTCAGCGGGCATTCATCCAGCGTGTGACGCTGTCGGGCAGGGCTGCGGACAAGCGCTGCGGGCGTCCGCGTTCATCGAGGAGGACGATCTGGACCCGCGCGCTTACGACTGTCTCGTCTGCGCGCCTCACCCGCTGGGAAAGCGTGAAAGCCGCCGCCGTTTGCTCGACCGGTTCGCTCACGATCTCCAGCACATCGTCAATCCGCGCGGGACGCAAGAAGTCGATCTCCATGCGCCGCACAGCGAAGACCAGCCGCACGCCTTCGCCCGCCAGCACGCTGTGATGCACCCCGAGCAGCCGGATCATGTCGGAGCGCCCGCGCTCCATGAAGCGCAGATAGCTCGCGTGGTAGACGAGTCCGGAAAAATCCGTGTCTTCGTAATAGACGCGCACAGGCAGCACATGGCGCCCGCCCTCCAGCCGCCCGGCGAGATGCGGCCAGTCCGCTGGCGCGCCCTCACTCATCGCCGTCCCCGAACAGCGGCATTGACGGCAGGCTCATCTCGGGCGGGGCGGCCATGCCCAGATGCTTGAACGCCTTCAGCGTGACGATCCGCCCGCGCGGCGTCCGCCCGATGAAGCCCTGCTGCAGGAGGAACGGCTCGATCGTCTCTTCCAGCGCGTCCTTCGACTCGCTCAGCGCCGCCGCGATGGTCTCGATTCCGACCGGGCCGCCGCCATAGGTGTCGGCGATGCAGCGCAGATAGCGGTGATCGAGCGAATCGAGCCCCAGCGGGTCCACCTCAAGCTGGTGCAGTGCCTTGTCGGCCACGCCATCATCCACCTCGCCGGAGCCGTCCACCGACGCGAAGTCCCGCACGCGGCGCAACAGCCGCCCGGCCACGCGCGGGGTGCCCCGGCTACGCTTGGCGATCTCGCGCGCGCCGGCGGGCGTCATGGCCATCCCCAGCACATGCGCGCCGCGCGTGACGATCTGTTCAAGCTCGCCGTCGTTGTAGAATTCAAGGCGTATCGGAATACCGAAACGGTCGCGCAGCGGCGTGGTGAGCAGGCCGGTGCGGGTCGTCGCGCCGATCAGTGTGAACTTCGCCAGGTCGATGCGCACCGAGCGCGCCGCCGGCCCCTCGCCGATGATGAGAT
>CAYFTI010000007.1:0-33966 GCA_964346065.1 uncultured Hyphomicrobiaceae bacterium
TGCGGCGAGCGGTTGACGGTGAACTGCTCGATACGTGTCGGCAGCGGAATCGGCCCGCGAACATCCGCGCCCGTACGCCGCGCCGTGTTGACGATCTCGCGCGTCGAAGTGTCGAGGATCCGATGGTCGAACGCCTTCAACCGGATGCGGATATTCTGGCCTTGCATACTGGCTTACCCCAAAAACAAGAGCGCCCCCAGGTTACGGGGCGCTCTTTCCATTCACATTGCCTGCGCTACTCGATGATGTCGGCGACCACGCCGGCGCCGACCGTGCGTCCACCCTCGCGGATCGCGAAGCGCAGCTTCTCTTCCATGGCGATCGGCACAATGAGGTGGACTTCCATCTCCACGTTGTCGCCTGGCATCACCATTTCCTTGTCCGTCGGGAGGGTGACTACGCCGGTCACGTCCGTCGTGCGGAAATAGAACTGCGGGCGGTAGTTGGTGAAGAACGGCGTGTGGCGGCCGCCTTCCTCCTTCGTGAGGATGTAGGCCTCGGCCTTGAACTTCGTGTGCGGCGTCACCGAACCGGGCTTGCACAGCACCTGGCCGCGCTCGACGTCGTCGCGCGCGATACCGCGAATAAGCGCACCGATGTTGTCGCCGGCTTCGCCCTGATCGAGCAACTTGCGGAACATTTCCACACCGGTCACCGTCGTCTTCCGGGTGTCCTTGATGCCGACAATCTCGACCTCGTCGCCGACCTTGATCACGCCACGCTCCACGCGGCCCGTCACCACGGTGCCGCGACCGGAAATGGAGAAGACATCCTCGATCGGCATCAGGAACGGCTGGTCCCTCGGGCGCTCCGGCGTCGGGATATAGCTGTCGACGGCTTCCATGAGCTCTTGGATCTTGTTCTCACCGATCTCCGGGTTATTGCCCTCCATGGCCGCGAGCGCGCTGCCCGCGACGATCGGGATGTCGTCGCCGTCGAAGTCGTACTCGGACAGAAGCTCGCGAACCTCCATCTCAACGAGTTCGAGGAGTTCCGGGTCGTCAACCTGGTCCACCTTGTTGAGGAACACCACAAGGGCCGGCACGCCGACCTGACGCGCCAGCAGGATGTGCTCCCGGGTCTGCGGCATCGGGCCGTCAGCCGCGCTCACCACGAGGATGGCGCCATCCATCTGCGCAGCGCCCGTGATCATGTTCTTCACGTAGTCGGCGTGACCCGGGCAGTCGACGTGCGCGTAATGGCGGTTTTCGGTTTCATATTCCACATGCGCGGTCGAAATCGTGATGCCGCGCGCTTTCTCCTCCGGCGCACCGTCGATCTTGTCGTACGCCTGGAAGTCACCGAAGTACTTGGTGATTGCCGCGGTCAGCGTCGTCTTGCCGTGGTCAACGTGTCCAACCGTCCCAATGTTCACATGGGGCTTGGAGCGCTCGAACTTTGCTTTGGCCATCTGGCTCTCCGTCTCTTCCTCTACTTGAAGTTATTGTACCTAGCCGTATTTCGCCTGCACTTCGTCCGCCACGGCTTGCGGCACCTGGGCATAGTGGTCAAACTGCATCGTGTACTGAGCGCGACCCTGGCTCATCGAACGCAGCGTATTGACATAGCCAAACATGTTGGCAAGCGGCACTGTCGCGTTGACCACGGTGGCGTTGCCGCGCATTTCCTGGCCGAGCACGTGACCGCGCCGGCTGGTCAGGTCGCCGATGATACTGCCGAGGTATTCCTCAGGTGTAACCACCTCGACCTTCATGACGGGTTCGAGCAGCTTCGGCTTGGCTTTCTGCGCCGCCTCACGAAACGCCGCGCGCCCGGCGATCTCGAAGGCCATGACGCTCGAGTCAACCTCGTGGTAGGCCCCGTCAGTCAGCGTGACCTTGACGTCGAGCATCGGGAAGCCGGCAATGATGCCCGTGCTCAGCACGCTTTCCACGCCCTTCTCCACGCCGGGGACATACTCCTTCGGCACGTTGCCGCCGACGACCTTGCTCTCGAATTCAAAGCCGGACCCGGCCTCGCCCGGCTCCACAGTCATCTTCACGCGGGCGAACTGGCCGGAGCCGCCGGTCTGCTTCTTGTGGGTGTAGTCCACATCGGTGGCCTGCGTGATGCTCTCGCGATAGGCAACCTGAGGTGCGCCGACATTGGCATCGACCTTGAACTCGCGCTTGAGCCGATCGACGATGATGTCGAGGTGCAACTCGCCCATCCCCTTGATGATCGTCTGGCCCGATTCCGTGTCCGTCATCACCCGGAAGGACGGGTCTTCCTGGGCAAGCCGGTTCAGCGCGACACCGAGCTTTTCCTGGTCGGCCTTACTCTTCGGCTCGACCGCAACCTCGATCACCGGCTCGGGGAATTCCATGCGCTCGAGGATCACCGGCGATTGCGGGTCGCAGAGCGTGTCGCCCGTCGTGACGTCCTTGAGGCTGGCGATAGCCACGATATCACCCGCGCAGGCCTGCTTGATGTCTTCGCGGCTGTTGGAGTGCATCAGGAGCATGCGCCCGACGCGCTCGCGCTTTTCCTTTACGGTGTTGAGCACCTGCACGCCGGTATCGAGCGTGCCCGAATAGATGCGGCAGAAGGTCAGTGAGCCGACGTAAGGATCATTCATGACCTTGAAGGCCAGCATCGACAGCGGCTCACTATCATCCGCCTTGCGCACGATCTCGTTGCCGCTCTTCATATCGATGCCCTTGATGGGCTTGACGTCCTTCGGCGAGGGCAGGTAGCGGATCACCGCATCCAGGAGTGGCTGCACACCCTTGTTCTTGAACGCCGAGCCGCACATGACCGGGAAGAAGGTCACGTCGCAGGTGCCCTTGCGGATCAGTTCGTGCAGCTTCGCCTCGTCCGGCTCCTCGCCTTCGAGGTAGGCTTCCATTGCCTCGTCGTCCGCCTCCACGGCCGTTTCGATGAGCGCCTCGCGGTATTCCTTGGCGCGGTCCATAAGCTCGGCCGGAATTTCGGCCTCATGAAACTTCGCGCCGAGTGTCTCGGCTTCCCAGATGATCGCCTTCATGCTGATCAGGTCGACCACACCCTCGAAATTGCTTTCCGCGCCGATGGGCAACTGCAACACGAGCGGATTGGCGCCGAGCCGATCCTTGATCATGTCGACGCAGCGGTAGAAGTCGGCCCCGAGCTTGTCCATCTTGTTGACGAAGATCATGCGCGGAACTTCGTACTTGTCGGCCTGACGCCAGACAGTCTCGGTCTGCGGCTCGACGCCCGCGTTGGCGTCAAGCAGCGCGATCGCGCTGTCAAGCACGCGCAACGACCGCTCGACCTCGATAGTGAAATCCACGTGCCCCGGCGTATCGATGATGTTCACGCGATGCGGCGGCCCGAGCTCGTTCCCGTCCATATCCCGCAGGATCCAGAACGTGGTCGTCGCCGCTGAGGTGATGGTGATCCCGCGCTCCTGCTCCTGCGCCATCCAGTCCATCACGGCCGCGCCATCATGCACTTCGCCGATCTTGTGGCTCTTGCCGGTATAATAAAGAACGCGCTCGGTCGTCGTCGTTTTACCGGCGTCAATATGGGCCATGATGCCGATATTGCGGTAATGCTCTAGCTTTGTTTCGCGTGCCATCTCTTCAGCGGCCCCGTATCCTGGATACTTCTACCAACGGTAATGCGAGAACGCCCGGTTGGCCTCGGCCATGCGATGCGTGTCTTCGCGTTTCTTGACTGCGGCGCCGCGATTGTTCGCGGCGTCCAGCAGTTCCCCCGAGAGGCGCTCCTCCATGGTATTCTCATTGCGTCCGCGCGCCGCCGTGATCAACCAGCGGATCGCGAGCGCCTGCCGGCGCTGCGGGCGAACCTCGACCGGGACCTGATAGGTGGCGCCGCCGACGCGGCGTGAACGCACCTCGATGGCCGGCTTCACATTGTCCAGAGCTTCATGAAACAGCTGAACAGGGTCGCGCTTGGCCCGGTCGGCGCAGCGGTCCAGCGCACTGTAGACAATGCGCTCGGCAACCGACTTCTTGCCGTTATACATAAGGATGTTCATCAGCTTTGCGAGAACGCTGTCGCCAAAACGGGCGTCCGGTGTGATCTCGCGTTTTTCTGCTCTGTGACGGCGAGACATCTATCGCCAACTCCAATTCTGCCCTTACCGATCGATCGGCCTCGAAGAACCGCTGCCCGATTTTGCCCGTGTGGATCCTGAACCCCTCGTCCCGCCGCCGAAGCCCTCCTCACAAGGGTGCAAATCGGTGACGCTGCGGGTCATTCACTACTTCGGCCGCTTGGCGCCATACTTCGAGCGGCGCTGGCGGCGCTTCGAAACCCCTTGCGTGTCCAGCGCGCCGCGGATCGTATGATACCGAACGCCCGGCAGGTCCTTCACCCGGCCGCCGCGGATCATGACGACCGAATGCTCCTGCAGGTTGTGTCCCTCACCGGGAATATAGCTCGTTACCTCATAGCCGTTTGTCAGCCGGACGCGCGCCACCTTGCGCAGCGCGGAGTTCGGCTTCTTCGGCGTTGTCGTGTAAACGCGCGTACACACGCCGCGTTTTTGAGGACACGCCTCAAGCGCGGGAACCTTGTTTCGCTTCACCGGCTCCTTGCGCGGCTTGCGAATGAGTTGTTGAACCGTGGGCATCTCACCAACCGCCTCGTATTCCAGCCAGCAGACTCGGCAGTCAACACAAAGCGCGAAAGCAGCCTCGCCGCTGCGCGCTGAGCGCCAAAAACGCAGAGGATCGCCGCCCAGAAGGGGGCGCGATCTTGAGCCAATTCTACTCAGCTTGTTCACGTCAGCGTCTAGCCATAGCAACAGGAGAACCTGCGCTGTCCGCTACCGCCTGACAATTAACGTGAGCGCAAGCTAGTCACGCGCATCGGGAGCGTCAAGCTAAAAATCGCCCAATTCGCGCTTCATCTGGCTTTAGAGAAGGAAAACCCTGCGAACGTGCTATGACGTCTTATATGCAGGGCTGACGCCGCCGACACGACAGCGCGAAGGAAGCGCGGCAGACCAGGCCATGCTTATCCGGCTGCGACCGGGCCTGTCAGGGAAAGGCTACGGGGAAGGCGCTGTCACGACCTTCGATCTCAATCCGGGGAGCCAGCCACCACCATGACCTTGTCCACGATCGCTGCGCTGCTGACGGAAAGCTGCCGTACCATTCCCGAAACGCGGGCCGCAGTCTGCACGGACTTGCGCTCGGGCACCGTCGTTGCAAGCGAAGTGGCTGGCGAGGCACCGGACCGCGAGGCGTCCGCCGCCGAAGCTGTCACGCGCGCAGCCAGTGTGCTTTTTGCCAATGGCCGGCATGGCGCGCTTGACCGGTTGTGGGGCGGCCACGCCGGTCAGCACGACAGCGGGGAGGAGATCATCCTCCTTGAAGCCGACCGATGCCTGATTTTCCTGCGTTCGGGAGCGCCGCCCGCGTATGCAATCGGCTTCGAGACGTCGCGTGCTCCCGATGTCGGCCTTACGATTGCGCGGATGCGAACGGTGAAGGCGCGGTTTGACGAGGCGCTGCGCGAACTCTAGCCGCGCGGTGGCATGCCTTGGAGGGTCTGGATATGGACATAGCGGCGTTTGACCCCGGCGCGCCCCCAGGGCTTGAGCGCATGGCCGAAGCACAGACCGGCCCCGAAGAGCGTTTCCTCTCGGTGCTGATGCTTATCGATCGCACGGTGCTGCCGCGACATGCCGAGCTTGCCGGCGAAAACGCGTCCGTCCGGGTCGACCTCGCCGAGCAACGCCTGCAGCTTGGCGTGCGCGCGGGCAACCATTTTGCCATCGACGATGCGCTGGCATCGGCCGCGCCCAACGCATACAAGCTGCTTCGCCGCCGCGCCCGGAATGTGGCGCGCCATGACGAGGTCCTGAAGGCGGAACGTGCCGCTGTTTGCGCCTGCGCCGCCCGCGCCTTGTACCAGATTTGTGCCAGGGGACCTGTGCGCCATCGCGTGGCGCCGGCCGAGCCGGACGAGGTGTTTTCAGCCGCCGCCTTCTCGGTCATTGAGCTTTATGAAAGCGCGCGTGACCAGATGTGCGACCTGCAAGGCGGCCCGGTCAGCGCCTTTTACGACGCGATCAGGCCAAAGATGGCGGAGAGTTGGCTGTTTTCGAGCGATGGCTGGGTGCTGGACGCGCCCGAGGCGTCACGCAGCCTTGACCGCTACAGCATCATGAGCCGGACCGCGCAATGGCTCGGGGAATGGGGCACCAGCCTGTCCAACCCGGCCACGCCGCAAATCGCCTACGCCGCGCGGACACCGCACGATACGATCTGGTGCTTTGCCCGCGACGCCCGGCACATTGCCCTGTTACGCTGTGCCCCGCTGAACTGGGCGACGACGCTCAATGCCTGGACCCATCATGTCGAGTCCGCGCCCCCCGCCTCGATGGCGCCCTGATCCGAGTCCCCGCGACCCCGGTCCATCACCGCGCGGGCCTTTCCTCCACGACACGGCCTGAACAAACAGAGGTTCATATTTCCCGCCGGCCGCGTTAAACACGGTTCAAGAAAGAAACGCAGCGGGTTACGACAAGCACCGCAATCCCATGATAACCTCCGCATCCATGTCCCAGGATCCAGCCGAATTGAGTACCCCCGCCGCGCGAGCAAGCGCGAACGACAGCGAACCCGCCGGAGCGCACCTCCAGAATGTCGCCGCCGATCTCAGCGCATGCGTCGAAGCACTCTCCGCGGACATGGACAGCCCGCTCACGGCGATGGCGCAATCCCTCGTCGGTGATTTGCAGGAGCAGACATGCCGCATTGCGGTGATCGGCCAGGTCAAGGCCGGCAAGAGCTCGTTCATCAACGCGCTGGCCGGGCGCGCTACCATGCTCCCGACCGACGTCAATCCATGGACCGCTGTCGTCACTAAGGTGCATTTCGGCGAGCCGGGCACGCAGGAAGGCGCCTATTTCGAATTCTTCACCGAAGATGAGTGGCGTCACATGATCGGCGGCGGGCGGATGCGTGAAATGGCGTCCAGCCTCGCCCCCAATCTCGATAGTGCGGAAATCCACAAACAGCTCTCGGAGTTCGAGCGGCGTGCCAAAAGCCGGCTGGGCGAAAACTTCCCGCAGATGCTCGGCAAGCACCACCTGTTTTCGTCGGTCACACCCGGCGTGCTGGAGCGTTACGTCACCGCTGGCGAAGAGCGGGCCCAGACCGACAGCGCCGCGGATGCGCCCTCTGAACACTTCTCGGATATCACCAAGACAGCCGATCTGTATTTCCGCGACAACCCCTTCGGCTTCCCCACGGTGGTGATCGACACGCCGGGGACCAACGATCCTGTCCTCGTACGCGATGAAATCACGCTTCAGAACCTGGAGACTGCGGATGTCTATATCGTCGTCGTCACCGCGCAGCAGCCGCTGTCCAATACCGACCTGAACCTTCTGCGCCTGCTGCAAGGGGTCGATGCCGGTCGTGCCATAATCTTCCTGAACCGGCTCGACATGCTCGATAACGCCGCCGACGACCATCAGACCGTGCTGGAGCGCGTCCGCGCCATTCTGCGCAAGGAGTTCTCGACCGACGAAATCCCGGTCATAGCCGGTAGCGCCGCGTGGGGACTACGGGCGGTAACACCCGCGGTCGCGCACCGCGACGGGACTCTCGACGACGCGTTCATGGCCTATGCGCGAAAGCGTGGTTTCGCCGACGCCGACACGCTGGACCGGCTGTCCAATGCTGACCAGCCCGAGGAAGCCACGCTCGCCAGGCTGCTGGTGAACATGTCCGGGCTCGGCGAAACGAACGCGCAGCTTGCGCGGCTCATGAACCGCTCGCGGGCCGCGCGCAAGATCGCCAGCGTCTCCGGGATCATTGACGCCATGGCCCAAAATCACGCACTGCTGGCCCGCCACGAAGCCGACCGACTGAAGGCGCGCACTGCCCAGGACGAGGAGCAGCGCAAGCAAGACCGAAAGCAGCGCAAGGCCGCGTTCGAATCCGCCGCACGCGAACTCGCCGAGCGCTTCAAGGCGTTCGAGCGTGAGTATGCCGCGCTCGCGGCGGAGGGGACGCACAAGATTTCCGAGCGCCTGGATGCCGCCGTCACGCGCCTGGCCGATGCCGAGCAGGCCGCGCTGGAGGAAAAACTGCGCGGCGGCGAACGGCTCGACGCGCCTCGGCTGGACACGATCGGCATTCGTCACAAGCTGGCGCGCGAGTTCATCGCCGCGTTCGACGAGGTCGCCGCGGAGATGCAGGCCTTCGAGAGGAAACAGCTTGCGGAGATCGAGCAGATGTTTTCAACCTCCGCGCCCGGGCTGGAAGGGGCAATGACCGCCGGGCCGCTACCCCAACCGGCCATACGCCCTTCCCTGTCACCGCTGGGGCAGGCGGTCGCCGTGGACCTCGACGAGCCGCGCCGGTTCGTCTGGCAGCGCCAGAGCAGCGATCCGCGGCAGGCGGTGCGCGCGTTGCGCGCGGGCCTGGAGCGCGATTTCCACGGCGTCACGCGCGATCTGACGGAACTGGCGAAAAAGGCGCTCAGCACCCATGCTGCCGGCGTCGCGCGGCGCTACCGGACCATGGTTCACGAAACGCTCGAACTGGTGGCCAAGCTCGTGCAGTTGGGTGCAAGCGAGCCTGCCGAAGATACCGCCCGGCTTGAGGCGGCTCAGGCGCGCGCCGAACGCGCCGCGGCGCTGGCGCAGCGAACGGCCGACCTCCACGAGCGCGCCCAGCAGGCTTTCCGCGATCAATAGGGCCGGCGCGCAAGGACAGGCGATATGCAGGACATGGTGCGAGACACGGAGCAGGCCGGCGATGACTTGGCGCAGCGACTCCGCCACACGCGCCGGCTCCTCGAAGAAAGTGGCGAGGTGCCGCGCGCCGCATCGGCTGTCCGCGGTCTCCGCCGCATCGAGACCAGCCTTTCCCGCCCGCCCCGCATGGGGATCTTCGGCGAGTTCAATGCCGGCAAGTCGTCGCTGGCCAACGTGCTCATCGGCCACAAGGCGCTGCCGACGAGCGTGGTCACCAGCGAGCGCGGCTCGACATTGCTGCGCTATGCTGACCAGCCGGCCCTCTATGCGATCGGAGCCGAAGGCGGGCGGAACCGCCTTACCAGTGCCGCCTTCCAGAAGCTGATCGCCCGCCCGGCCTTAACCGAGATCGGCGTACCGTTCCCGCGGCTGCGCGATTACGAAATCATCGACACAGTGGGCGTATCGGATCCGGCACTGGGCGGGTTACTGCCGAAGCAGGCCGCCAATTCCTACGTTCACGCGGGCGTGTGGTGCACCGTTGCCACGCAGGCCTGGAAACGCAGCGAGGTCAGCCAGTGGCGCACCATGTCGCAGGACATGCGCAAACGCAGCCTGCTTGTCGTCACGCATCTCGACGCCGTCCCGGACCTCCGCGACCGCGAGAAGATCGCCGAGCGGATCCGCAGCGAGGCGGCCAATCTCTTCCACGGGTTCGTGATGGTCTCGCTGACCCAGGCGCTGCGTGCGCTGTCGGAAGAAGGCGAGATCATCGACGAAGCGGCCTGGTACAACAGCGGCGCGGGCGAACTGGAGCATTGGTTCGTCGACATCGTCGCCATGGCGCGCGAAGCCAAGCAGCGCAAGGCCATGGCCTCCGCCCGCGCGATTGCCCAACGGCTGCTGGGCGCGGCCTCTCGCACGCCGCATGAAATCGCCGTATCGAGGCTGCAGGCGGCGTGGACCAACAGGGCGCGGCGCATGGTCCGTGATGCAGCGGGAGGCGGGGAAATCGCCGATCTGCCCGTCGAGGTCCATATCAACACGCTTGTCAGCGTCGCGCGAAATTTCTCGGCCTACAGCCTGGAGCCCTGGCTTCGCGAACGCGTCAGGACCCCGACGATGCGTGAGATACTCGCTCTCCTGCCCGTCGAGTCCGGCCCGCTCCGCCGGGTTGTATCCGGGCGCTCGCAGGCCGAGGCCCATGATGTGCTGGACCAGGCCGTCGAGCAGGTTGGCGCCGAGCTGCGCGAAAGCCTGCTCGCGCTGCCCCCGTCCAAGAGCGAGCGCCCCCGCGCGTTGCCCCGGCCGCTGGTGCAGGCCGCGGAGGACCTCGCGGCCTGGTTGCACTCGCAATCGGCGTGAGCCGCCCTATTCGCGCTTCAACAGCCGGTTGACGAGGAAATTGGTTACGCCGCTGGCGCGAAAACTGCTGATGACGTCGTCGGGTTTGTAGTGCTCGTCAACCCACCGGAGAAAGGCCACGGGTTGGCGGGCATTGTCGGCGCCGTACCGGGCAAGGAAATGATCGAGGACGCCAGTGTCGGCCTGCTTGAAATGCCCGTAGCGCAGGCTGAGCTGGCGTGCCGCTTCATCCAGAGACCGCTGCTCATGAGCCAGGAGGTAAAGCGCAGCCATGATGCCAGCCCGGTCAGCACCGGACTTGCAGTGGATCAGCACCGGGTACTCGATCCGTCTGAAAAGCTCCACTGCTTCGTGGATGGTCTTGGCATCCGGAGCGCTGCGCGAGCGCATCTTGAAGTCGATGAGGTCGACGCCGTGACGCTGACAGGCCTGCTGTTCGAGACGGTAGCTGCCGCAATCGCGCGCGCCACGCAGGTTGATAACGGTGCGCAGCCCACGCTTGGCAAGACGCCTGATATCGCGCGGCCCCGGCTGGGCCGACCGCCAGACACCGGGGACGATCTGGTGGAGGTTCAGATACGCCAGCCGGAAGACGCCGTGATCGACCGCGATCAGGTCAACATGTTCCAGGAACCGGCCGAGGGCTGGACGCCTCACGGCAGGCCCAGTGCCCACCAGACGGTTCCTGTATCGGCGGTACCCCGTAACCAGAGAGCGCCGCTGTCGCTTCGCGAAGTTTAGTGCCATGATCGATTGCGCACCCTGCCCCCCCCGCTCGAAAGACCACTAAGCGCAGGCGCGTAAAGCCTTTGTTTTTGGTCCGTCGTACAAACCGCTACTGCAGAACAAACCGGCTGTCGAGATACTGCACGCCGGGAGCCTGCATAAGTCTCCGGTGACCCCCATCACACTATGCAACGCTTCGGCGAGATTGTCCTGCCTGAAATCGCCGCGCCGGCTCAACGGGAAAAAGACGCGCTCATTTGCTTGAATGACGGTATCATGGCAGCACGCTCGCGCACACCCCAGCTTGAATCCTCGCAACCGTGCAATTACACACCACACATGCAAGCATGTCGCAGAGTGATGCTTGCCAGCCGCCCGGACTGCAGGGCACTCGACAATTCATGAGGGCCGATCAGACAACGCGACTATTTGTCTATTGGCTGGGGGCGAGGTGCATTGACACGATGTGAGACATCTGTTGTCGGCACCGCGTCGTACTATTGGGAAGCCGCAGTAGCCACAGAGCGCTCGGCGCTAAATGCGATAGACGGCGCGGACTAAGGATCAACCGGGTCCCGCCCGGGACGCTGCCTCTCTGATAGGACGGGATACACGATGCTGAAGGCCAACATTTCGCATCTGCCGCAGGATCACCCCAAGGTCGAGTTCGGCCGTATCGGCGTGATTCTCACGAACCTCGGCACGCCGGACGGGACCGACTACTGGTCCATGCGCCGCTATCTGAAAGAGTTCCTGTCGGACCGGCGGGTTATCGAGGTCAACCCCGTTCTGTGGTGGGTAATCCTCAATGCGTTCGTTCTCACCAAGCGCCCGTTCGCTTCGGGCGAGGCGTATCGCTCCATCTGGAATGACGAACTGAACGAATCCCCGCTTCGCACCATTACCCGCTCGCAGGCGGATAAACTCGCCGAGAAGCTGGGCGATGCGCCACAGGTTATCGTCGACTGGGGAATGCGCTACGGCAATCCATCCATCAAGTCGCGTCTGATGAACCTCCAGCAACAGGGCTGCGACAGGATTTTGTTGTTCCCGCTCTACCCGCAGTACTCGGCCGCCACGACGGGGACCGCCTGCGACAAGGCCTTCGACGCCCTCAAGCAGATGCGCTGGCAGCCAAGCGTGCGCGTCGTGCCGCCGTATTACGACGAACCGCGCTACATTGATGCGCTGGCGAGGTCCATGAAGGACAGCCTGTCAAAGCTGGACTTCGAGCCCGAAGTCGTTATCGCGTCGTTCCATGGGCTGCCACTGGAGTATTTCCAGAAAGGCGATCCTTATCATTGCCACTGCGCCAAGACCACGCGCTTGCTGCGCGAGGCGCTCGGCTGGGACGAGCACAAGCTGCGCCTGACCTTCCAGTCCCGCTTCGGCAACGCCGAATGGCTGCAGCCCTACACGGACAATACCATCGAAGAATTAGCGCAGGAAGGCGTCAAGCGGCTGGCGGTGATCACACCAGGCTTTTCCGCCGACTGCGTCGAGACGCTCGAAGAAATCGCCATGCAGGGTCGGGAAACCTTCGAGGAAGCCGGCGGCGAGCAATACGCCCTGTTGCCCTGCCTGAACGACACCTCCGACAGCATCGATATGCTGGAGCACATCATCCGGCGTGAACTGTCAGGATGGGTTGATCTCGATGCGGCTGCGCAGACCACCGGGGCGCGGGCCGAGACGGCGCTGGCCGCCTCCGGCACCGACGGCTGAAGCCGCCCGCTTCCGCAGCCCCGGCGTTTTCACGTTTCCAGCGCGGTAAAATTCGCCTAAAAATGTCTCAGTCTATCGGGCTGGAGACATAACAGATGGGCCCCTTCGAAGTCTTTGCGATCGTGGTCGCGCTCGTGCTCGTCGTCACGGTCGCCTCCTCGGTCGTTATCGTTCCGCAAGGCAGCAACTTCACCGTCGAGCGGCTGGGGCGCTATGTTCGCACGCTCAGGCCGGGCCTTCGCATCGTGGTGCCGTTCGTCGAGCGGATCGGCCACCGCGTCATCATGATGGAGCAGGTCCTGGATATTCCGACACAGGACGTCATCACCCGGGACAACGTCGAAGTGCAGGTGGATGCGGTCGCCTTCATGCAGGTTCTCGATGCCGCACAATCGGCCTACGCGGTGGCGGACCTGCGCCAGGCGATGATCACGCTGGTGCTGACCAACACCCGAACCGTCATGGGGTCGATGGAGCTGGACGAGCTCCTGTCAAACCGGGACGCCATCAACTCGCGCCTGCTGCGCATCATGGACGATGCCACGCATCCTTGGGGCGTGAAGATCTCCCGTATCGAGATCAAGGACATCAATCCCCCGGCCGACATCACCGAGGCCATGGCGCGCCAGATGAAGGCCGAGCGCGACAAGCGCGCAGAAATCCTTGAAGCCGAGGGTGACAAATCCGCCCGCGTGCTCCAGGCCGAGGGCCTGAAGCAATCACTGATCCTGGAGGCCGAAGGCCGGAAGGAAGCAGCCTTCCGCGATGCCGAGGCCCGCGAGCGCGAAGCCGAGGCCGACGCCCGCGCCACCGACATGGTCTCGAAGGCGATCTCTGAGGGCAACGTTCAGTCGGTCAACTTCTTCGTCGCAACCCGTTATGTCGAGGCGCTCAAGAGCCTCGCGAGCGCGGAGAATGCCAAGGTGCTGATGATGCCGGTCGAGGCGTCGAGCGTGATCGGCGCGATTGGCGGGATCACCGAGTTGACGCGTGAGGCGTTTGGGTCAAGCAACAGTCAGAGCCCTCCGTCCGGGCCTGATGGCTCGGGGCGCGCGATCCAGCCGGCCGGGCCCCAAGCCGGAGGCCCCGCGGGACAGTCCAACGGCCAGGCGGCGCCGCCCGAGACCGGCGAGCAAGCAGAGGCGCAGGACGGCGAAACGTCCCAGGCGATCGAGGCGCCGCAGGACTCCCCGGCAAATGACGCGCCGGACGAACGGACGACACCGGGAACGAACTGAACTGCGCTTCGCCTGCGCGGGCGCAACGTCTAAACTCTCGGGCCCGGACGGCGATCGACGCGTCGCCCCCTTGGGCGCCAACAGAGACCGGAGGTGCATCCAATGGAAGGCTTTCTCGGCGAGCTGCGCGAGCTTGGCGGATGGGCGTGGCTGATCTTCGGGGTGATCCTGCTTGGACTGGAGCTTCTGCTTCCGGGCTTCTTCCTCATCTGGTTCGGCGTCGCCGCGGCGCTGGTAGGGGCGACCGTGCTCGCCTTCGACATCGCCTGGGCCTGGCAACTGCTGATGTTCGGCGGGCTCTCGGTGCTCGTCCTGCTGGTGGCCGGACGGTTCTGGAACCGCGACAGCGGCGACTCGGGCCGCTTCACGGACCGGGCCAAGCAGTTCATCGGTCAGCAGTACCGCTTGCAACATCCCATCGAGAATGGACGTGGCGTTCTGTTGGTCGGCGATTCGCAGTGGTCGGTTCGCGGGCCGGACTGTCCGCGCGGCGTGACCGTGCGTGTCGTCGGCGCGGAGGGAACCTACTTGCTGGTGGAACCTGTGACGGACTCCTCCAACGAGGGCCTGCCCAAGGCGAGTTCGTTCGGCGACGTCTGAGCCCGGGCGCGGTACGCTAGAGCACCCTCAGAAAAAGTGGAATCCGGTTTTGCGTCCAAAGGTGCGACCAAACAATAACTGAGAGCCTGTTCAGTGGTTCGGATTTCATTGAACAGGTTCTAGGCCACGCCGAGCCGCAGCAGATCGTGAATGTGCACGATGCCGACCGGACGGCCCTTCTCCACCACGAACAGCGCGGTGATCTTCGCCGTGTTCAGCGTGTTGAGCGCCGCGCTCGCCAGCGCGTCGGGCGCGATCGTCTTGGGCGCGCGGGTCATCACATCGGTGACAGTCGCGCTCAGCAGCCCATCGCCCATGTTGCGGCGCAAGTCGCCATCGGTGAGGATGCCGGCCAGCTTGCCCTCGCCATCAACGACGCCGAGGCAGCCGAAGGATTTTTCCGTCATCAGCACCAGCGCCTCGCTCATCGGGGTGTCCGCGCCGGTCAACGGCAGCCGCTCGCCGGTATGCATGAAGTCGCCGACATGCTTCAGGTTCGCACCCAGCTGGCCGCCGGGATGAAAAACCTTGAAGTCATGCGCCGTGAAGCCCTTGCCTTCCAGCAGCGCGATCGCCAGCGCGTCACCGATCGCAAGCTGCATCAGCGACGAGGTTGTCGGCGCGAGCCCGTGCGGGCAGGCTTCCGTCGCGGACGGAATGGTCAGGGCGTGCTGCGCGGCCTTGGCCAGCGAGCTTTCCGCGCGCGAGGTTATGGCAATCACCGGGACCGCGAAGCGCCGGGCGTAAGTGATGAGGTTGCTCAGTTCGACCGTCTCGCCCGACCACGAGAGCGCAATCACCGCGTCTTGCGGCGTGATCATGCCGAGATCGCCGTGGCTCGCCTCGCCCGGATGCACGAAAAAGGCCGGTGTGCCGGTCGAGGACAGGGTCGCCGCGATCTTCTGGCCGACATGCCCGCTCTTGCCCATGCCGCTGACGATCGCACGGCCCTCCAGCGACTGTAGGAGTGCGACGGCTCCGGCAAAGCTGGCGCCCAGCGCCCCGTCCATCGCCTGTTTGAGCGCGCTGACTCCGCCAAGCTCGAAATCCAGCGTGCGCAGCGCCGATCCCACCGCCGGGTCCGTGTCCGAAACGTCGAGCTCCGGCGCCGCCGTCACCTGTGCCATGCCTGATCCCTCCTCGTTTTGTTTCGCGGTTCTTGCGTGCCCCTAGCCCAGCTCGCGGGCCAGCCGCTTGATCTCGCTGCGCATACGCTCGGCAAGATCCGGGTGGTCCAGCGCATAGGCGATATTGGCTTCGAGAAAGCCGAGTTTCGAGCCGCAGTCGTAGCTTGTGCCCTTGTGCTCGTAAGCGAAAACCTTTTGTGTCTCCAGAAGCTTGCACATGGCGTCGGTGATCTGGATCTCCTCGCCGGCGCCCGGTTCCTGGTCGCCGAGAATGTCGAAGATTTCCGGCTGGAGAATGTAGCGCCCCAGGATCGTCAGATTTGACGGCGCCTCCTCCACCTTCGGTTTTTCCACCATGCCGGTCACCGGCCAAACCGGCCCCGCCCCGTCTTCGAGGCTCACCACACCGTATTTGTGCACCTCAGACCGCTCCACCCGCTCGACCGCGATCAGGTTGACCTTCTCGCCGAACTGCGCGCTCAGCCGGTTGTATTCGCGCATCATCGCCGGCAGGCATCCCTCGCCCGGCGACTTGATCAGGACATCTGGCAGCAGCAGGGCAAACGCCTGAGCGCCCACCAGGTCGCGCGCGCACCACACGGCATGGCCCAGTCCGAGGGGCTCCTGCTGTCGGGTGAAGCTCGCCTGGCCCGGCGGCGGGCGCAGGCTGTCGAGCAGCGCCAGTTCCTCCTTCTTGTTCCGGTGATGGAGCACAGTTTCCAGCTCGTACTGGATATCGAAGTGATCCTCGATCACGTGCTTGTTGCGCCCGGTGACGAAGACGCTGTGATCGATGCCGGCGGCGCGGCCCTCGTCAACGACATGCTGGATCAACGGCCGGTCGACGACGGGCAGCATCTCCTTCGGCACGGCCTTTGTCGCCGGTAGAAAACGGGTGCCGAGACCGGCGACAGGAAACACGGCCTTACGAATCGCAAGCGTCATTCACACTCTCTCGGGCAAAAAGCGCACCGCCAAACCTCCCGCACCGGCAGGGTTGGCGCCAAACATGGCAAGCCGGTGACAGCGCTCCGGACTGCATGCCGGCGTTGCCAGGCGGCAGACATGCTTGGATAGCATGGATCACCGATCCTGCGCCAGACGCCCCAGCATGGCGCGCACCGCGGCAATCTGCGGCGCGGAGCGCTCGCGAAAATCCAGGCCGGTATAGCCCCACCAGTCCCAGCACGCCCTGGGGTTGACCGTACTGCGCCGGGTCTGCGGAAACACGACGATCAGCCGGTTCGCATCCGCCCAGCCTGCATAACCGGAGCCGCGAATGAACGCATCACCAATCTTGGCCCGGTTCTGCTCGCAACCGTGGAAGACAATATGAACAGCGCAGCCGCTCCGCTCCCGGCAATCATCCGGGATATAAACCACGCCCTCCCCCGCCATGCTGTGCTGATCGCCGCCCTCGATATAGACGGTCTGGTCGAACACCTGGAACGTGCCAAGGGTCGGCCCGTCTTCTGCGGGCCGGGCATCCGCGTAGAGATGCTGGACGATCGCGCCGGCCTGGTCGTAATCGCAATCGTTGAGAAAGGGCGGGCCCGAGACGCCGCAATCCGCCCCGGCGTCTTCGGTGATGAACGCATGCGCACCGCGGTCGAAGCGGACGAAGCGGATATTGCCGTCTGGAACACCCATCTCGCGGTAGTAGTCGACGGCTCCAGCAACAACGGAGCGGGCGACCGTTTCGTCCTCGGCTGCATGGAACAGATAGATGCGGTCGGGACGGAGGCTGTCGACGGGCGCGATTTCACCGTCCTGCGCCAGTTCGCGCGTACGCTCCACCAGCGTGCCTATATCCGGCTCGCCCATTACGGCGAGGCTGTCATCCATGCAGGCGTTGAGCGCGCGATTGAGATTATGCGGGACCGCCGTGGTCCAGATCGGCCAGAGCCGGGAGAATTCGCTTTCGGCGCAGCCGTAGGGGCCGCCGGCCACCAGCCCGGCGCCCATGACGAGATCGGAATGCGCGACCTGGAACTGACCGGCCATGTAGGCGCCGGACGACAGGCCAGAAACGCTGGTGCGCCCGGTATCCGCGCCGAGGGCGGGCAGCGGCCCCGCCACGCTTTCGCCCGAGCCGTCCCACCAGAGCGCGACGCCAATAACAATGACAACAGCCAACAGACCGGCCATAACCGTCCAGAAGACGGCGCGCCTCGTGCCCGCCATTGGGTATGCTCCGATCCCTCTGCGGCCTTTCCGCGGGTGTAATGGTTACGCGGTCATAGCAGTACCGGATAGGAGCACCAAGATGTTCCGGCAATCTCAAGGCGCAGGCGGACTACGGCCCGCGCATCTGTCCCTCGCCGTCCAGCCGGATCACCCAGGATTTGCTGTCGCGCAAGCTGCGCTGCTGCGAAATTCCGGCGACAAGGAAACCGCCTTGCGGAGCCGCGCTGATTGCCGTTCCGGCCGAGAAGATCCCGCGCGCGAAATGACGCTGCCAGAGCATGTCGCCCGCCTCGTCAAGACGGAGCACCCGGTTATCGAAGCTGTTCATGCCGGGGCGCTGCGAATAGCCGGCGACCGTGAACCCCCGTCTTCGGCCTGTGTCACGCTGACCGCGCCGTCCTCGCCGGGCGTACCATGCGTTCGCTCCCAGCGCATCTCGCCGTTTTCGTCGAGCGCGATAACCCAGACATCATCGTGATCGGGTCCGCCCTTGCTGCCGACGAGCACGAAGCCGCCATCCGCCAACTGCGTGATGCCCCGGGTACCATCGTTGTGGCTGCCGCCATAGGTCTTCTGCCACAGCACCTCGCCATCGGCGTTGAATCGGGCGATCAGCGCATCAGAACCGCCATCGGGCATTTCGGCCACTGCGTGCGCCTCGTCGCCGAGCCGCCCGCCGAGCACCTCCTCCCAGGTGCAGATCCCGCCGGCAGCGCGTGGCGAGCATCCGGGGGCGGCCAATGGACGGCCTTACTGGAAAAGCCAGTCGAACAGGTTGCGCGGCTCACGCTGACGGCGGGGTCTGCGGCGCTCGAAATTGCCGCGTCCCCATTCATCGAAGCTCCAACGGTCGTCTTCAAGGCGGCGCTCGGGTTCACGCTTGCGTCGGACAACCCGTTGCTCCGGCTCCTTGCGAAGCTGGTGCGCGCTGGGAACGCCATCGGCATCCGTCACCGTGACGCCGTACTGCCCCCAATCCCAGTTGGCTTTCTCGCCGGCCTGCCGGAATGGTTCGATGGCAACCACCCGCTCCTTGCGCAAATTGAGTATGGCCACGTTCTCGTAGGCCTTTTCCTGTGCTTCCGGCGCGCCGGCTTCCTCGGCACCCGCATGATAGCGAAGCAAGCCAAACCCGCGCAGTGTCTTGGTAAGCGAGGTCCACTCCAACAGACGCGGCTGCTCCGCACCGTAGAGTTCCAGCGGAACTGCGAGGTCCGGGTAGTCGTCGTTCACGGCGAAATATTCCGGCCCGGCACCTGCAACGATGCGCCAGCCGTCGAGCGACTCGCCCACCGTCAGTTCCGGGATCGCAATCTCGTTCTCCGCGGCTTCACCCAGACGTTGAAGCGCCGTGCGCGCCTGATCCATGAGCGGGTCGCGCCGGAGTGCTTCGCGGTAATCGGACGCTGCGGCCTGCATGTCGCCGGCTTCCTCCGCCAATTGGGCGCGCACGAAGAACGCGTCCGGCGATTGAGGCGCCAGCTCGAGCGCCTGGCTGATATTGGTGCTGACCAGAACGGGCTGTCCGCGGCTCAGGTAGATGCGCGCGCGGCAGAGATAGGCGGGCGCGTGCTTGGACGCAAAGGTGACGGCCATGTCGCAATCGCTCAGGGCTTCCTCCGGATGATCGCGCTCAAGCTGGGCCAGCCCGCGGCCCGCGTAGGCTTCGCCGTTCTCCGGCGCGATCTCCAGCGCGGCAGAAAAATCCTGCACGGCCGCCTTGTACTCACCCGCGCGATGGCGTGCCCGCCCGCGCACGATCAGCAATTGCGCATCTCCTTGCGCAGTGGCTACAACCTGTTCCAGGTCTTGCAGCGCATCATCGTAGTGGCGCACCTTGATGCGTGCCGTCGCACGGTTTCGATAGGCGGCGGGATAGTTTCTATTCAGAAGGATGGCACGATTCAGGTACCGCAGGCTGGCATAGGGCCTTGCTTCGGCCGAAGCCAGCTTGGCCCGGCCATTGAGCGGCGCTGCGCTGGACGGCAACAGCTTGACGGCCTTGCGCAGATCGGCTCTCGCCTCTTCCATTCGCCCGAGCGCCAGATAGGCGTTCCCGCGATTGTTGAAGGCCGCGCCATAAGCCGGGGCCAGCGAGATCGCGCGGGAAAAGTCCGCGACCGCCGCCTCTGTGTTCCCCATGACCATGTTAACATTGCCGCGGTTGTTGTAGACCGGCGCATAATTCTCGTTAAACGCGATGGACTTCTCGAAGTCGGCGAGCGCCTTCTCGTAACGGCGCTCGCGCCAGTGGGCGACGCCCCGGTCATTGTGAATGCTGGCGCGCCGCGCCTCCGGCAGGTTCTCGTCCTCGAGGGCCTTGTCATAGGCCGCGATCGCCTTGCTGTTGTTGCCGCGCATCAGCGCGTTGACACCTTCCTGGGCATACAACAGCGCCTTTTCGACCGACGCGCGCGCGGGCCCGGCAAAAACCAGGACGATCAGAACAAGAACCTGTGCGACGACTTTCATTCAGGTGCACCGTGATTGCGGGCATCGCCCGTGCGAGACAGCGAAACATTGCCCCGAGAGAGTATTCCGGTCAATAAAGCGTCATAGTTGGTCCGCATGAACCGGCATGCTGGGGAACATTGTGCGCAATTTGCGCGGAGAACGTGGCGCCACCGTGCACGGACGTCGCAGCATATTGCCCGGAGGAGCCGCCCATGAACCGTGTTACTCGTGTCCGCGCCGCCTCTGCTTTCGTCATTGCTGGCGTGGTCATCGCCATCGCCAGTCTCACCGCGCTGCAGAGCTCGGCCCAATCCCGCGGCGGGGAGGGCCTGACGGGCGACCCGCTCGTGGACAGCATTCTGCAGGCGCCCGGACCCGATTTCATCGAGCCGCGCAACCGGTCGCGCGACAACCGCCAGATCTGGGAGGACCCCGGCAATTCCCGGGCGCCCGCCCCGCGTGAGCGCGATGACGAGCCCAGCTTTGCCGAAGACGAGATGGAACCACGCGAGATTGAGCCGGCGCCGGGGCGGCAGGTGCGCCGGGATCCCCCGCCCACGCCGGCTCAGCGCGGCGATGGGCCTCTCGACATCATCATTCGCGATGTCGAACCTGAACCTGAACCTGAACCGGATCTGGCGCAGAGCGGCGACAATCAGCAAAGCGA
The DNA here is from genome assembly GCA_964346065.1 of uncultured Hyphomicrobiaceae bacterium. Classification (GTDB taxonomy): domain Bacteria; phylum Pseudomonadota; class Alphaproteobacteria; order Rhizobiales; family Rhodomicrobiaceae; genus Dichotomicrobium. Next base: position 20,755 of record CAYFTI010000007.1, read on the forward strand.
AATCGCAGCCGGCGAGCTCGGGGCGGACGCGCCGGAACCGGACGAGGCGGGCGCATTCGGCGAAGAGGCGGACGAGCCCGTTGCGCCGCCCCGGGTTGTCGAAGACGAGGCATCGCAACCGGCCACATCATCAACGCGGGACGTGGCAGCCGCCCCTGAAACCCGGCTCCCCGCGCGCAGGCCGGCCGACGCGCCCGCGTCATCCGGCTCATCCCAATCCGGCGCGAGCCTGGACCGCATGATCGGCCAGCTTTTGTTGCTCGGCTTCCATGGTCAGGCGCCGACGGATGACGGCGTTCGCCGCGTTTCCCGTCAGTTGGCCGATGGCGCAATCGGCGGCGTCATTTTAATGAGCCGGAATATTGACTCGCCGCGCCAGGTGAAGAGCCTGACGCGAACCCTCACGAAGGCGGCGGAGGGGCAGCCCGCACCGTTCATCGGTGTTGATCAGGAGGGCGGCTACGTCCAGCGGCTGTCGCGGGTCAAGGGGTTCAAGATCCATCCCTCGGCGGAGCGCCTCGGCCAGCGTAACGATCCGCAAGGCGCCTATTCGACCTACCGCGATCTGGCGCTTGAGCTGCGGGAATATGGTTTCAACCTCAATCTCGGGCCGGTCGTGGACCTTAATCTCAATACTGCCAATCCGGTCATCGGCAGGCTCAAGCGCAGCTATGGCAGCGACGCGGACCATGTCACGGCCTTCGCAAAGGCCTTCGTCTACGCGCACAACGAAAGCGGCGTTCTGACAGCGGCCAAGCATTTTCCCGGCCACGGCAGCAGCGACACGGACAGCCACGATGTTCTCGTGGATATCTCGAAAACCTGGACGGAAGCCGAGCTGCGGCCTTACCGCAAGCTCATTGAAGCTGACGCCGTCGACATGATCATGATTGGTCATCTGTATCATCCGAGTTTCTCGGACAACACGGAGACCCCGGCCTCGCTGTCGGCTGAAGCTATAAAGGACGTCCTGCGCGACAGCCTGAATTATGACGGCGTGGTCATCACCGACGATCTCGACATGCGCGGCGTGCGTCAGACCACTACCTTCGAGGAGCGCATCGTCGGCGCCATAAGCGCGGGTAACGATATCCTGCTGATCGCGAACTCCAACGGCCCGAGCCCGGATCTGCCCGCGCGCGTCCGCTCGGTAATCCGTGCGGCAATCGACGACGGGCGGCTGAGCATCGAACGGATCCGCGAATCGTATGAGCGCGTCATGGCCCTGAAGGAGGAGATGTCACGGCTCCAGCGCACCGCGACGAGCGCGGGCCAGGATCGCGGTCTGGATGAGCATACCTCGGGCGGCTGAGGTCAGAGTTTGGCTTGGCTATCGGCAGTCCCACACGGGATTGCATGAATGCAACACTTCGCCATCATCAATTTCGCCGCACTCTCCGGCGCGTCGCTTTGACACATCGGGCATGATCCAACTCCCACCCCCGCCTCGTAGACTAGGCAAACAACGGGAAGGTGGATATGCTTGCGGACACATCTAACGCGGCGTTAGCGGCCGACCAGGCTCGCCGAAGTCATCGGAACGAAATGACCGATCTTATTCAAAAGGTGGCGCGGAACCGCGACTCCGAAGCTTTCCACGAGTTGTTTGTCACGTTCGCCCCGCGCATCAAGGCGATGCTTATGCGCCAGGGCGCGGACCCGGAAACGGCCGAAGAGATCGTGCAGGAGACGATGCTATCGGTGTGGCGCAAGGCGCACCTGTTTGTCGAAAGCAAGGGCAGCTTTTCGACATGGGTCTTCACGATCGCGCGGAACCTGAGGATCGACAAGCTGCGCCGGAACTCCTTCTGGCAGGACCTTGGAAGTGAACCGGAGGACCGCCCGAGCGAGGAAGACAGCCCGTACGACGAGGTAGAGCGTAATCAACAGCGTGATCGCGTGACCGAAGCCCTGGAGACATTGACGCCGGACCAGCACGAGGTGGTCCGCCTCGCCTACATTGAAGGCCTCACCCACACCGAAATCGCCGAGTCGCTCGACGTGCCTCTCGGCACGGTGAAGTCGCGCATGCGCCTGGCTTATGGGAAAATTCGGGAGCGTCTGGGAGATCTTAAATGATGATCAAGCACCATCTTGACGACGCGACGCTCATGAGCCTTTCCGCCGGTGCGCTGCCCGAAGCGCTTGCCAGCGTTGCCGCGAGCCATGTTGACGTGTGCGAGTCCTGCCGGGACAGGCTGGCCGAGCTTGACATGATCGGTGGTGCGCTGCTTGAGCGCATGGAGCCAGAGCCCCTTGGCGACGATCTCAATGGGCGCATTACGGCGCAATTCCGCGAGGACAATGTGCGCAGCTTCCCGGCCCGTCGCACGCGGAGCCGCCACATGAATGGTCACGAGCGGGGCGAAGTGCCGAAACCGCTGCAACGCCTGATCGGCGATTCGCTCGACTCGTTGTCCTGGCAGTGGATGGCACCGGGCATTCGCCAGCACACCATCGAACTGCCGGAAGAAAGCCGTGGGTCCTTGCGATTGCTGCGGATCAAGGCCGGGATGCGGATGCCCGAGCACGGCCATGGCGGCTCGGAACTGACACTTGTGCTGCGCGGCGCTTACCATGATCGCTTTGGCCGGTTTGGCCCGGGCGATGTTGCAGATCTTGATGAAAATGCCGAACACGAGCCGCGCGTCGATAAGGATGGTGAGTGCATCTGCCTGATCGCGACTGAAAAATCCGCGCGGTTCAAGGGGCTGTTATCACGCGTTCTCCAGCCTCTCACTGGAATGTGAGAGCTTCACGCTGACGCGAACCCGCGGAGGAATAGCGTTTGGCTTTTCATGTCGTCTGGATCATTGGCGCGAGCAGCGGAATCGGCAAATCCCTCGCCGAAATCTATGCCGGGCGCGGCGCGACCGTGGCAGTTTCGGCGCGATCCGAGGACGCCCTCAACGCGCTGGCGCAGTCCGCGCCCAATATTCATGCTTACCCGCTGGACGTAACCGATCCTGAAGCCGTTCAGGACACCGTCCAGCGTATCGAAGCTGAACATGGTGCCATCGACCTCGGCATTCAGAGCGCGGCGATGTGGTCGCAGATGGGCGTCGACGAGTTCGACACCGCCAAGATCCGCAAGAGCATGGAAGTCAACTACGGCGGTACCATCAACGTTGTCGGCGCGCTGATCGGCCCGATGATGCAGCGCCGGGGTGGCCATATCGCCGTTATCGCCTCGGTAGCCGGGTACGTGGGTTTGCCGCAGTCTTTGGCTTACGGGCCAACCAAGGCCGCGCTCATCAGTTTTGCGGAATCACTCAAGCCGGATCTCGACCGCTACAACGTGGCGGTGAGCGTGGTCAATCCGGGCTTTGTGGAAACCCCGATGACGGCGGCGAACGACTTTGAGATGCCGTTCATCCTGCAGCCGAACGATGCGGCTGAGCGTATCGTGCGCGGGCTGGACCGCGGCAAATTCGAGATAGCTTTTCCCTGGCAACTCGTCTCCAGCCTGAAGGCGTTGCGCAAGCTACCCTACGGCGCATTTTTTTCCGTCGCGCGGCGGATGATCGAAAAACGCGAAGAGCAGAAGCGTACCGATCAAACGACCTCGCAAGGCTAGGCCGGCCTCGTCAGCTTGTACAGCCCGACGTTGATCGTGCCGCGCTCGAAGCCTACCGCGCAGTAAGTCAGGTAATAGTCCCAGAGCCGGCGAAACCGTTCATCGAATCCCAGCGCGCGGATCGACGGCCAGCGGGCATGGAAGTTTTCGCGCCATATCCAGAGTGTGCGGGCGTAACTGTCGCCGAACGTCTCGACACTGTCCAGTTCGAGCCCGGCCCGCCGCGCCTCGCCGCTGATGACCGACGGGCTCGGCAGCATTCCGCCTGGAAAGATATAGCGCTGGATGAAATCGACCTGCCGGCGGTAGGTCTCGAAGAAGTCCTCGGCGATCGTGATGCACTGGAGCACGGCGTGGCCGCCGCGGCGCAGACGGTCATAGACGGTCTGGAAGTAGCGCGGCCAGTGCTCCTCGCCCACCGCCTCAATCATCTCGATCGACACGATGCCGTCATAGGTGCCCGTGGTGTGGCGGTAATCCCGTTCCTCGATCCGGCAAATGTTCGACAGCCCGGCTGAGTCCATGCGTGTGCGCGCGAACTCGAGTTGATTGTCGGATATGGTGATCCCGTCGACCTGGGCACCGTGACGCCCGGCGCGCTCGGCAAAACCGCCCCAACCACAGCCGATCTCGAGGATGCGTCCATCGGCGCTTTCGCCAAGTGCCTCCAGAACCTTGTCGTATTTCGTACGCTGCGCATCGGCAAGCGATTGATCGGGAGCGGCAAAATAGGCGCTGGAATATGTCATGGTTTCGTCCAGCCATTGCGCATAGAACGCGTTGCCGAGATCGTAATGATCCACGATATTGCGCTTGGCGCCCTGCACGCTGTTTCGCCGGCGCTGGTGGAAGCGTCTGTCGTGCCGGCGCACCCTGAACCAGCCGCGCCCGGCACGTTCCAGGTCCGGTTTGTTATCGAGGAAGAAGCGGAACACGTCGGCGAGGTTCGGCGTCTCGAAATCGCCGTCAATGTAGCTTTCCGCGAAACCCACCGTTCCGCGGCGAACTGACTTCCAGAACACGCCGAAATTGCGCAGCCGAAGTTGGGCATGGACACCCTCCGCCGCGCCGGTGAAGACGCGCCGGCTGCCGCACGGCAGGGTCAACTCGGCGCTCCCGGCCCGCAGGTTCTTCAGGGCTTTTTCGCAGCCTGCGAAAATCAGGCGCGCACGCAGACTTTCGCGGCTGGGAGGAGCGGTATTGTCAGGACGATCGTATGGCATTTTCGAACTTCAAGGGTTCAGCGCGTGAGGCCGCGGATGCAACAAAATCCACCGAATAGCCTGGTGCGGGCTTGCGGCGCGCCAACGGCACGCCTTTCCACCACAGCCGGAATGCCTCCAGGTGGATGCCCCCGATGACCTTGAGCGTCATCAAAGGATAGCGAAACGCCAGCTTCAGCATCGCCGCGTCATTGAACGCCGTCTGGCTCCCGGCGAAATGGGCCCGCATCAGAGGCCCCTGCTCATCGCGAAGGGCAACGCCGATGCCCACATGGGCCGCCGGCGGCTGAATGTGAAAGCTGTAGGTGCCCCGCGCGGTATTGAACGGCGACACATGAAAGCTCTTGGCGCATTTCTGATAAAGGCTCCGGCCCTGCTCGTCGCTTTCGGCCGCGAGCAGGTATGTCTTGCGCTCATGAAACGTGTTGTTGACCTCATAAGCGATAGCACCAAGTCGGCCCATGCCGTCCAGGCAGAAATAGACGCTCAGCGGGTTGAACACATACCCCAGCATCCGCGGATAGCTCAACAAAAGGATGCGAGCGCCATACTCCGTGAGGCCGGCCTGGGCAAGCAGCCCCCGGATGTGGACAGCCAGGTCCTGCCCGTCGCCCGGGCCATGGTCGCGGTCGTGGAAGCTGAACAGGTTGAAGCGGTTGTGTGAAAACAGCCGGAAGCGCGTGCCGAGCGCGGTAATATGATCAAGATCGATCAGAAGCGAGAATACCTTGTAGCGCAGCTTGTGACGCTTCGGGCGCAGGCGCTCGTGCACCACTTCGCCGCAATAGATCGCCGCCAGTTCAGATGTCGTCATTCGACCTTTTCGTCCTCACGCGGCAGGCTGAGACGGTCCGATGGATTTTCCAGATGCCACGGCCGGCGCGTGTTGCCGAGTTGTTCAGCGACGGCCAAACCGCTTTGCAGGCCGTCTTCGTGGAACCCGTAAGCAAAATAGCTACCACAGAACCAGGTGCGCCGGCGCCCCTGAAGCGACCATAATTCCGGCTGGGCTGCCATGGCCGCGCTGTTGAACATGGGGTGTGCGTACCTCATGCGGGCTAGGACGTGCTGGTCATCGACGTCTTTTACCGGGTTCAGCGTCACGAAATAGTCCTGTTTGGTACGCAGCGGCTGCAAGCTGTTCATCCAGTAGCTGACGCAAAGCGCCTGATCCCCTTGATTGCCAGCCGAAATGTAGTTCCAGCTCGCCCACAGACGGCGCCGGCGCGGCATCATGGCGCGGTCCGTATGCAGCACCGCGGTATTATCGGCATAGCGAAAGGCGCCGAGCAAGCGGCGTTCCTCCGCATCGGCATCACTCAACATTCCAAGCGCATCATCGGCATGCGCTGCAATGACAACATGATCGAAGCTGTGTTGGGCGCCGTGTGCATCCTCCACCTCGACACCGCTCGCCGTGCGTCTCACGCGCTTGATCGGCGCATTCAAGCGAACGTCGCCGCGAAAGTCCGCAAGGACCTTGTCGACATAAGTACGGCTGCCCCCCTCGACAGTGCGCCATCCGGGACGGGCGAACGCCTGGAGCAGGCCGTGATTGGCGAAAAAGCGCACGAAGGCGGCAGCGGGAAAGTCGAGAACATGCTCCTCCGGCGTTGACCAGATCGCGCACGCCATGGGCAGGATGTGACGGTCGACGAAGCCTTGGCCGAAGCCGCGCTGCGCAAGATAGGTACCAAGCGAAACGTCGCCCAGCGATTGCAACGCAAGATCCTGACGGGCCACCCGAAAGAAACGGGTCACATCGCGAAGCATGCGCCAGTGAGCCCCGCGCAACGCATTGCGTGTATTGCCGATCAGCCCCAGCGGCGCGTTGCTCGAATATTCGATGCGCGCGTTGTCAAGCGAGACGGCGAAAGACATCCTCGTGCGGGCCCACTGCACGCCGAGATGGTCGAACCACGCCATCAGATTCGGGTAGCTTTGCGTGTTGTAGACGATAAAGCCGGTATCGATGCTGCGCATGCCCTCAGGAGCATGAACGTCGATTGTATTGCAGTGACCACCCGGCCGAGCCTCGCGCTCGAACAGGGTTACGCTGTGATGTTTGGAAAGCAGCCAAGCGGCACTCAGGCCGGACACGCCGGTCCCGATGACGCCAATCCGCAGCGGGGGATAGCTCATTTACTCTCGCGGAAAACAAATTGGTTGGACGAGCATACGTGCCTTAGACGCAGCCGGATCATTTGTCCATTGGGCTATAGACCGCAGAGCCACCTCCGGCATGTTCGCTCACGAACACCTCACGAAACCGTGAACCGGCCAAATTGACTTTCGCTCACAGACGAGTGATCTTGACGAAGAAGAGCGCCGTACTCAGTTCAGCATCGCGCATCCGCTCGAAGAACGACTCTGCCTTCATTACAGATTGTTCATGTTTGTCGAAAGACGAGCAAAAAGAAGGTGGAACTGTGGCGATGCCGAATTCGTTGACTTGTATCCAGACCTAGGAGGAGAAGATGTCGATTCTGCGTAATCTTGCGCTTGCGATGGCGCTTGTATTCGTCGCCACCCCGGCCGCTCACGCCGGTGATACGATGGCGAAGAAGGATATTGTCGAAACAGCCAAGGCCGTTGGTGAGTTCGAGACGCTTGTTGCTGCGCTCGATGCTGCCGGTCTCGTTGGAACGCTGAAGGGCGAAGGTCCATTCACCGTGTTTGCCCCGACCGACGCGGCTTTCAGCAAACTGCCGGATGGCACTGTCGAGGATCTGTTGAAGCCAGAGAACAAGGATCAGCTGACCTCGATCCTCACCTATCACGTTGTCCCCGGCAAGGTGATGGCTGGCGACGTGCAGGGCAAAGAGCTTGAAGTTGAGACGGTCGAGGGCTCCAAGCTCTCCGTTGACGGCACCGACGGTGTAAAGGTCGACGGCGCAACCGTGACGATGCCAGACGTGGCCGCTTCCAATGGCGTGATCCACGTGATCGACACGGTGGTGATACCCGGCTCCACCAGCTAAGGGCTGTCGCAGACTGGAAATAAGAAGGCGGCGTCTTTCGGCGCCGCCTTTTTCTATGGAAAAAGCGGGAGTTGCCCCAGCCCCGTGGTTTCCGGCAGACCGAACATCAGGTTGAAGTTCTGCAGCGCCTGGCCCGCCGACCCCTTCACGAGATTGTCCAGCGCCCCGATCACGATTGCCCGGCCCGGCAACCGGTCGGCGAATACGTTGACAATGAAATGGTTCGATCCGCGCACATGCTGCGTGGCAGGAACACGCCCCTCCGGCATGACATGCGCGAAAGCCGCGTCACGATACTGCCGGTCCAGCGCCTTGCGAAGGTCGTTGGCGCCGGCCCCGCCTGCCAGCCGGACATGGCAGGTAACAAGCTCGCCGCGGCTCATGGGTACGAGGTGTGGCGTAAAGCTCGTTGTCACCTCACGGCCGGCGGCCCGGCTGATCTCCTGGTCGATCTCCGGCCCGTGACGGTGCGCCCCGATCGCGTAAGGAGAAAGCCCTTCGCCCGCCTCGGCAAACAGCGTGTTCTGCTTGAGCGCGCGGCCCGCACCCGAGATGCCCGATTTGGCATCGATGATGATGTCCCCGGCATCGATCAGGCCTTCACCGACCAGCGGCAGGAGTGAAAGCAGCACCGCGGTTGGATAACACCCCGGACACGCCACCAGCCGAGCCTTGGCAATCTGCGCTCCATAATGCTCGCTCAGTCCGTAAACCGCTTCACCAAGCAGCTCCGCGGCGTCATGCGAGCGCCCGTACCACTGCCCGTAGACCGAGGGATCGCGCAACCGGAAATCGGCCGACATATCGATGATGCGCAAGCCCGCCGGCAGCGTCTTGATGATATCCTGTGCGGCACCGTGCGGTAGCCCGCTGAACACGGCATCACAGCCGCCCCAGTCGGTCTCGTCCGCGCTTGTGAGCGGGGGTGCGTCGATGAGCGCAAGGTGCGGGAACACCTCCGCAAGGCTCCGCCCGGCATGCGTGCCGGCGGCCAAAGCGGCAATCTCGACATGCGGATGGGCCGCGGCCAGGCGAATGAGATCCGCGCCGGTGTAACCTGATGCACCGATCACGCCGATACGAAAATTGCTCATAACCTCATCCGTTCATTCGCTGCTGCCCGAGAGGCAGCGCCGGCGTTGCGCGTTACGGTGCCGGGCGCAGCCGGAGCTGGGCAACTGTCAGTGCAAGGTTTACCCCGGACTGGCCCTGAAAGCTCAGCGGCTGCAGCGAGATGGTGTCGTTTGAACCGCCGACGAGCACCTTGGCCCCGGCCCCAAGCCCGAGCGAGGCGTCCGCGGCCACGCCGGAATATGTGCCGGCAAGCGCGTAATCGTCCAGCCCGCGTGTCGGAGCGAAGACCGCCCAGCCCATCACGGTCTCGCCGGTTACGCCAATATCGAGCCCGAACCGCTTGATCTGGCCGTCATAATATTCCGGTTCCGCGCCGCTGACCGATTCGAACTTGCAGCTGAGATTGCGCGTCGAGCCGAAGACGAAGCTCGCGCCACCATCGATCCGGCAGGTCAGCGAACCAATTTCCACACGCCCGTTATCGCGCGCCTCCCCAGCCGATGGGTACAATATTGCCAGGCTCGCCAGCGCCGCCAGTAAAATGCGTATTCCGCTCATTGCTGTCTCCTTGCAGGTGCCACACCGGGTCCTTGCCCAGGCCGGCGTCTTGTTTCACGCACTCGGCGCTACCGCCCGAGCTTGGCGAAAATCGGTCCGTCGCTGATCGGCATGGCTGGCCGGAATGCCTGCGACAATTTGGCCGGGTCCTGCTGCACGGCGGCAAATCAACACTTTTCCGCTTTTCGAGTTGCGTCTCAAGGCTACACGCCTAATACCTTGACGCACGCGCGGTTCGTCGCACGCCACGCTGGCACCGCCTCTTCGCGCCGCGCGCTCGCAAAACGAGCCAAGAACGCCACAACAGCGCCGCAGCACACATGTTCCAGATTTACCTGCCGATCGCCGAACTGTCAGTCAACATGCTGACCATCATCGGAATGGGTGCGGCCGTTGGGTTTCTTTCTGGCATGTTCGGCGTTGGGGGCGGCTTCCTGATGACCCCGCTGCTGATTTTCTCCGGCGTGCCCGCGGCTGTGGCAGTAGCTACGGAGGCCAATCAGATCGTCGCTTCGTCCGTTTCCGGAGCGCTGGCGCAATGGCGGCGCAACAACGTCGATCTGAAAATGGGCACCGTGCTCCTGATCGGCGGCGGTATCGGGACGGCAGGCGGCGTGCAGCTCGTGAAGATCCTGCGCGAAACCGGCCAGATCGAACTGATCATCGCCCTGCTCTACGTCATCTTCCTCGGTGCGGTCGGCATCCTGATGCTGATCGAAAGCGTGAACGCGCTGCGCAAGGCGCGCACCGGCACTGCGCCGTCACGGCGCCGGCCCGGCCAGCATGGCTGGATCCACGGCCTGCCATTCAAGATGCGCTTCCAGCGCTCGAAGCTGTACATCAGCGCGATCCCGCCACTGCTGTTGGGTCTGCTGGTTGGCTTGCTTGCCTCGATCATGGGCGTGGGCGGCGGCTTCATCATGGTGCCCGCGATGATCTATCTGCTCCGGATGCCGACCAACGTCGTCATCGGCACCTCGCTGTTTCAGATCATTTTCGTCACCGCCTTCGCGACGATCCTGCACGCGACGACCAACCAGACGGTCGATGTCATCCTCGCCCTGCTCCTGATGGTCGGCGGCGTGATCGGCGCGCAATTCGGCGTTGTGGCAGGACAAAAGCTGCGCGGCGACCAGCTTCGCGCGCTCCTGGCGATCCTTGTGCTCGGTGTTGCGGTGCGCCTGTTTTTCTCGCTCGTGCTCGAACCTGCGGAGCTTTATTCCATTGGCCCGGTCATTGGAGGGATGAATTGATCCTGCGTCTCGTCCTTGTGTGCATGGCCGGCCTGGTCGCGGTAAGCCCCCCTGTCAGCGCCCAGCCCGGCGGCTTTCAGGAGCGCGTCGAGGCAGACGTATCCTCGCGTCAAATCGGCATCGAGTCGGACTTCGCGGGCATACAGGTCGTTGTGTTCGGTGCTGTCGATCACAGCCGGCAGCGCTCGGCCGAGGACAATCTGTACGACCTCGCCATCGTCATTCGCGGTCCGGACGAGCCCACGGTGGTGCGGCAAAAGGATCGCGTCGTCGGGCTGTGGGTGAACCAGGCGGCCCGGGTGTTTACGCAGGTGCCGCAGTATTATGCCGTGCTGTCGACGCGCCCGCTGGAAGAGATCGCGCCGCAACAACTCCTGGAGAAACACAAGCTGGGGTTCGAGAACCTGCGCTTCGAACTCGTGGACGCGCAACAGGCGCCAACCGCCGATGAAAAGGAAGCCTTCAGAAAGGCCCTTGTGCGCATCAAGGAAGACCAGAAGCTGTACCGGGAGAAGGCCTTCGCGGTCGCCTTCATCAGTCGCAGCCTGTTCCGGGCCACCGTTTCGCTACCAGCCAACGTGCCTGTTGGTGACTACGCTGTCGAAATTTTCCTGTTCCGTAATGGCGAACTGCTCGACACACATGAAACCGATTTGCGCATCCAGAAACAGGGGCTGGAGCGTTTCATCTTCAATCTGGCCTACCAGAACTCGCTGATTTACGGCATCGCCGGCGTGATAATCGCCATCATCGCCGGCTTGGCCGCGTCCGCAGCGTTTCGGAAAAATTGACCTCATAAGTCCAGTTGCTTAGCCCGCCTGGCGGATCAGGAACCGAAAGACGCCATCGTCCTCGCTGGACTCCACAAGTGCGTGGCCGCTGACGCGGCAAAATGTCTCAAAATCCTCGACTGCGCCGGGGTCGGTGGCGATCACTTCCAGCGTTCCACCTGCCGGAACGCGCTTGATTGCCTTCTTTGCCTTCAGGATCGGCAAAGGACAGGTCAGCCCGGTCGTATCGAGTTGCATATCAGCCATTTTCGGTACATCCCAAACCGTCGATCTCACAATGGCGCAGATCACGCGCGGCATCCACATATTAGCCTAACCGCTCGGCGAAACACCACTCTCCGGAGAGTGAACCAGGCGCGCGCGGCGGCAAGCGAGGCCCTCGAGCCAAGCTGCGGCCCTTTGCCAGCACCGGCAAAATTGTGCAAGATCCCGGGCATCGATCATGCTACTGGAATGGCCGGGGACGACGTCCTGCTTACACGGCCAGCCATACACCAACCGAGATTGACAACGCCTCATGGGTGAACCCGCCGTCCCGACCTCTCTCAAAGTCGCCGACGAGATCAAGACTTCGACTTGTTACATGTGCGCCTGCCGCTGCGGGATCAAAGTATACCTGCAGGACGGCACGGTTCGCTATATCGAGGGCAACCGCGACCATCCGGTGAACAAGGGCGTGCTGTGCGGCAAAGGCTCGGCCGGTATCATGCAGCATTATTCGCCGGCCCGGCTGCGCGCGCCGATGCTGCGCGTGGGCGAACGCGGCTCCGGGACGTTCAAGGAGATTTCGTGGGACGAGGCGCTTGAGCTTGCCACCAAATGGATGGCCGAGACGCGCGCCACCGCGCCCGATCGCTTCGCCCTATTCACCGGCCGCGACCAGAGTCAGGCGCTCACCGGCTGGTTCGCCCAGCAATACGGCACGCCGAATTTCGCGGCGCATGGCGGTTTCTGCTCGGTCAACATGGCCGCGGCCGGGCTTTATACCTTCGGCGGCGCGTTTTGGGAGTTCGGCGAGCCGGACTGGGAGCACACCCGCTACTTTATGCTGTTCGGCGTGGCGGAGGACCACGCGTCGAACCCGCTGAAGATCGCGCTTGGCAACATGAAAAAGCGCGGCGGGAAATTCGTCTCGATCAACCCGGTGCGCACCGGCTATTCGGCGATCGCGGACGAATGGGTCGGCATCAAGCCGGGCACGGACGGGCTGTTCGTCGCCGCGCTGATCCACGAATTGTTGAACGCGGACAAGTTCGACGCCGATTATCTCGTGCGCTACACGAACGCGCCGTGGCTGGTGATCCAGGACCCTGGCGCAGCCGATGATGGCCTGTTTGCGCGCGACGCCGACGGCAACCCGCTGGCCTGGGACCACCACTCCGGCGGGCTGGTCAACGCCAACCTGCCTGACATCGCGCCGGCGCTTGCGGGCGAGCGCGAATTGCCGGACGGGCGCAAGGCGGTGCCATCATTTCAGCTTCTCGCCGCGCGCTTTCTGGACGACGCCTATTCGCCCGAGGCCGTCGCCGAAAAAACGCAGGTGCCCGCCGACACCATCCGCCGAATCGCCGCCGAACTGGCGCACGCGGCCTTCGAAGAGGAAGTCGTGCTCGACATCCCCTGGACCGACTGGGCGGGCCGCAAGCACGAGAAGATGATCGGCCGGCCGATCTCGATGCACGCCATGCGCGGGATTTCGGCCCACTCCAACGGCTTCCACTCCTGCCGCATCATCCACATGCTGCAGATCCTGCT